>JBHIDQ010000187.1:0-1588 GCA_046760155.1 Dehalococcoidales bacterium | reverse complement strand
GACAAAGGGGGATGGGGTTATCAAATAAAAAGCCAAAGGGGGAGAGGTAGATAACCTTAAGATTAAAGAACCATGAAACGCAGAGATGTTGGTATTCTCGGTGAGCAGCTAGCCAAGGATTTTCTCAAAAAACGAGGCTACCGTCTTTTGGAGTCCAATTACCGTTGCCCGGAAGGCGAAATTGATATCATTGCCAAGCATAAAGATTGCCTCGTTTTTATCGAGGTACGGACGAAAAGGAGCCTTGAGTTCGGCAGTCCGGAAGAGTCAATTACACCAACCAAGATGGGAAAATTGCGGGCAGTGGCCGCTCACTACCAGCAAACCCATAGTAATTTGCCTGCCTCATGGCGGATAGATGTCGTGGCGGTAGAACTAGGCAAAAAAGACGGGCCTTTACGAATTGAGCTCATTGAAAATGCCGTTGCTGAAGCCTGAAGAAGCGTCAGCTTTACCCCTCGACCTAGCTGTGCTAGAATTAACCCACCTGGATATGGAAACAATGTCAAATCTAACGCTGCGCATTATTGACGCCAATCTCAATCGCATTGGCGAGGGACTTCGCGTCCTTGAAGAAATTGCTCGCCTGGTACTTGATGATGCTGCCTTAAGCCAGCAGCTTAAGGATATAAGGCACGAGATGGTAAAAGTCGATTTATCCCTGGAACAACAGTTTCTTCAGGCGCGAAACTCGGAAGGTGATGTTGGCATTAACCTTGAAGCATCGGGCGAGGGAAAATATAAAGAAATCCCGGAAATGGTAGTGGCTAATGCCCGTAGAGTTCAGGAAGCGCTGAGAGTCATGGAAGAACTGGCTAAGAATCCGGATGTACCCCTGGAATCGGATAAATTTAAACAGGCTCGCTTCAAACTCTACACCATAGAAAAAGAGTTATTTGCCAAACTGATGCACCGGGGTGAGGCACCAAGTGAGTAAATTAACTGATAAGCTGGACTCAATTGCCGAGCAGATAAGGGTAGGCTTTTCAGCTAAAGACGCCGCTCGGGAAAAGGCGCTTCCCCTGTGTCGTGACGCCATTCGTTGTTGCAGCCAGGCCATCCGTGCCGTGCATCGCCAGGAATTTGACCAGGCCGCCGAATCGCTCAAGTCAGCCCGTAGCCTGCTTGCGGAGGCAGAGCAGGCCGTTGCCGCTTATAATGAGTTGAGTAATACCGGATTTATCCGGGATGCCCAGAAGGAATTTGCTGAGGGAAGTATTCTCCTCGCTCTGGTAACTGAGAAGCAAGTTCCTTCCCCGGAAGAACTGGGTATTGAGGCGGCAGCTTACTTGAATGGATTGGGTGAAGCGGTCGGCGAGCTACGGCGTTACCTGCTCGACGGTATGAGACGCGGTGACCTGTCTCGTAGTGAGGAATTATTATTGGTGATGGATGATATCTACAATGTTTTGGTTACCATGGACTTCCCCGATGCCATCACCGGTGGTCTGCGGCGCACCACTGATATGGTTCGTGGTGTTCTGGAGAAGACACGCAGTGACCTGACATTGGTCATGAGGCAGAAAGACCTGGAGAACAGATTGGAGGAGTTCAAGGATGACCTCCGTTAGTTTTTGATTGACCTCTG
>JBHIDQ010000186.1:0-1604 GCA_046760155.1 Dehalococcoidales bacterium | reverse complement strand
GTGACTTTGAGCAAGCCAAAGATTTCCTTCATTTTGATTTGAATCACATAATTACCGTAGAGGGTCAAGAGATTGTTTCCTATGAAGAGCTCGTCCAGCTAGCTGCCAAGGATCGCCACAAGGACAAGGAGTTCCTTAAGGTGGAGATAGTGTCATTAATGTGTGGCGGATAGCCCGCTGGCGGTTTGCCGTTTGTCCAAGTAGATGTTATAACATCGTTTCCGGTAACGGGCAATATGGCTAAAAAGGACGAATAAAAGGAGCGCAGTAGGTGATGGCTAAAATAATTGCCGTTTGTACCAGTAGGAAAAAAGGGACAAAAAAGGAAGCTATAGCTGAAGGTCTCTTTAAAGAAGATTATGGCCTTATCGGTGATGCTCATGCTGATTGCCAGACCAATCGTCAGGTGAGTCTGCTCGCCGTGGAGAGTATTGACAAGATGCGAAATCTGGGCTTAAATTTAAAACCTGGAGATTTTGCCGAAAATATCACCGTTGAAGGCTTAGACTTGTGTCGTCTGCCCATTGGTACCCGAATATTGGTCGGTGATGAAGTCATCCTGGAAATTACCCAGATTGGCAAAGAGTGCCATACCGCCTGTGCCATTCGCCGTCAGGTAGGTCAATGCATCATGCCGGAAGAGGGAGTCTTTGCCAGAGTAATCCAGGGAGGTTTAGTCAGACCGGGAGACAGCATCAAAATTGGAGCAGCATCATGACCATTATTAAAGACTTATCCCTAGAAGAAAGAATTTTAAAATTGAAGCAGGAAAGAAATGCCGTCATCCTCGTCCACAACTACCAACTGGGTGAGATTCAGGATATCGCTGACTTTATTGGTGATTCCCTAGGGCTGAGTCAAAACGCCGCCAAAACTAAAGCCGACGTAATCGTCTTTTGCGGAGTTCACTTCATGGCCGAGACGGCCGCCATCCTTTGTCCGGACATGACCGTCCTGCTGCCAGACGTGCATGCCGGCTGCCCCATGGCCAATATGATTACCGCCGAACAGTTAAGGCAGCGGAAAAAGGAATTACCCAATGCCAGCGTGGTTTGCTATATTAACTCCACCGCCGAGGTTAAGGCAGAATCAGATATTTGCTGTACCTCGGCTAATGCCGTCAAGGTGGTCGAAAGCGTCGATAATGATGAGATACTGTTTGTCCCCGACCAGTACCTTGGGCACTATATCTCTACTAAAACGAATAAGAAAATGCACTTCTGGCCCGGCTACTGCCCTACCCACGCCCGAATCAGAGACCAGGATATCATCCGACTGAAGGAGGAGTATCCCCAGGCTAAAGTAGTTGTCCACCCCGAGTGCCGACCTGAGGTTATCGCCTTGGCTGATGAAGTCATGAGCACAGGAGGCATAGTTCGGTATGCCCAAAGAGAAGATGTCAGCGAGATGATTGTCGGCACAGAGCTGGGCATAATTCACCGCCTGAGAAAGGAAAATCCGGGTAAGAGATTCATCCACGTTTCCGAACAGGCAGTTTGTCCCAATATGAAGTTAATCACTTTAGAGAAGGTCTTATGGTCTCTGGAGGAGATGACACCCGAGGTCAAGGTTCCCGAGGCAATTCGCCTCAAGGCAAAAGCAGC
>JBHIDQ010000185.1:0-1685 GCA_046760155.1 Dehalococcoidales bacterium | reverse complement strand
GGCGTGGTCATTGACCCGGCAACACTTGAAGTAGATGCTGACGCAACGGCAAAACTGGGAAAGAAGCACAAGCGTTAGCAGAGCAAAAAAGCCGAATTGAGCAAATGCCGCGTAGTGCGAAAATTATAACCGCCTAATATACTTTTCTACCAGATCCCGTTGTTGGTTTAGTAAGTTCTTGGTAAACCGCATAGAGGGAAATACTACCCAGTCCTGACTGCGAGAAGAGACTAATTGTCTAATTTGTGCAGCAGAAGTGTTTAGCTGACAACCCTAACTTAAAGAGTGGACCATTAATTGGGGGCAGGTCATACCAAAGCAGATTGTGGATGACTGTAACAAAGTATTTCCGATTTAAACTGGCGCCAAAAAGCAGACAATTCCTGCGTTAGTAAAACAAAATTAATCTCTGGGGTCGGATGGCAATAGTGGACACCAAACCCTTCATGCTGCCACCAGCCAGTCGGCATAGTATTTCTGTGCATACGCTACAGGTGATAAGAATCCCAGTTTAGCCTGCCGCCGCTGCCGGTTGTAAAATATCTCAATGTATTCTGTAATGTCTTCAATTGCTTCCCGCCTGGTACGATAATGGCGATGATTAATCAGCTCCTGCTTGATAATTCCCCAGAAGCTCTCCATCGGCGCATTATCAAAGCAGTTCCCGCTTCCACTCATTGACACCTCTAGTCCAAACTGCCTTAACAGGCCTTGATACTCGTGGCTGCAATATTGACTGCCGCGGTCGGAGTGGTGAAGTAGCCCTTTTCCCGGCCTCCTGGTGGTTACCGCTTGTAGCAGAGACTGGTTGACCAGGTTCCTGGTCAGCCTCTCGCCCATGGCGTAGCCCACAATTTCACTGGTAAAGAGGTCCTTGTGCCCGGCCAGGTACAGCCAGCCTTCATCAGTGGGCACATAGGTTATATCGCTCACCCACACAGCATTAGGTTCATACACCTTAAACTGCTGCTTAAGCAAGTTCTCCGCCACCGGCAGTTTATGCCTGGAGTCAGTGGTTACCTTGAATTTCCGCTTCTGCTTACAGCGTAGACCCAGCTTCCTCTTGATACGCTTGATACGGCAGATGCCCACTCTTATTCCGTCCTCGGTCAGCTCACGCTGCAGTCTCTCCGCCCCATAGGTCTGCCGGGTTCGCCGGTGTGCCGCCTTAATCGCTACCTCCAACCGCATTTCTTCCTTCGCCCACTCAGAGGGTGGCCGGTTACTCCAGGCATAGAAACCGCTGGCCGAGACCCTCAGAAGCCGGCTCAGGAGCGGTATGGGGTAGTGGAGCCGCATCTGCCTCATCGCCGTGTACCGTGCAGCGACTCCCTGGCAAAGTACGCGGCTGCTTTTTTTAATATGTCTCGTTCCATCTTCACTTCTACCAGCTCTTTCTTCGTCCGGGCTAACTCCATCTCAATTTCAGTTAAGGGCTTTTGTGCCTTACCGATCTCCCCCAGCTTGCCTTCCTTATAGGCTTTGACCCAATAAGCGAGTGTTGAGGGAGCCAGGGACAGCCGGCGAGCTGCCTCCGGTAACGACATCTTTTCCTCGGTTACCAGTTTCACCGCCTCCTGGCGGAATTCCCGGGTGTACCTTCCTTGTGGGATACCTTTCAATCTGACACCTCCGTCTTTCTATTTTACCTGACTTTGGTGTCCATTAAATCCATCCTACCCCAT
>JBHIDQ010000184.1:0-1797 GCA_046760155.1 Dehalococcoidales bacterium | reverse complement strand
CTCTTATTGAGTGAAACTGCCTCTTTGATAGCATCCCGAATCCAGACTTCTGGATATAACTTCTCCGCCTCACGCAGCTCTTCGGCAATTATTGGGGTCAGCATGCCGACGTTCTGTTCATAAAGCGTAAAAATGTCTGGTTGTTCCTCAGTCTCAATATAGGTTTGCCCGGCCGCTTTTAGCCCGCTTAATTTGAACTCACCGTTTTGAATTTTAGCCACCGTCTGCCGGTCGGACTCAGTATTGAGCAAATAGACATCTTCGGGTACACCATCTCTATCTAACACCAGATGAATGAAAGTTCCCCGTTTGGTCGCCATTTCCAGAGACTTACGCAATACCTCATCCGGTGGCTTACTTCCCTCTCTCAGGCTACCCATCAGACCAGCATTCCCCAGCAGTTCTCGCTGGGTGGTGAAACGAGGATAACCCCGTTTACGGTAAAGTATCGCCAGCACATGCAGCGTTGTCTTTAACTCGCCGATATCACTGATCTGGGGCAGGACAGTACTTAAGAAAAAGTTAGGTATCGGGGTAAACTCCATCTTGGCTGGAAAACCTTTAAACTGCTCCATCTCAAATTCAGTCCGTGGTAGTCTCGCTAACCTGGCTATCTAGCATTTAAAGAGAAGTTCAAATTCTTTACAATAAAGTCGGTTCTTCACTACTAACTGGATACTCAAAATTATAGAATTTGGCTAGATTGTGCCGGAAACGTAATTTTATCTGCCCGGTAGGTCCATTGCGATTCTTAGCAATGATAATATCGGCTTCTTCTCGCGGGTATTCTTTATCCGGATGCTGGAGCTGCCATTCCTCCTCGGAATGATAGTATTCATCCCGATAGATAAACAGAACCACATCAGAATCCTGTTCGATGCTGCCACTTTCCCGCAGGTCAGCCAGTTGCGGCATGTGTGACGCCCGCCACTCTACCGCCCGGCTGAGCTGGGATACCGCCACCACCGGGATATTAAGCTCGCGAGCTAAGGCCTTAAGGGAACGGGAGATGTAGCTAATTTCCTGAACCCGATTTTCCCCCCTTACCCCTTCTCCCTGCATCAGTTGCAAGTAGTCAATGATAATAAGACCGATGCCGCGCTCGAAGTGGAGACGGCGGGCTTTGCTCCGCATTTCGACTACCCGGAGCTGGGGTGAATCATCAATATAGATTGGTGATTCGGAAAGGACACCGGTAGCTTCCATAATCCGCCTTTCTTCGTCTTCAGTTTGAAGTCCGAAACGAACCCGCCTTGAATTGACTCCCGATTCACTGGAGAGCAAACGCAAGACGACTGATTCCTGTGCCATCTCCAGACTGAACAAAGCCACACACGCTTTTTGCTCTACGGCAACGTTTCGGGCAATGCTAAGCGCTAAACTCGTTTTACCCATACTGGGCCGACCAGCAATAATGACCAGGTCAGAGCGCTGAAATCCGCCCAGAAATTCATCCAGACCAACAAAGTTGGAGAGTACATAAGGCATCGGCTCCTGAGGATAGACCTCTTCTCCTTCAGGAGCCGGCGCCGCCTCAAAATACTTGTCCAGCACCTGACGAATATGGGTGAAGTCTCGGTCACCCTGCCCGTGGCGCAGCTTAAACAAGATGTCCTCGGCCCGACTCAGGCTGGCACTAACATCGGGACCAGCTTCATAGCCAACCCGGGCAATTTGGTCCGCCGCCTTAATTAGACCGCGCATTGTCGACAGACGATTGACAATTTGGGCATAGTGCTCAACATCAAGAGAAGTCGGACATATCGAGATGAGATGACTTAAGTAGGCGGCACCACC
>JBHIDQ010000183.1:0-1803 GCA_046760155.1 Dehalococcoidales bacterium | reverse complement strand
TTGGTGGCTGCGATGCTATTGAGTTAGCGGCAGAGTTTGGCACGCCTTTGTATGTCTTTGATGAATTTAGCTTGCGTAGTAAGTGTGCCGAGTTCAGAACGGAATTTGGTCAGCGCTATGGTGACACGGCCATTGTTTATGCGGGCAAGGCCTTTATCAATCGGGCACTGGCGCTCCTCTTGAAAGAGGAGGGGCTGGGACTGGATGTCGTCTCAGCAGGTGAGCTTAGTATTGCCCATTCGGTTGATTTTCCACTGGATAAGGTCTATTTTCACGGCAATAATAAATCAGCTGAGGAACTCAAGTTAGCTTTGGAGTGGAAAGTTGGTCGTATCGTGGTCGACAATTTTCACGAATTGGCTATGCTGGTGGATATAGCTAAGAAGCAGGGCGGTGTACCTGACATCTTATTTCGGTTAACTCCTGGAGTTGACCCGCACACCCATAAGCATATTACGACCGGGGTTGTTGATAGTAAGTTTGGTTTCCCCTTGTCTCATGCCGAGGAGGCGGTGGCTAAAGCTATGTCATCACCTAACTTGAATCTAGTCGGCTGGCATTTTCACCTCGGCTCACAAATCTTTGAGGTCGAGCCGTATCAAGAGGCAGTCAGGATTATTCTCGATTTTGCGGCGGCAACGAAGTCGAAATATGGCTTCGAACTTCAGGAGCTGGATGTTGGTGGTGGCTTTGCCGTTCAGTATACTTTGGATTCGCCGGCGCCACCCATTTCGGTTTACACTGAGGCGATAGTGTCAACAGTGATTAATAAGTGCCAGGCGTTGAATTTACCACTGCCTCGACTCATTATAGAGCCGGGAAGGACAATCGTGGGGCAGGCTGGCATGTCACTCTACAAGGTAGGGGCAATCAAAGACATTCCCGGTGTCCGGTGTTACGTTTCCGTTGATGGAGGGATGGCGGACAATATCCGTCCCGCCCTTTACGGGGCGAAGTACGAGGCGGTGGTGGCCAACAGGGTGCTTACCGAGGAAACCAAAAAGGTTACCATTGCCGGCAAGTTCTGCGAGTCCGGTGATATTCTAATTAAGGACATCGTTCTGCCGCCAGTTACGGCTGGTGATGTCTTGGCGGTGGCTGACTGTGGTGCTTATTGTCTGGCAATGGCCAGTAATTATAACGTCTCACTGAAGCCGGCAGTGATTATGGTCAAGGATGGTAAGGTGCGTCTTATCAGGCGCCGGGAAACTTTTGAAGACTTAATCGAGTGTGATTTGGTCTAGGGAGGTTTAAAGTGTGGCAAGTAGTGGGGCAAGATAGAGTGGTATCTTTACTCCGGCGTAGTCTGGAGAAAGAGTCTCTGGCGCACGCTTATCTGCTGGTTGGACCACCCCACGTGGGCAAGATGACACTGGCGCTGAATCTGGCGCAAGCGCTGAACTGCGAGGCGGCCGAGCGCCCCTGCGGGGAGTGTGCTCCGTGTCAGAAAATAGCCTCTGCCAATCACGCTGATGTTCAGGTAATCGGACTTATCTCAGAAGAGAATTCAGCCGAGGCTAAGCTGCGAACCGAAATCAGTATTGACCAGATCAGACAAATGCAGCATTCGGCCAGTTTGCCACCGTTTGAGGGTAAGTATAAGATATTTATTATTGAGGAAGCCGAATTTTTATCGACTGAGGCGGCTAACTGCCTGCTGAAGACCCTGGAAGAACCCGTAGGCAGCGTAATCTTTATCTTACTGACGGCAAATGACAGGCTCTTGCCACAGACAGTGGTTTCTCGCTGTCAGCGATTGGAGTTAGCTCCTCTGGCGGCTAACGAGGTAGAGGCGGCGCTGAA
>JBHIDQ010000182.1:0-1852 GCA_046760155.1 Dehalococcoidales bacterium | reverse complement strand
GGTAGCAGTGGCTCAACCGGATATGCCGACCTGGCTTTTAGCTTCTCCACCAAGTCAAGATTTACTGACATCTGCCCGGTGATGAAGAGGGGAGTGGTCTGGTCAAGAGGTGTTTCCAGATGACTCGAATTATAGAAGTCTACGGTCATCTCCAAAACACTGGCCAAATATTCTACGGTGTCTTCCATGATGAGGTCATCCTGCCGCCAGGCGATGGTGCGCATGATTTCAGGCATTCCTTTGACGACGATAATGATGTCAAAGCTGGAGGGCTCGATATTGAGGATAAAAGCCTGCTCCCTATTGACGGCCCTGATTAGCGCCATAGCCCTAAGCTCTATTATCTGGGGAGTGACACCGGCTGCCCGCAGGGCACGCATTTCATTATCCACTACTTCTCTGGCGACACCCACGGTCAGGAACACCCGCTCGCCCTCATCAGCCGTAATAGTTTGCCAGGAAAGATATCGCCTATTCTCGGGCAAGGGCATTATCTCATTGGCCAGCTCCAGGACAGCTTCATTAGTGGTTGGTGCTGGAGGTAGGCTAGACTCCGACAGGATACGGCTTACCGAATAAAGACCACTGAGACTGGCAATAACCTTATTCGCCTTGATACCACTTGAAGCCATAAGCTGCCTGACTGCCCTGCCCAGGACCAAAGCGTCGGAAGCTTCTTCCTCCGCTTTGCCCGGTTCAAAAGAGGTATCTGCCCATCTTCTTACCACCCCTCCTCTAGTCTCCAAGAGTCTGATGCCAGTGCTGTCGATATCAAGGGTTACCACCTTCGCGCCTGCCCATTTGCTTACCAGCCGCCCTATGCCCCCTGTGAGCTTACGGACAGCGGTGCCTAAATCAAGGTTTAAGACGCTCTGACTCTGACTTCTGGATGCATCTTTTTCTTCCGCCAAGTTTACCTTCTCCTTTTACCTTGCTAGCAAAGCTGGTCACCCTTTAACCGGTTTGGTATAGAAATCAACATTCAAGTTAGCCACGGTTTCAACCTTGAATGCCTCGCTGCCAAAATATTCGGTAGCGGTGGTGATATCAGGTCCGTCAAACTGGCGAACACTACCATCGGCCTCACAGGTATAATAATACACCGTAGAAGACACTTCGATATAGCTGGTGGTCTCAAACTCAGTGGTATTGTCGGTATAGATCCGGTCATGCTCATTGAGTAGGTAGCCGTCCTTCGGAGTGCCCGTCCCGGTGTAGCCTTTTTCGGCAGCCGTGGTGGTGACATCGGGGAAGGCCAGCATGTCATTGGTTGCGGTACCATTTTCATAGTTTATTGGGTTAGGTATCTCGGTGATATCATTCTCAGCCATCATGTCACTCACCGCGGATAAGACGGCACGGAACTCCGCTCTCCGGTCTGCCTCTTTACCGGTAAATCTGATCTCAACTTGGTT
Organism: Dehalococcoidales bacterium; assembly: GCA_046760155.1. Taxonomy (GTDB): domain Bacteria; phylum Chloroflexota; class Dehalococcoidia; order Dehalococcoidales; family RBG-16-60-22; genus JBHIDQ01. Next base: position 437 of record JBHIDQ010000182.1, on the reverse strand, counting down.
AAGCTTTACTCTCCTCAGCACCATGGTTTGCTTCGTTTTGCCTGAATCCAAGTCGGCAAGGAAAGCCATCACATTGTCGTAAGTACCCTGCGCCATGATATTTTGGAAAGAAATAATCTCATAGGTACCCACCGCCATTTTCTTCTTTTGGGGTTTAGAGGGGGGTGGAATGTGGAACTTGCCATTAGCCGGGTCAACATCAATGCCGTTCTCCTTAGCTATGCCGACAATTATCTCAAGTACGTCTGGTAGTGGCAGTGGCGCTAGCTCAAGGTTTACTTCATCAAATTCTGCCTGTAACTTATCCATGCTGGGCAATGGCTTGGACACAATGAGAAATGTCTTATTGATTTGTTCTTCCAAGTCTTTCTGCTTTGGTTCCTGCTGCAAATAAAGAATGGCAAGACCAACATAGACAATCAGGCAGACGCCGAGGA
>JBHIDQ010000181.1:0-1990 GCA_046760155.1 Dehalococcoidales bacterium | reverse complement strand
TAATCAGTGGTCCTACCGGTTCGGGTAAGACCACCACTCAGTATGCCACCGTTAACCAGCTTGATGCCATTGGACGCAAAATTATTACCATTGAAGACCCGGTGGAATATCACTTTACCAACATTAATCAGATGCAAGTCAACCCGGCCGCCGGGATAACTTTTGCTACCGGACTTAGAGCTACGATGCGGCTTGACCCTGATGTTATTCTGGTCGGGGAGATACGTGATTCGGAAACGGCTCAGATAGGTACCCAGGCAGCCCTGACCGGTCACTTGGTGCTCTCATCGGTTCATGCCAATGATACGGTAAGCACTATCATCCGAATGATAGACCTAGGTTTGGAGCCTTTTCTGATTGCCTCGGCGCTGATTGGCGTCGTCGCCCAGCGAATGGTGCGTCGCGTTTGCCCCTATTGTTCCCGACCCACCGAAGTCAGCCTTGACGAGCGAGAGGCTTACGAACAGGAAATGGGTGAAAAACGCTCCGAATTCAATGTTGGTGCTGGTTGTAATTTTTGTGCCGGCACGGGCTATCTGGGGCGAACCGGAATCTTTGAGGTGCTGCAGGTTAGCGAGGCCATAAGGCGAATGATTGTGAAAGGTGCTGACTCTGATGAGATTCGTGCCCAGGCTTGTAAAGAGGGCATGCTCCCACTCTGGCATGACGGGATGCTGAAAGTAAAAGAGGGCATTACTACCCCCTATGAAATCTTCCGCAATGTCTTCTCCATCGGTTAAGGAGGGATAATGGCAAGCACGGTTGGTGCTCCTCCCAAACGACAAAAAGAGTGGACTTACCGCTATATCGCTACCACCAGACAGGGGACAGTGGTCAAGGGCAATATTAAGGCATCCAGTGAGATTAACGCCGAGCGACTTCTGGTAGCGAAGGGCTACATCCCGGAACATGTTGAGCTCGCGCCTTCCATGTTCAGCCTAGAAGAAGCCTTCCCTACCCTTTTCCGAGTCAAGACACGAGATGTAATTGTCTTCTCGCGCCAGCTGGCGACGCTTCTCCGCTCAGGTATTTCACTTCTGCCGGCACTGGACATCCTTCAAGGTCAGGTTGCCAGTAGCCGAGCTTTTAAGAGTATTCTGGGAAGCGTCGTTAAAGACATTCGCTCCGGGGGTTCATTTTCGCAAGCTGTCTCCAAGTATCCCAAGGCATTTGATGAGATTTACTCTAGAACAATCGCCGTTGGCGAAGAATCTGGGAATCTGGAAATGGTTCTAGACCGGATGGCTGACTATATGGAGAAACGGTCGGCAATGGCGCAAAGAGTGAGAAAGGCGTTAACCTACCCAGCGCTAGTCATGGGTATGGGTGTTATCGTAGTTATTATGCTGATAACAGTGGTTATGCCCCAGTTGCTGGGTATGTTCTCGGCGCTGAATGTTGAGCTGCCCTTACCCACCAGAATCCTCATTGCGGTGACGGAAATTGTCACCAATTACACGCTTTATATTGTCATCGCTGGGGCATCATTAGGCGCCTTGTTAGTATGGATGATGAAACAGCCCACCGGAAGGCGCGTGCTTGACCGAATTCGGCTCAGTATGCCGATTATTGGTCCGCCTACCCTCATGTCAGAGTTAGGCCGTTTTGCCCGGACCCTGTCCGTAATGATCAGTTCCGGACTAAAATTGCAGGAGACAATGGAGATGCTTCCCCAGGCTACCACCAATATGGTATTTCGCGATGCCTTAAATAAGGTCAATGAGAGGCTCCTTCTCGGAGAGGGGTTAGCTGAACCAATGACTCACAGCAATCTCTTTCCACCTCTTATGGTTCAGATGGTGGCGGTAGGCGAGGAAAGTAATACCCTTGACTTCACCATGGGGGTTGTCGCTGACTTTTTTGAAACTGCCGCGGAAGAAAAAACGACTGCCATGGTGGGAATGATAGGACCCCTCAGTACCATTGGCATTGCGCTGCTGGTCGGCTTTATCGCCCTATCGGTAATTATGCCAATGTATACCCTCACCGG
>JBHIDQ010000180.1:0-2001 GCA_046760155.1 Dehalococcoidales bacterium | reverse complement strand
CCAAGTGAAGTATTGATTATCGCTGATGAAACCGCCAATCCGGAGTACTGTGCCGCTGACCTTTTGGCTCAGGCGGAACATGACCCTTTGGCCTCAGTTATTTTAATTACCACTTCGCCGCCGTTGGCTGATGCCGTCAATAGTGAAGTGACGCAGCAAATAAAGAGTTTGTCACGTCGGGCTATCGCTGCCGAATCCCTGAATCGAGGCTTTATAGTGGTAGTTGAGAATGTTGATAAAGCAATAGAATTAGCTAACCTCTACGCTCCCGAGCACCTCTGTCTGATGGTAGAGAATGCCGCTGCTTACCTTGATCGGGTGTCAAGCGCTGGGTGCATATTTGTTGGCGGCAATTCAACGGTAGTCTTGGGCGATTATGTGGCTGGCCCAAGTCACGTTTTGCCCACTGGGGGAACGGCGCGGTTTAACTCTCCACTTAACGTAACTGATTTTACCAAATTTATCAATACCATCACGGTAGATAAGGCTGCTTTAAAGAAACTGGGAAAGGCAGCCTCAGCTATGGCAAGGGCAGAGGGGCTTGATGGCCACGCCCGAGCGATAGAGAAACGACTCCAAGTAGATTAGGTCAGTGCAAAGACTCTCTACTCCGCCTTTTCTCCGGATAAGGAACTCTCTATTTGCCCTTTGACATAAATTCGTGTTAAAATTCGCCGATGTCCGAATGTGTCTCATTCAAGGAGTAGTCAACCGGTGGCTTCGGAAAAAATAGACAAATTGATACGGCCAGAACTAATTGCTCTTGGTGGCTATGACCCGCACAAATCTCCGGATACTCTTGAGGGTAAGGTTGAGGTTCCGGTGGAGAGCATTATAAAACTCGATGCCAACGAAAATCCCTACGGTTGTTCGCCAAGAGTGCGTCAAGCTTTCGCTGAATATAAAAACTGGCAAATTTATCCTGACGCCGGTCAAACCAAGCTTCGCCGTCAACTGCAGGACTATACCGGAGTTGATGCCAGCCGAATTGTGGCTGCTTGTGGCAGCGGTGAGCTTTTGGATGATATTCTCTGTCTGTTTATCGAGCCGGGTGATGAGGTGATCAATTGTATTCCTACCTTTGATATGTATCGCATCCGGACGTTAATCAATCGAGCCAAGTTGGTAAATGTAACCAGGGATGAAAATTACGCCATTGCTGTCAGTGCGGTAAGGGCAGCCATAACCCCAAAGACCAAACTCATTATTCTGGCTAATCCCAATAGTCCCACCGGGACAGTTACTCCACAGCGAGATATCTTGGAACTGGCGTCTGTTGGGGTACCGTTATTGGTCGATGAAGCGTACTACGAATTCTATGGTGAGACAGTTGTGCCAATGGTAAACCAGTACCAGAATTTAATGGTCTTGCGAACCTTCAGTAAATGGGGTGGGCTGGCTGGTCTGAGAGCCGGCTATGGAATTTTTCCGCCCGAAATTGCCAATTATTTAATCAAAATCAAGCTGCCCTATAATGTAAATGTCGCTGCTTTAGTGGCGGTGCAGGCAACATTGAAGGACGTTGATTATTTAATGGATAAGGTAAAGGCGATAATTGCCGAAAGGGAGAGGCTATTTGCCGAGTTAAAGAAGCTGAAATGGCTAAAACCTTACCCATCGCAGGCTAACTTTATTTTCTGCACGGTGCTGAAGGGTAAAGCAAGTGAACTCAAGCAAAAATTGCAGCGAAAGGGAATTCTGGTACGATACTTTGACCAGCCTCTTTTGCAGAATAGTATCCGCATTAGCGTGGGTAAACCGGAGCACACTGATGCCCTGATTGGAGTGCTCCAAAAATTAGAGGAGGAGATAGATGGCTAATCGGACGTCGGTGATTAAACGACGGACCAAAGAAACCGATATCAGCTTGGAGCTTAATCTTGATGGCACTGGCAGGTGGGAGATAACTACCGGAATTAAGATGTTTGACCACCTGTTGTCTCAGCTGGCACAGCACGGTGCCTTTGACATAAGGATTTCAGCTACCGGAAGTGACCAGCA
>JBHIDQ010000179.1:0-2059 GCA_046760155.1 Dehalococcoidales bacterium | reverse complement strand
GAAGTGATTCGGGACTGATAGACCTGACTATATGATTGAATATATCATTTCGTGTACGCATTCTTGTCGTTTCCTATCCCCCGGTGTCCTACGTGAACATTATATCATATGGTTACTTGTCATCCTTACTAGGCGATAAGAAGTCTGGCAGTTGCTCGGACTAATAGGCTTCGTCTTCTGACAGAATTTAGCAAGTAACTACTGCTGAATATAACTTCAAACTATCTTTTTTTACTCCACCACCACGTTATCTATCAGCCTCACCCCGCCTATCTCTACCGCCAGCGAGACCAGCGCCGGCGGCTCGACTGTGTTTAATTCCTCCAGCGTCTCCGGCTCAGCGATGCTCACGTAATCAATGGTTGCCCGCGGTTCTTTCTGAATCAGTGCCCTCATCTCTTGTCTTATGCGTTCGGCGTCTCTTTCTCCCCGCGCCCATAACCCCTGCGCCAGAGTCAGTGCCTGGTAAAGGACGGTGGCTGCCTGGCGCTCCTCGGCATTGAGGTAATAATCCCGACTGCTCATCGCCAGACCATCGGGCTCGCGCACCGTCGGCAGGACGATTATTTCCAGGTTCATATTGAGGTCAGCCACCATCTTCTTGATCACGATTGCCTGCTGGGCATCCTTCTGCCCGAAGTAGGCTTTATTTGGCTGCACGATGTTGAACAGCTTGGCAACAACGGTAGCCACCCCTCGGAAGTGACCGGGGCGGGAAGCCCCCTCCAGTCGTTCGGCAACCTTCCCCACCTCCACCCAGCTATCGAAATCAGGAGGGTACATCTCCGCTACCGGGGGCATGAAGACAATGTCAGCCCTTTCCTTTTCCAGTATCGCCAGGTCGCGCTGGGGGTCGCGCGGATAGGTGTCAAAATCTTCCTGCGGTCCAAATTGCGTTGGGTTGACAAAGATGCTCACGACCAGGGATGTGTTCTCGACTCTCGCCCGTCTTATCAGGCTCAGATGACCCTCGTGGAAGTAGCCCATCGTCGGCACGAAACCCACCGGTTCCGCCAGCTGCTTTCTCAGTTGTCTCATTTCGGCTATCGTTTCTATAATTTTCATCGCCAATCACCTCCCCTGAAAAAGAAAAGCCCTCTCCGACACTGCCAGAGAAGGCTCTAAACTAGACTTCAATTTTGCCGTCTCGGTCATGTCTGATCCAAGCGACTTAATTGTTAAGCTCACTGCTTTTAACGGCTCACCGCCCCTTTGGGTCGATGGCCAGCAATTTATCGCTACTCCGATTCTATAATTCCACCTCCCTTTTTGTCAACACACCCGCCCCCGCGGCATTCCCCCAAATATCATTGTTTTCCCGACCACAGTAACTTATAATAAAGGGAAAAACGAGAGGTAAAACAACCATAGAAGTAATCCCGGCGGTAGACATTAAAGGCGGTCACTGCGTCCGACTCTATCAGGGTGATTATGAGCGGGAAACGGTCTTCTCTGATGACCCGTTGGAGGTAGCCCTCAAGTGGCAGTCGCTGGGCGCCCCGAGGCTGCATATTGTTGACCTTGACGGTGCCGCTGAGGGGGAAGTGCGCAATCTGGTCATTATTAAGGAGATCGCCGGTGCCGTCTTAATTCCTACTCAACTGGGTGGTGGTATCCGTCAGATGGAAACAATTGAAGCCATGCTTAAGGCGGGCATCGAGCGTGTCGTTCTGAGCACGGCGGCGGTGGAAAACCCCGAGCTGGTGAAGCAAGCCTGCCGGAAGTTCCGTGAATCAATCATTGTCAGCGTTGATGCCCGCGAGGGACAGGTCGCTATCCGTGGCTGGCGTCAGGAGACGGAGTTAACCGCCAAAGCCTTTATCAATGCAATGATAAAGCTCGGCGTCAAGCGCTTTATTTACACCGATATCAATCGTGATGGCACTCTCACCGAGCCTGACTTTACCGCCATTGCGGAGCTGATTGACAGCGTCAGATTTCCCATCATTGTTGCCGGTGGTGTTTCATCGTTAAATCACCTCCGGATGTTGAAGAAACTTGGTGCTGAGGGGGCTATCGTCGGCAAGGCACTCTACACGGGAGACATCAACCTGAAGCA
>JBHIDQ010000178.1:0-2196 GCA_046760155.1 Dehalococcoidales bacterium | reverse complement strand
GGGGAGATGGGGTTGAGCGGTGAATTAAGACCGGTTTCTCAGTTAGAGAGACGAGTAGCTGAAGCAGCCAGAATGGGCTTTAAGCGATGCCTGGTACCAAAAGTTGGTGCCAAAATTAGCCCCGCACCTAAAGATATTGAACTCATCCCAGTGGGCACCTTACGGGAAGCGATAAGCATCAGCCTGGTCAAGCGAAGTAGGCACTAAGGCTTGTTTAGTCTAAATGCGTAATTACTCATTAGCGCAATTGCGCAATTACTCGTTTAAAGAGTTCCTCGTCGGTCTTCACGCTCCTCACATCCAGCTTGCTGCTGCGGAAAGCCCGCACCATGGCCTCAATGAGCCTGGTCTTGCTGAGCTTCTTACCACCACTGAACTTCGCCGTTGAAGCCAGGTTCTCCAGATAGGCATCTTCCTCACGATTAAGAAATACCGATAGTTTAATCGTGGCTTTATCAGTTGCTTGGGCAGGTTCTCTTTTGGGAGATGGCGTCACCGGCTTATCCGCGCCGGTGAGACGATCCAAGGCGGTGCCATAGGCAAGTTCCTCAGTGACACTAGCTCTTTTCATTTTTCATCACCTCTTCTGTAAGTAATCGATAAGCATTAGCTCCGTCAGACTTAGGAGCATAGGTTAGAATTGACTTTCCTGCCGCCGGAGCTTCCTTGAAGCGAACACTACTGGGGATAATGGCCTCAAATATTTTTATCCGGTCACCAAAGGCTCGGCGGGTAACTTCCATCACCTCTTTGCTGTGCAAGGTGCGGGAGCTGGTCATGGTAAACAGGATGCCAGAAATCTCCAGAGATGGGTTGAGCTTATCCTTGACGCGGATAATGGTGCTCAGTAAGCGTATCAGCCCCTTCATCGCCAGAAAGTCAGCTTGCAGGGGGATGATTATCCGGTCGGCGGCGGATAAGGCATTGATGGTTAAAAGCCCCAGGCTGGGCAGGCAATCGACCACAATATAATCGTAGGACCGGCGCACTGGCTGGAGCATCTCTCTTAAAATCAGTTCCCGGGTAAATGCTCCCACCAGGTCAAGCTGGGCCTGGGATAGCTCAAGGTTCGACGGGGCAAGGTCAATATTGGGGTCATCAGTCTGGAGGATAACATCTTGCATTGAGAGGCTTCTTTGCTCCCGGATAATACCGGCCAAGACATCATACCCGGTGTGTTTGAGATTGTCCGGATTCACCCCCAGGGTGATGGTAAGACAAGCCTGTGGGTCCCAGTCGATAAGCAGTACCCGTTTCTGGTGTTCGCTTAAACCTTCGGCCAGCGCGGCGGCAGTGGTGGTTTTACCGACACCGCCTTTCTGATTGGCAATACAAATTACCGGCATAACCCCTCTTTATTTAAAAATATAACGCAATTGCGTAATTGCGTCAATACTCCATTGCGTAATTTGGTAACGTTCTAAAGAGGGGGTTGTTTCCGCCACTAAAACTTAGTGGCCGTGAGGGACGGCTCAGACGAAGCGTAACGGCTCTTTACCCGTATTCACAAAACAGTGCTGCTCATTAGGTGCGATATAGACCGAATTATCCTTGGTTACTTTAGTTTCCCCTTGCTCGCCTTTGACCACCGCCTCACCGGAGACGATAAATACCTCGTGTTCCCAGGGATGAGAATGAAAACTGGTGTTCTTACCGGGTTCAACCTCAATGATACGCATCGAGAAATTGGGTGCCCCATCTTCCTCGGTAATTACCTCCCGCAATTCGGCTCCCGGCACTTCCGACTTCGCTTTAGCCTCGCGGTAATGCTTTATTTTCATTCGTTGCCTCCTTATTTCTGAATATCTCGCTCATATCTGGCAACTGCTTTGGTCTTGAGTCCGCCCCTTTCTTTGTATTCCGCCTCAACCACCATAGAAACGGGTTGTAGTAGCTGAACCAAATCTTGCAGAATATGGTTTATGGCATGTTCCTGCAAGATGCCCACATTCCGATATGAGGTCAGATAGTATTTTAAGGACTTGAGTTCCACCAAAGAGTTAGCTGGGATATAGCGTATCACCAGTCGGGCAAAATCGGGTAGTCCAGTCCAAGGGCAAACAAAGGTGAACTCATCGGTCTCATAGACAATTTCCGTTGCCGAGCCGGGATAGTCAAAGGGGATGGCTTCCAGCACCGCCAGGTCAATAGCCTCTTCCGACTGAATATCAAATCGCCTTGAAGTATATTTGTCCA
>JBHIDQ010000177.1:0-2209 GCA_046760155.1 Dehalococcoidales bacterium | reverse complement strand
GGGGTGTCTAAGAGGGGCGTAAGCCCCTCTTCCCAAATTTCCCCTTCCCCTTATCGAAGGAGGAAGGGGACACAGGGGATAGGGTTCCCCCTTTATCCCGAAGGGTTATTTACCTCACCTCTTTACCTTAATAATATCGGAGTGTCTAAGAGGGGCGTAAGCCCCTCTTCCCAAATTTCCCCTTCCCCTTATCAATACCAAGGGGAAGGGGATACAGGGGATAGGGTCCCCTAATTCTCTATCTATTAACGGTAGCTCCAATGCCAATCCCCAGCGGTAGTGCCACATCCCTGAGCACATTCCCGATTGCCTCCTTCAGTCCCTTCCTCTGCTCCTTGCTGATTTTGTACCTCGTCTTGACCAGCCCGGCCAGAGTATTGGTCGCCTGCATGATGAGCTTGAAATTCTCCGGGTCCTTTTCCAGCACCGACTTTATCTTCACCCTCAGCAATGCAATCTCATCATCAATGCCGTTCACCCCTGTGGCCAATTCAAAATCAAGCTGCTCTGCCTCATCGAGGACCTTGGAGTAGAAGCCGTGCTTCCTAGCGTTCTGGTTGCCCTTTGGGGCACCTCTTTTTTTCTTTACTGTTCTTGACATGTGGTCTTACTCCATTGCTTATCGTCCTGGCCGCCGCCAAAACAATGGTGTGGGCGGCCAGGTCCCATTTCTGCTTTTCGACCGCTAACCGCAATAGCCTCATATCCTTTCTCCTTTACATAACTCTAAAAACAATTGCTACCTGTTCAGCTTTGATTTGTTTCCCCTAGAATAGTAGCACATATGTTCTAATTATGACTACCAGATTTTGTCATTATTTCTTGGCTATTGTAGAATAGGCTCAAATATGAGTGTCGCCAAGCAACTCTATCAACTACAGGAAGTTGACCTTGAAATCGAGTCTAATGAGCAGACGTTGCAGCGGTTGAACAGCCAGTTGGGTGAAAACCGGGTGCTCGTTGAAACGCAGACCAGGCTAACCTCGGAGCAACGGCGATTGGACGAACTAAAACACCAGCAACATTCTGCCGAGTGGGAGATAGACGACCTAGTGAGTAAAATTACTACGACTGAAGAGCAGCTTTATAGCGGCCGAATAAAAAATCCCAAAGAACTGACTAATCTCCAGCATGAGGTTGAGCTACTGAAAGCTAAGCGTGACCAGCTGGAGAATAGGGCGTTGGAAATAATGGGCCAGGTTGAGCTGGCTGAGGCCAATGTTGCTACCACCGGTAGTGAATTTAATAAGTTGGAAGCGGAGTGGCATCGCCAGCAGCAGCAGCTATCGGTTGAAATTGAAGCCTTAAAAAGCAAGTTGTCCGTCCTTGGTCAAAAGCGGCAATTAATCTCAGGCGAAATTGAACCTCAGGCAGTGGCGGTCTATGATAAGCTCAGAAAACAAAAGGGACAGGCGGTGGCTAAGGTAGAACAGGGGATATGCCGTGGCTGTCGGATATCGCTACCTTCCAGTGAGTTGCAGCAGGTAAGAAGTGGTAACCTGGTGCAATGTAGTAGTTGCGGGCGCATCCTCTTCCTGCCTTGAGGAACAAATGAAGGCAAAGAAAGCGATAGTATTTACTGACGGTGCTGCTATTTCTAACCCGGGGCCAGCGGCCATAGGTGCCGTTATTTGTAACGAGCAGGGCAGAGTCCACGCTCGTATTTCCCAGCCTATTGGCACCGCAACCAATAACCAGGCAGAGTACAGGGCTATCATTGCCGCTCTGGAAAAAGCTATCAAGTTAGGTGCCACGCACGTTAACTTATATTCAGATTCAGAGCTGGTGGTGAGGCAAATAAGTGGCCGATATCGCGTAAAGAATGCCACGCTGAAACCTTTATATCAGCAGGTAAAGCATTTACAAGCTTTATTGGCAGACCTTACCGTCACTCATATCCCACGCTGGCAAAATACTGAGGCGGACAAACTGACCAATATGGCGTTAGGCTTGCCTGTTGACTAATCAGGTTGGCGATATTAGACTATAAGTGGGTCAAGTAAACCGGGTGGCCGCCCTGAAATATCAGGGAGGAAAGTCCGAGCTCCACCGGGTAGGATGCTGGGTAACACCCAGGAGGGGCGACCCTACGGAAAGTGCCACAGAAACATACCGCCCCTAAAGGGGTAAGGGTGAAATGGTGGGGTAAGAGCCCACCAGCGGCTGGGTGACCAGTCGGCTGGGTAAACCCCATCCGGAGCAAGACCAA
>JBHIDQ010000176.1:0-2221 GCA_046760155.1 Dehalococcoidales bacterium | reverse complement strand
TTGCCGCTCCTTGTCTTGGGTAGCGAGGTCACAAAATCAATGTCTTCGGGAACGGCTATCGACCCTACCGTGCTTCGCATATGACTGGCCAGCTCCTTTTTCAACTCTGCCGAAGGTTTGAATCCCTCTTTTAGTCGGACAAATATGACGATGCTCTCTCCCTTCACCGGGTCAGGTTTGCCCACTACGGCCGCTTCCGCCACCTGGGGATGCGAAACGGCGGCATCTTCCAGTTCCGCAGTACCGATTCTATGCCCGGCGATTTTGAGTATCTCGTCAGCTCTTCCCAGAAGCCAGAAATAGCCATCATTATCCCTTACTGCGTAGTCTCCAGTGAAGTACATGCCCGGAAAGCGAGACCAGTACGACCTTTTGTATCGCTCTGGGTCACCGTGGACACCAATGAGCATCCCCGGCCAGGGCCTCTTGATTACCAGTAAACCCCTTTCCCCGGTTGGCACTGACTTACCTTTTTCATCAACAATATCAGCATCCACTCCGGGTAGCGGGAAGGTCGCTGAACCAGGTTTCAAAGGGACGTACTCTATCCCGGGAGCTGGTGATATCATCAGACCACCGGTTTCGGTCTGCCACCAGGTATCAACGATTGGACACCTCTCGTTGCCGATATTTTTGTAAAACCAGAGCCAGGCTTCCGGGTTAATCGCTTCCCCGACGCTTCCCAATAGTTCCAGGCTGCTGAGATCGTGCTTCTTTGGCCATTCTTCACCATGTCCCATGAACATTCTGATGGCCGTGGGCGAAGTGTAAAATATGGTAACCCCGTATTTTTCAATAATGTCCCACCACCGGTCTATGGAAGGATAGTCAGGAGCACCTTCGTAAAGCACGATGGCCGCCCCGTGTGCCAGCGGGGCGTAAACTATCGAGCTATGCCCGGTAACCCAGCCCACGTCAGCGGAGCACCAGTAGACTGATTCCTCCTTAAGGTCAAAGACCCATTTATAGGTGGAATAGTTGTGGACAAGGTAGCCACCGGTACCATGAACGATTCCCTTCGGCTTGCCGGTGGTTCCTGAGGTATAGAGCACATAGAGTGGATGATTCGAATCTAGAGATTCGGGTTCAACGTAAGGTTCGGCATCTTTAAGCAGTTCATGTAGCCAGAGGTCTCTTGACTTCTTCATGTTGACTGTAACATCGGCTCTCTTGACCACAATTGTTTTTTTTACTGACGGACACATGGTCAGGGCTTCGTCTGATATTGGCTTTAGTGGCAGAACTTTACCCCGTCGGAACCCTCCGTCAGCGGTGACCAGTAACTTGGCCTCTACATCATTGACTCTGTCGGCCAGCGCCTGGGCACTGAAGCCGGAAAAGATTACCGTGTGGGGAGCGCCAATCCGGGCGCAGGCCAGCATGAAAATAGGTAGTTCCGGAATCATTGGCAGGTACAGGGCAACCCGGTCTCCCTTGCCGATGCCGCACTTTTTCAGGACAGAGGCAAACTTGTTGACTTCACCGTATAGTGTTGAGTAGCTTAGAACCCTGACGTCTCCCGGCTCACCTTCCCAGTAGATGGCTACTTTACTCCTTCGCCAGTTCTTGGTGTGGCGATCGACGCAATTATACGAGGCGTTCAACTGTGCACCGGTGAACCACTTGGCAAATGGCGGTTCCCATTCCAGTACCTTGTTCCAGGGCTTGAACCAGTCCAGATTACGTGCCTGTTCTGCCCAGAACTCCTCTGTTTCCTCCATCGACCGACGGTAAACCTCAAAGTATTTCTTCAGCGGGAAGTACCGCGACTCGAAGGGTAGCGATAACTCAGCCATCTCTAGCCTCCTCCAATATATTTCACTCAGTTCTCTCCGTAGAACAGGTCATCATAGAGCATTTCCAATCTCAGTTTATGCTTGAGTTCCTCGTGAACCAGACTTTCACAAAGTTGTTTGCTGGCTTCATCTCTCATCAGGCCCATCATCTTTGAATAGAACTCAACCGCTTGTTGCTCGCGCTTCATGGCAAAAATAAGCGTATCTTGCAGACCGGCACCTTCTATGGTATCGGCACTAGTTAAATGCTCGCTAATCTTCAGGTTCGCCACCGGCTCTTGGTGCCAATCGCGCTGCTGGAAACCTTTCTCCTTGAGTTTCTTTAGCCGCTGGGTATGACCAAGCTCTTCCTTGGCCAGTTCTTGCAGCAATGCTTTGGCACCCGGGTCTTCAGTCTGGCGCTGTGCCGCTTCGTAAACCGCCTG
>JBHIDQ010000175.1:0-2226 GCA_046760155.1 Dehalococcoidales bacterium | reverse complement strand
CGGAAACTGGATTTTAAGGAGCTAGGCGAGATTGAAGCTTCTCACTTCTTTGACCCCATCGGGGTACTGGTCAAAGATAATGTCGTTGAGGCACCCCAGTTTCCGCGGAGTAAGTTTTACTACTGGAAAAATAAGAGTCGAGGAAGTGATATTGTCGTATTCATCGGTGAGGACCAGCCGGCCGCTAAAGGATATGAACTGGCTAATTGTGTTCTTGACGTCGGACTAAGGTTTCAGATTAAGCGAGTATATACCTGCGCGGCGGCGATGACTCGCATCCACCATACCGAATCGCCCAGGGTTTTGGGGGTAGCTACCAATCAGCTGGCGGCTGAGGATTTGAAAAAATACGACCTGATACACGCCGGTAACCTGCAAATTGCCGGACTAAACGGATTATTATTGGGGGTAGCTAAGGAAAGAGATATTGAGGGTGTTTGCTTATTGGGAGAAGTACCCATTTATGCCACCCGGATACAGAACCCGATGGCGGCTCTGGCCGTGCTCAAGGTTCTCACCAGGATGCTGGGTATTGAAATTGATCTGGATGAGCTGGCACAACTGGCGGCGGAGACCAGGGAGAAAATGAAGCAGGTGGCCGCTCAGGCGATGGGGGAATATATCGACTACTTTACCGAACCGATATGGGAGCGGGGGGAGGAAGAAGAGGAATAGATTACAACAGGTCAGGCTGGGGCACAAGATGATTATTGGCAATAAGGTTAAGCTGCGAAAGAAAAAATTGTCTGATGCCCGAAACGACTATAAATGGCAGACAAACCCCGAGTTAGTTCGTCTTGATGCCATGCCACTATTGACCACTTCTTTCCCTCAATATCTGCTGGATTACACCTATGCCCTGCGTCATCCCACCCCAAACAGGCACACCTTTGCTATCGAAACCCTTGACGGTAAGCATATTGGCAATTGCGTCTACTATAACATTAATGAGACCAAAAACGAGACGGAAGTGGGTATTATGATTGGTGACCGCGACTACTGGGATAAGGACTATGGTACTGATGCCGTGGCTACCTTGGTCAACCATATCTTTCGGCAGACGAATCTCAAACGAATCCATCTGAAGACGCTGGACTGGAACCAACGGGCGCAAAAATGCTTCCAAAAATGTGGCTTTACGCCGTACGGGCAGCGGACCCGAGACGGGTATAATTTCGTGCTGATGGAACTGCACCGTAAGCAGTGGCAAGAAAGGCAGAGATAAAACATATTAGCTTCTAGGGGTAGGGTAACGATAGCCCTATCAGTCACCATCTCTCTCCCTTAGCATTCTCCTTTTCCCCTGGCAGACAATCGTCTCATTGGGGAAGTTCATGCCTCAGTAGTTGCCGGTCAGCTTCTTGACGGGTGACTCAGGCTAGGCTACATTTTACTTAGGAGAAGAAACCATGGGCTTAGGCGATAGATGGGCTGAATTTATATACCGCATAGCTACGAGTAGCGGCAAGCTGAAAGTTGTCCTGACACCAGTGGGGCTGGTTTTCTGGCTTGGCCTAGGCGTACTGCTTGTTTTTGTCTCATTGTGGCTGGACAGATTCCTGCCGGTGGGGCTGGCCATTCCAGCGCCGATTAATCTATTCTCATCGATACCACTATTGGTAATTGGCGCTACCCTGTGGCTCCGGACAGTTTACGGGTTTCTTAAAGCTAGGGGGAGTCCGGTTCCTCTTAACCCACCACAAAGACTCGTGACCACAGGGCTCTATTCTTGGGTCAGGAATCCGATGCTTCTCGGCTGGTTCATAATGCTGTTTGGACTTGGGCTAATGCTCAACTCAATTTCGTTGCTTTTTATCTTTACGCCACTCTTTATCCTGCTTAACATTCTCTATCTCAAAACTATAGAGGAGAAAGAGATGGAGAAGAAGTTTGGTCAGGAATACCTCAAATATAGGGAGAGCGTGCCCATGTTCATTCCCCGGTTTGGTAGGAAATAAGAGAAGGTTGAAGGGAGACAGGTTGAAAAAGATGAATAATCCATCAATAGAGTGGTTGGGCGACCGAGTGCGTATCCTTGACCAGAGTCGGCTACCTTGGGAAGAGGTCTATTTAGCGCTGGATGACTATCAGAGTATTGCCTCAGCCATTACTGGATTGAAAATCAGGGGGGCGCCGGCTATTGGGGTAGCTGGAGCCTACGGAATAGCTCTGGGGGCACTGAAAATTGAATCTGTGGCGAGGGACGAATTTTTAGCTAATCTTCAG
>JBHIDQ010000174.1:0-2240 GCA_046760155.1 Dehalococcoidales bacterium | reverse complement strand
TTTATGTTAACCTAAAGAAGGTGCGTGATGAGTATGGATATGTTTGAACAGCAAGCTGAAGAGTTACAAATGCAGGAGGCGCCGCTGGCCACCAGAATGAGACCGACCAGCTTCCATACCTTTGTCGGGCAGGAGCACATCATCGGTCCGGGGCGTGTGCTGAGGAAGGCAATTGAAAGTGGCAAGATACCTTCCATGATTCTGTGGGGTCCTCCGGGCAGTGGCAAGACAACGCTGGCTTACATCATCGCCAACATGACTGGAGCCCATTTCAGCCCGGTAAGTGCCGTCAGTGCCAGCGTCAATGACCTGCGCCGCATCATCGAAGAGGCTAAAGGGCGCCGCCAAATGAACCTGCAGCAAACCATCCTGTTCATCGACGAGATTCACCGCTTCAATAAAACGCAGCAGGACGCCGTTCTGCCCTTCGTTGAGGATGGCACCATCACCCTCATCGGTGCTACCACGGAAAACCCTTCCTTTGAGGTTACCTCTCCACTCCTCTCCCGCTGCCGGGTGCTGCCGCTAAAACCACTGAGCGAAAATGAAATCAATGTCATTATCACCAGAGCGTTAAAGGATGGTCTGCGCGGTCTCGGTGAGCTAAATGTCGCGATGGCTCCGGAAGCGTTGAGCAATCTTATCACCCTGTCCAATAATGATGCCCGAGTGGCCCTCAACACCCTGGAAATGGCGGTGGTAAATACGCCACCTGATGAGGAAGGCAAGCGCTATATTACATTACCAACGATTGAGGATGCCCTTCAGCACCGGGCTTTACTCTATGATAAAGGTGGCGAGCAGCACTATGACCTCATTTCCGCACTGCATAAATCGATGCGAGGCTCGGACCCGGATGCCTCTTTGTACTGGCTGGCCAGGATGCTGGAAGCCGGTGAAGACCCCCTGTATATTGCCCGCCGTTTGGTTCGCTTTGCCTCCGAAGACGTCGGTATGGCTGACCCGCAGGCATTGGTCATCGCCATGGCAGCGCAACAAGCCGTCCACTTCATCGGCATGCCGGAGGGCAACCTGGCACTGGCGGAGGCAGCTGTCTACCTAGCGACCGCCCCGAAGAGTAACTCCCTGTATCAAGCCTATTCCCGGGCTCAGAAAGAAGTTAAGCAGGGACCCAGTGAGTCGGTGCCACTGCATCTGCGCAATCCGGTAACACCATTAATGAAAGACATGGACTACGGCAAAGGTTATAAATATGCCCATGACTACCCCGGTCACTTCGTGGAGCAACAAAACCTACCCGAATCGCTTCAGGACAAAAAATACTACACTCCCAGCGACCAGGGTTATGAGAAGCAGGTTATCACCCGGCTTAAAGCCTGGTGGCAGAAAAAGAAAAAACCTGAAGAAACTGAAGAGGAAACTGAAGAGGAAACTGAGTAATACCTGAAAATACCTTGACAATTAGCGGTATCTTATCTAAACTCGTAGTGGAGATAAGTTGAAGCGGTTTCTTAGTAGCGCAGGAGTTTTTGCCCCCTATGTGTAGGTATGCGGAAGGCTTCTCTGGTTTTAGCTTTATGCTTTCCGTTACTGATTTCAGTTCATTTAATTATCCTTCATGGCAGCCACTTATTAACCTCGTTTCTTTCTCCCTGATTTTTGCTCCCTGGTTAGTTAAGTATGCCTTTTATCCCTCAAGGAGGATTAAGTATGGTTAGGTTTTCCCTTATGCCCAAGCAGAGCAAGTTTTTTGACTTCTTTGAGGAGAGTGCCCGAAATATGGTCAAAGCATCTAAGGCATTACAAGGGATGATTGACCATTGGGATGTGGTGGGGGGAAGAGTCGCTGAAATAACGGAGTTGGAGCACGCGGGGGACACGATTACCCATCAGATTCTAGCCCAATTACACCGCACCTTTGTTACCCCATTTGACCGGGAGGATATTGCACTGCTCGCCCATACCATGGATGATGTGACCGACTTTATCCATGCCGCCGCCGATGCCATGCTTATCTATAAGATTGACCAGCCCAGCCAGAGAGCCAAGGAACTAGCCAATATTATCGTGGAGGCGGCGGTGGAGATAGAAAAGGCGGTTAGTGGGCTGCGTCGCCGTGCTGAGTTAAAGCAGATTCTGGAAAGGTGTGTGGAGATTAATCGGCTGGAGAATATGGCCGACAGAGTGTTTCGCGCCGCCATGGCTGAGCTTTTTGACGATACGCTGGATATTGCTCAGGTTATCAAATGGCGCGAGATTTACGAGCACATGGAGAGCGC
>JBHIDQ010000173.1:0-2244 GCA_046760155.1 Dehalococcoidales bacterium | reverse complement strand
GTTAGCTTTGGTATCTCTATTGTCTTGTACTTCAGTTTTTCTACCTTTTGAATTACTTCTGCCATCTTAACTCCTTATAAATTATGGTCTTATCTTATCTTCAATGTATTTGAGGTAAAGTTCTCTGGCCAGTGACTCGTCCAAGCTGTTTCTTAGAATAAGTCGGCCATCGGGGAAAACAACCATTTCGTGACCATTCACGGTGAAACGAAGCATAGACTTGTTTAAGTTGACTTTTCCCAAGAGCTTAAGCTGCTTGGCGAGTTCCTTCAAAGGGAAGCTTTCTACCTTGGGGTCTAGAACCTGTACTGAATTTTGGCCACAAAGTATGGTAGTTCTTATACCAAATTTTACCTGTAAAAAATCATACCGGCCCTGACAGGCCGGACAATCTTGCCGAGGACGAACTTTGAGACGATGAAAAGTCCCCTCCCAAACATCAACGTAGATAATATCTCGGTTGATTCCCTTGGCGCCAATCAGTATCTTTATTGCTTCGACGGATTGGAGAGAGCCAATAACGTAAGGTGCCACACCAATTACCCCGGCACGGTCACAAGTAGCGATTATCCCGGGGGGAGGCGGGAAGGGGAAAAGACACCGGAAGCAAGGGGGTTCACCCGGGATTATATTCATGGTCATTCCAGAAGTAGTGATGGCGGCGCCATAAACCCATGGGATTTTAAGTTTTAAGGAAGCATCATTGATGATAAAGCGGGTCTCAGGGTTGTCAAGCCCATCCAGAATTAAATCAGTACCCGTGACGAGCCTTTCAATATTAGCATAATTCACATCGGCAACTACCCCTTCAACTTCAACTGAGGAGTTTACTTTTTTCAAATGCCGTTCCGCGGCAATTGCCTTCGGCAACTGGTTTTTTACATCCTCTTCGTCGAAGAGGACCTGACGGTGCAAGTTGTGGTACTCAATGAGGTCTCTATCAATCAGCTTAACTCTACCAACACCCGCCCGCACCAGAGAAGTGGCAATAATACCGCCTAAGGCACCACAGCCAATGACGACTATGCTACTATTGCCTAATTTTTTTTGCCCTTTTTCGCCTAGTTCACGCAAAAGGGTTTGTCTTGAGTACCGTTCAATCATAGAAGATGATTCTCCTTTTGGTTACGGCGTTCCGACTACTATAGCCAGTATACTACAAGTAATACATTAATTGCTCTGGCGGTTCTTTCTCTTTTTGCCGTTCGACTAGATTCTGCAGGGTGGTTGACTCCAAAATGTCATCCATCGCCTTTTTCATTTCACTCCAGACATCACGGGTAACACAAAAGCTGGAGCGGTCACATGCTTCCGGATTATTGATACACTCCACCAGTGTCAAGGAACCTTCAAGGAGTTGAATTATCTCACTTAATTTTATTTCCTCAGGATTTTTAGCTAACCAGACTCCACCCTTGGGACCACGAGTACTCCGCACTATGCCAGCACTGATAAGAGGGGTAATTAAATGCTCCAGGTACCGCAGCGAAAGCTGCTGCCTTTGTGCAATATCTTTTAATAGAACCGGACTCTCTCCTTGATGAAGAGCCAAGTCTAAGAGTGCCCTAGTTGCATATCGACCTCGAGAAGAAAGTTTCATTGCTTAAAATTTAATTTGACTAAGTCTATCTAATTAATGTACAATATCACGAAAAGCATTGTCAATAGGGCATATGGACTGTATTCCTAGGAGCAAAAAGTGTTTCCGACTAGAAAGGGCTACCCAAATAACGGTGAATATTTACAGGCGATTATTAATAGCCTTGAGGATGAGCTGATGGTTATTGACCGTGATTACCGTGTTGTGCAAACCAATGAGGCAGTGCTGAAAAGACATGGAAAAGCCAACGAAGAAGTGATCGGAAGGTACTGTTATGGTGTATCCCACGGCTTATCTGAACATTGTCGTCCCCCTCATCATGAATGTCCAGTCAAGGCAGTATGGGAGACCGGTAAACCGGCTCGAGTAACTCATCTTCATACCTACGATGTTAATAATGAAAAGCAGGAAAGATACCTTGATATTATTGCTTCACCGATTCTAGATGGTCAGGGAAAAATTATTGCCGTTGCCGAACTGATGCGGGATACAACCGAAACCAAGAAAATGGAGCTGAAAATCACCAAATTACATCAAGAGTTAAAGAACCGTGATGAAATTCGCGGTGAGTTATTAAATGAGATACTATCCATTCAGGAAGAAGAGCGAAAGCGGATTGCCCGTGAGCTTCATGACGAGACGAG
>JBHIDQ010000172.1:0-2253 GCA_046760155.1 Dehalococcoidales bacterium | reverse complement strand
ATCGCCTTCTCAATAATCTCTCCTTTCTCCTCATAAATTTGCGGATAAGAAGTTCGGTAGAACTCTTTAATGGCTTCTACCTTGACCATAGCTTGGGCCAGACTGGGATTGGGCGGGTCTAGAGCTTTAAGCGCTTCTCTCTTAATGAAAGGAAGCTCACTGTCTATTATACCTTGAGCAAGCGCCATGTCAGTGAGTTCCTCAGGCGAACGGAAGATGTGAGTTGCCCGATTGTGGCAATCCATGCAATCCATAAGGCGTTTCTCATCTTCAAGACGCTGAGCGGTAATTTCAGCCGCTCTCTCGGAATCAATGTACTCAGTTAGCCTACCGTCTTTATCTTCAACACCAACCCAGACAATATCCTGCCGTTCCTTATCCAAGGGCAGGTACCAGACGCTAGCCGCGATATGCCAGTGAATATCCCGTGCTACTTCTAATTCCCCACCACCGACCCTGAGCACTCTAGTATCAACGTGCTCAGTATTGGCTTCATCAGTTTCGTAGGTGGTGTGGACACGGACGAGGTCGCCAGCAAATCTTTCCGGACGGTGGCACTGCTCACAAGTCTCGCGGGCAGGACGGAGATTTTCCACCGGAGTTGGAATTGGACGGTCATAAGTACCGACAACGGTACTAAAGACGAGGGGTACCCCGCTAATTTTTGACCGAACTAAGTAATCAGCTCCGGAACCAACGTGGCATTCAGAACAGAGTACTCGGGAATGAGGCGAGGCTTGATAAGCAGTATACTCGGGGTACATCACATCATGGCAGAGTCGTCCACAGAAGGCGGTGGAATCGGTGAATTCGATAAGCTGATAGCCGCCGATGACTAATAGTATTATTCCGATTGCTCCGGCAAACATCAAAAAAAGCAATTTCTCACGATGTCGTCGGTTACGTTCCATTACTCGCACAACCTGCCTAACTTCTCAGAATAGCCAGGACGAAAATAATCCCTCCAGTAATAAACAGAACCGGCACCATGGAAAAATTAAAAACGCCGAAGAGAGGATATTTCTCCGGTAAATCTGAGAAAATATTAAAAATGACTAAAGCCACGATGAGTATGAAGTTGATGGCGGCAGCCCTCATCAGCCAATCGTCAAAAATCTCGCGCAAATATTTCAACTTTCTGTTTCCTCCTCACCTGTTCCCAGTAATCTCTCGTATTCCATAGGATGGTCTCGGTGGTATCGTTCCTTGGGCACCTTTCCGCTAAACATTGACTTATTAAGCGGAAATATCCCCGACGTAAAATGGTTGAAGAAGATATGTACCAAGAATATCCAGATTAGCGCCAGCATCGCCTCATCGCTGTGGGCAACCAGAGCGGTCGGGACAACCCAACCAGGGAGAAACTTGGTGATAAATACCGGATACATTAGAATAAAGCCAGAACCAGCCATGATTGGCATCCCCCAGAAAATCGCCCAGTAGTCAAATTTTTCTCGCCAGTTGAAACGGTCGTACCTGGGTCTCTCTTTTCTCAAGCCTATAAAATGGCCAATTTCCTGGAAGAGATTGATGAAGTCCTGGCGGCCGGGAATCATTCTTATCGGGAAAGGTCTCTTAAGAATGAGAGTTGAGTAGAATATGTAGACCAAGTGATACAGGCAAACAACAACAATAACCC
This sequence comes from Dehalococcoidales bacterium, assembly GCA_046760155.1. Taxonomy (GTDB): domain Bacteria; phylum Chloroflexota; class Dehalococcoidia; order Dehalococcoidales; family RBG-16-60-22; genus JBHIDQ01. Next base: position 614 of record JBHIDQ010000172.1, on the reverse strand, counting down.
AGGCGGCAAAATGATGAGTTGAACGGATGACTTCAACCCCTCCCCATACGCCTACCCACCACTGGCTGATTGACCAATCATGGAATTTCAAAGGTAATCCGGTGACCACCAACAGAATGAAACTCACCATCAGACCCCAATGCTGAATTATCTGATGGATATCAAAACGGATTATCTCCTCTCGGAAAACGCTTGCCGAGGAAATGGTTCTCGGTATGGCTACCATAATCTTATTCCCTCCATCGATTAATGGAAAACCTTACGGAAGCTAAAACCACCACCACCACGCCGAAGGTAACAACGGTTGCCAGTAGAATGATAAAAAATATCTCCGTGTAATGGGCAACTGGAATATTCTCCGGTGATGACTCCTTATGGCCAAGGAATCCTCTAGCAAATTCTGCCCCAGCACCGGGGTGACACTGTTCACAGGTCTTAGCCAGATTATCTAAGCCAGATACTGGTGAGCTAGGGTCACTTACGCTCTTTATATCATGAACGCCATGACAATTAGTGCAAGTCGCCTTATCCAGTTGACTTATTTCGTAAGTACCTAGTTGCATCGCCTTGCCATGAAAGCTACGCATATAGGACTCATAGACCTTCTCCACAAT
>JBHIDQ010000171.1:0-2342 GCA_046760155.1 Dehalococcoidales bacterium | reverse complement strand
CCCCAGCCCCAGCTCCTGCACCTACCCCAGCCCCGGCACCCGCACCAGCTCCTACACCACCGGCACCACCGGTACCTGCTCCGGCAGCCGGACCAACGCCAACTTTGGCCGAGGAGCTTGGCTATGTTGGGTCAGAAACGTGTGGCCAATGCCATGCCGATAAGTACAGCAGTTTCAGAGTAACCGGACACCCCTGGAAGTTAAAAACAGCCGAAGTAGCCAAGTCTAATCCTCTACCACTACCTAAAGGTTATACCTGGGATGATATATCTTATGTCATCGGTGGTTACAAGTGGAAGTCTCGCTACATAGGTACGGATGGCTACATTATTACTACCACCGATGGTGAGCCAGGAAATAACCAGTATAATATGATGGTGGGCACTTGGTCAGATTACCATGCCGGTGAAGAGAAGAAATATAATTGTGGTAAGTGCCATACCACTGGCTATTCTGAAGAAGGGAACCAGGGAGGTCTCGAGGGTATTGTTGGCACCTGGGCGTTTGAAGGCATCCAGTGTGAAGCTTGCCACGGACCGGGTAAAGACCATGTCGCTGGCGGTGGTGATAAAGCTGCCATCACGGTAGACAGCAGTTCCGCTCTCTGTGGTAATTGCCATATCAGAGGCGAAGCAGAGACGATTCCAGCTAAAGGCGGCTTTATCCGCCATCACGAGCAGTACAATGAGCTGCTGGCAAGTCCTCACAAGTCCTTTAATTGTGTTACCTGCCACGACCCTCACCAGAAGGCAGAGTTCTCAATCAAGGCGGACTGTGCTTCCTGTCACAGCGGTCAAAATACTGAATTCACTGGTAGCCAGATGCAAAAAGTAGGACTCACCTGCACCGACTGCCATATGCCAATGGCTACTAAGTCAGCGGTCAGTCTTGGCCCCAACAAAGGAGACGTGAAGACTCATCTCTTCCGTATCACTACTGACCCGGCAGCCAGTCTGTTCACTGAGGACGGTGCGTTTGCTAATGATTCCTTAACCTTAGATTTTGTCTGTCTCCAATGCCACCAAGATAAGGATGTTCAGTGGGCGGCTGATTACGCTGAAGGTGTACACAGCCTGGGCAAGTAAGAATAATAACGAGGAGACTTTGTTTTAAAGAGGGGAAGTTAAGAATATCTTGGCTTCCCCTTTCTTCTTTTAGCCAAGACACAGAAATCAGTCTTTGAATTCTCCTGAGCCAACACCACCTCCCCCCTTAATTGTTATACCTCCATTCCACATGTCAGGAGTTCATTATCACTCGGGGTATTGACAATCATAAAAATAGGACTATAATAAACTCACCTGATATGAAATACCTCTAAAACAGTAGAAGGATTAGGAGTCTGGTGATGGATTGGGGCGTTGGTAACCGTTAAGTAAAAAGCGGTTGCTGGCGCCCCTTTTGTTTATCTTGCAGCAGATTAGACGAACTCAGCAGGGTGGCGCATATGGTAGTAATAGATTAAAAAAGGAGGGATAAATTATGTTTGCCCGTGTTACCAGAATTGAAGTCAAGAGCGACAAGGTAGATGAAGCGATAAAGATTTATACGGAGAGTGTTACCCCCGCGCGCAAAGCACAGAAGGGCTCTCGTGGCGCCTATCTTTTTACCGACCGCAAAACAGGTAAAGGCATGGCCATCACCCTTTGGGATAGTGAAGCGGATGCCATTGCCAATGAACAGAGCGGTTACTATCAAGAGCAGCTGAGCAAGTTTAAAGATGTCTTCGCCGCTCCATCTGTTCGCGAGGGATATGAGGTTAGTTACCAGGATTAAGTGAAGGCACCTGTGCGCCACCCCACCTCCCTCCTCCAATGTCATAACCACATTCCGCTTCATTGCTTCTCGTTGACAGCCACCGTGTCTTACCCCTAAAATCATAGGTAAGTAATTTGGTGCTATTTCCTGAATGGAGAACGATAAGTGACTAGTGATGAAGTTAGGGATGCCTATCTCAATTTCTTTGCCGAAAAAGGGCATGACATTATTCCCAGTTCTTCTCTTATCCCTCACGGTGACCCGACTTTGCTCCTCACCAGTGCCGGTATGGTGCAGTTCAAGGATTACTATTTGGGGAAGTTGGTGCCACCCAATCCTCGCCTGGCCTCATGCCAGAAGTGTTTTCGCACTACTGATATGGAGTCGGTCGGCGACGCCAGCCATCTCACCTTCTTCGAGATGCTGGGTAACTTTAGCATCGGCGATTATTTTAAGAAAGAAGCCATCGACTGGGCCTGGGAGTTTTGTACTCAGCGCTTGAAGCTGACACCAGAGCGCCTGTGGGCGACTATCTTTCTTGATGATGACGAGTCTTTCCAGTACTGGCTGGAGACCGGTGTTCC
>JBHIDQ010000170.1:0-2344 GCA_046760155.1 Dehalococcoidales bacterium | reverse complement strand
AGTATTCAGGCGGCTGGGGAACAGCTCAGGCAGAATGCCAATCCACGACTGGTGCTGGAGGTGCTGATGCTTGATATGCCTGGGAAGGAGGGGCGTCGTCAGGGAAAAGTGGCGACGCGATTGGCAGTAGAAAATGGCGGATAAGATTGTTGGCATAAGGTTCCGGAAAGCAGGTAAAGTTTACTATTTTGACCCGGCGGGCAAAGACCTGGAAATAAATGACCACGTGATTGTCGAGACGAGCCGTGGGCAGGAACTGGGGCGGGTGGTCATTGCTCCCCGACAGGTGCTGGCCAACGAGGCGACCGGACCGCTCAAGCCGGTAATGCGCAAGGCAGAGTCCGGGGACCTCAAACGTGCCGAGGAGCTTGAGAATAAGGCGGAAGAAGCCTTAATCGAGTGTGGCAAAATGATTGGCGAACTCCAGTTGCCAATGAAACTGCTCTCCGCCGAATACAGCCTCGAGGGGAGTCGCCTTACCTTTTTGTTTAGTGCTGAGGAGAGGGTTGATTTTCGCGAATTGGTTCGGCGGCTGACCAAGCAGTTTAAAGTAAAGGTAGAATTGCGGCAGGTAGGTACCAGAGACGAAGCCAAGCTGATGGGCGGCTTTGGCCGGTGTGGTCGTCCGCTGTGCTGTATGAGTTTTATCAGCGATTTTGACCCGGTTTCGATTAGAATGGCCAAGGACCAGGACCTGCCGCTTAACCCGATGAAGATTTCGGGCATTTGTGGTCGTTTGATGTGCTGCCTGGCCTACGAAAGTGAGCAATACCGTGCCATGAAGGAAAAACTACCCAAGGTAGGACAGCAAGTATCAACGTCGATGGGGGAGGCTACGGTAGTTGGCAGTAATCCGTTGAAGGAAACGGTATTGGTAGAACTGGAGAGCGAGGCCACGGTGGAATTACCGCTGGGTGAAGTCTCTTACTAGCCAATGGATTTGGGTCAAGGTCTTTACTGGGGCAGGTACTTTTGCCATTCCTGCTTGGTTTGGCGGTAGTGGTAAGGGATATTAAAGAAAGGACTGTTACTGGGGTAGCCTGGCCGACGAATTAACCTCATTCTAGCCTCCTGGGGGGTTCTACCCGCCTTACGCCTATTGCAGGGGACACAGGCACTAACCACATTTTCCCAAGTATGTTGGCCACCGCGATGACGAGGAATGACGTGGTCTAGAGTAAGTTGTCTCGTTTCCTTACCGCAATACTGGCAGGTGTAACGGTCCCGGTTGAAAACCTCGAAGCGAGTTAGCTTTCTTTCCCGGTAAGGGCGTCTCACCAAGTAGGCGAGACGGATTACGGAAGGCAAAGGGAAGCTATCACGGATGGTGTGGATAAAGCCGACGCCATTTTCCAGCATCTCCGCCTTACCCCGGTAAATTAGGACTACGGCGCGCCGGGCACGGCAGATGGTAAGTGGCTCGTAGCTCTGATTTAGTACCAGTACGGGAAGGTTTATCATCTTCAGGTCTTCTTTCTATACGAAAGCTACCTCATTTTACTAGAAAATTTCTAGCTATGCAAATTCACCTTCTCTCCAAAAGGAGAAAAATTCTAGAGAGGGGGTTTGCCCCTCCCGAAAGTTGTCAGCCCTTCTTTTGCAGTACCTCAGGATTGACACAGTTGGGGGGCATTTCACCCTTGAGGCCGGCGATAAGATTGGCCGCAGCCATGGTTGCCATCTTAGTTCGGGTGGCGACGCTGGCGCTGGCAATGTGAGGGGCAATAATGATGTTGTCCAGAGTCAGCAGGGGGTCATCCATCGGGATTGGCTCAACCTCGGTCACATCCAGTCCAGCGGCAAAAATCTGCCCAGACTTGAGCGCCTGATAAAGGGCTTTCTGGTCGACCACCGGACCACGAGAAGTATTGACGAAAATAGCGGTTGGCTTCATGGCGGCAAACTCAGCGGTGCTAATCAGGTGGCGAGTCTCAGCCATAAGTGGCACGTGGACGGTGACAAAATCGGCTCTGGAGAGCAGGTCATGCAACTTGGGGACATATTCCAAGCCGAACTCTTTTTCCTCCTCAGGCTTTCTTCGTATCGTGTCATAATATAACACTTTCATGTCAAATCCCCGGGCGCGTTTGGCGACCTCCAGGCCGATGCGTCCACAGCCAACAATCCCCAGGGTGGCACGGTGAATATCGTGACCCAGCAGTATCATCGGTCCCCAAGTTTTCCATTTGCCGCTTCTCGTCCATCGGTCACCTTCGGCGACACGCCTGCCCGTAGCCATAATCAAGGCCCAAGCGAAGTCGGCAGTGGTCTCCGTTAGTACTCCGGGAGTGTTCCCGACAACGATGCCACGCTTGGTGGCGGCGGGGACATCAATATTATCGAA
>JBHIDQ010000169.1:0-2364 GCA_046760155.1 Dehalococcoidales bacterium | reverse complement strand
TTTGTTATAGTCGGCGATAGCCAGATCGTATTGCCCCTTCTCGTCATAAGCATAACCCCGATTGTCATAGGCAATGGCAAACTGAGGGTCAAGCTCGATGGCTTTGCTATGGTCGGCGATAGCCAGGTCCCATTGCCCCCTCTCGCCATAAGCATAACCCCGACTGTCATAGGCAATGGCAAACTGGGGGTCAAGCTCGATAGCTTTGTTATAGTCGGCCATAGCCAGATCGGAGTTAATAATAAAAGTTGTGGAAATTGATGACGCGGGGATAGAGAAAGGCGTATCCTTCCAGTAAGAGAAAAACAAAATAAAGAATGGAGGGACACGCCTTGGCAACATCATACCAGAAAAACAAACAAAGGGACGAGGTACAGGATGCTCTGGAGGCATTTGTGCAGAAAGGGGCCAGGGATATGCTGGTAGCAGCGTTAGAGGAAGAGGTTACTGGCTTCCTTGAAAGGCTCCGCTATCAGCGTAGTAAGCGGTTTCGTGGCTACCGGAATGGTTTCCATCCAGTGCGGGAGATAACGGTGGGTCTGGGGCCGGTGGAGGTGCGGGTGCCCAGGGTGGCCAAAGTGCCTCATGAGGTGGCGCCGCAGGGATTCCAGTCGCAGATAGTGAAGCGCTACCAGCGGGCATCAGAGACTACAAAGAAGTTATTTGCCAAGCTCTACTTGGAAGGGTTAGCCACCGGGGACTTCGAGCCGGTATTCCGTGAGCTGATGGGAGAGACGACGGCTCTATCACCCAATGCCATTGTGAGGCTTAAAGAACGCTGGGAGAGGGAATACGAAGCCTGGCGGAGGCGGCCATTGTGGGAGCACCGGTATGCTTACACTTGGGAAGACGGCGTTTACCTTGGTGCCGGACTTGAGAAAGAAAAGACGGCGCTCTTGTGTGTTGTGGGAGCGCGGGAAGATGGGGAAAAGGAGTTGCTGGGGATGGAGCCTGGCTACCGTGAGAGTAAAGAGAGCTGGGCGGAAATGCTGCGGGACCTGCGTAATCGCGGCCTGGAAGCGCCGCTTACCGCTACCGGTGATGGTGCCTTAGGTCTGTGGGCCGCCCTGAACGAGGTCTACCCGACTACTGAGCATCAGCGGTGCTGGAACCATCGTACCACCAATGTCCAGGCTAAACTGCCGAAACGCTATCAGGCAGAAGCACGCCGACGCTTGAGGGAGATGTACGAGGCTCTGACGCAGAAAGAGTGCGAGGAGCTACGCGATCGGTATGTCGCCGAACTCATGGGCAGAGGCCAGCGGGCGGCTGCCGAGACGGTGCTCCGGGACTGGGATGATTTCGTCACCTTCTATCACTACCCCAAAGAGCACTGGATACACCTGAGAACTACCAACCCGATAGAATCCATCTTCAGCGGCGTGAGACTGAGGACCGATGCTGCCAGACGGATGAAACGGCGGGATAATGCCCTTTACCTGGTGTTCAAGATTGTGGAGCGGCTAAGCCGTAACTGGAGAGCCCTCAACGGCGGAGTTAATTTGATGACGCTGGTATTGGAGGGACGCGAGTTTAAAGACGGTATTCTACAGCGAGAAAAGATGGCTGAACTGGCAGGTGCAAGGAGCTAACGAAAAATCATGCTGGAAGGAATTTCCACAACATTTGACAAGAACTCTGACGTAAGTATGCCTAAATTAAACAATATTCAAAAATATGTTAAAATAAGATACTATTTAGTACCAAAGGTGAGAAGTGAAGTTACTGGTTATTGGGTTAGGGCAATGTGGTGGCAGGATTGCTGATGAATTTGCTCGCCTGAACCGGCGGGCACGAGTCCAGCGTGGCGTTGATATAATCACTGACACCTTTGCCGTTAACACGGATATCGCTGATTTAAGCGGCCTATCCTTTATCAGGTCGGACTACCAGCATAGAATCCTCATCGGGGGCCAGAAGACCAGTGGTCACGGTGTGGGTAAGATAAATGAGCTTGGGGCTGAGATAGCTAGAGAGGATAGCGACAAGGTAATAGACGCGGTGAGAGGAGCGTCACGCTTCGCTGAGACAGATGCCTTCTTGCTGATTGCCGGTGCCGCTGGTGGAACTGGTTCCGGCGCAATACCGGTGATAACGCAGCAGATAAAAGAGCGGTATGCTGAAAGACCTTTATATAATCTGGTGGTTCTTCCTTTTGAGCATGAGGAGCAGACCGAGCAAAGAACCATTTACAATGCTGCCACCTGCCTTAAATCCGTGTACCTGGTGTCTGATGCCACATTTCTGGTTGATAACCAGCGGTATATTAGAAAAGACAGCGCGATTAGAAGTAATCTGGACAAGATTAATACCCAGCTAGTGTCGCCATTTTACAACTTGCTCTGTGCTGGTGAGGAAAAGAAG
>JBHIDQ010000168.1:0-2380 GCA_046760155.1 Dehalococcoidales bacterium | reverse complement strand
CCCTTTGAACCTCGCGGTGATAAGCCAGTTTACTGTAGCGATTGCTACCGTAAAGTCAGAGAGTAGGTAATACTGGAGTTTGACATCAGGACATACATGGGCTGAGGATACTTGGCCCGTGTATATCCCTAGAATGTGTTGGTGTGTTATGTCGTTAGAAGTTTCGATACGTGAAGGTGAATCCCAAGATTCCCTATTGCGTCGTTTTCAAAGGATGGTGCAGACGAGTGGGATTCTGCGCGAGGCAAAGGCCCATCGTCATTTTCTATCCAAAGGAGAAGCGGCACGTTTGAAAGCACAGAAGAGCGCCAGACAAAGGCGTGGTTACGGGTAAACCAAGAAGCAACCAATGAGCTAATGTTTCTGGTCGAACTCAACTAGATACTTGAGGCGAGACAGTCGGCATGGGGGGTTGCGAAATTAAACAAAGGGGGTACTAATATGAAAATCTATGTGGGTAACTTATCCTATGAGGTAACTGAGGAGGAATTACGCCAGGAATTCCTTGTTTTTGGAGAGGTTGAATCTGTAAATATCATAACGGACAAGTATAGTGGGCGGTCAAAAGGATTCGGGTTTGTTGAAATGCCTTCAGTGTCTGAAGGTCAAGCTGCCATTACTGCTCTAAACGGGAAAACTTTAAAGGATCGGACGCTAAATGTTAATGCGGCTCGACCTCGCTCTGATAACAGAGGCGGCGGGTCTTATGGTGGCAGGAGAGGTGGTGACTTTTATGGAGGAAGACGGCGAAGGTATTAGATTACTTGGTTGTTTGAAGATTCTCTTGAGGAGTCAGGTTTAATCTGACAAGTCAAAGTTCTGTGCTGTTGGTCAGAACTAATGGAAAGCCGAGGAATTAAATAAATAAGGGGGCGAGAAATGATAGGAGTTACTGAACGTGCTAGACAGGAGCTAAAGAGGATACTGACTGCTAACACAGATAAGCCTGAAGCATGTTTGAGGCTCACAACTAATGACCAGGGTCAACTTGGATTAGCCATAGACGTGGAGAGACAAGAAGACCAAGCGGTGGAACACGAGGACTCGAAAGTGCTACTGGTGGAAAAAGATCTGGCTGATACCCTTCAGGGAATCACTATTGATGTTGAAGACACACCAGAAGGTGCCAAGTTAGTTATATCCAGAGAATCTTAGAGAAAGTTCTACCTCTTGATACCCTAGCTCCACCAACTTTTTTCTTATTTTATCAGCTCAGGTTGAGCCACCGGCTGTGCCGGGATTACTTGCCCTGATTTCACCGTTATCATGGGCATAAGCAAGCTGTCCACTTCTATCGTCTGCTGCTTGGCATCCTGCAGTTTCCATTTGCCGGATAAGAGTTCCAGTACTGAAACGTCTGCCTCCATCCCGGGTTTAAGGCTCCCTATTTTGTCATCCTCTTTGAGGACGCGTGCCGGATTAATGGTGGTCATGGTGATTACCTGCTTTAAGTCCAGTCCCAGCCCCATGAATTTAGCCATCGTCATCGGCAGGCTGTACGTTGGACCGGTGAGTGACCGGTGGGTGAGGTCAGTGCTCAGCGTGGTCGGTAAGATACCCTGCGCCAGGAGTTTGCCGGCGGATTCAAAGCTCAGGTTATTCTTGCCAATGGCCGTATCCATGATAACCCCTCGCTCCATGGCGGCCCTCATCTCGGGTATTACCGTACCATCGGAACGCAGAGGTTTGCCAAAATTACCGGTATAAATGTGAGTCAAGATATCACCCGTCTCCAGCAAGGGAAGAAATTCCTGAGTTAACGTCGGCGATACCTGCTTATCCATGTCCCCAATGTGTATCATCACTGGCAGACCGAACTGTTTGGCTATCTTCTTTTGTACTTCCACCACTTTTACCCCGTCGTGAGCCACCAGTTTGCCGACCAAGCGCAATTTGACTCCCTTGATCAAGTCGCGGTGAGACTCAATGGTAGCGGCCATACCCTCAAGATTAACTTCATCCCAGTCCTTCAGTTCAGGCTCAGGGATGAGTCCGAAAGAACACAGGTGAAGGAAGCAGAAAATTCTAGTCCGCGCAGAGGGGATAATATACTTGAGGAAGCCGGCGAAGGTTGCCTCGCCAGCACTACCCCCGTCCCCCACGGTGGTTACCCCTTGCTTTACCCCGGCGGTATCAGGCTCAACCGAAATCTGATGAATACGGTCGTAAACGTGACAGTGCATGTCAATAAGTCCCGGGGTGACTATTTTATCCTTGGCATCGACCACCTGCCGGCTCTCTTGGGATGGAATATCCTTGGTCAGTGTAGCGATTTTATCACCGCTTATGGCTACATCCAGCCTATCATCGATATTCTGCGCCGGGTCAATTACTCTACCGCCTTTAATCAACAAATCATACATAAAAAGCCTCCTTTCAC
>JBHIDQ010000167.1:0-2408 GCA_046760155.1 Dehalococcoidales bacterium | reverse complement strand
ATCAGTCCCGGTGGCGCCTCCAGTACCCGGCTGATGGCGTTGACCACTATGGCGGCGGTGGCAATGTCTCCGTGGGTACCTCCTTTGATGACCACTTCCATGTTGGGAGTCCCGGTAATGTAAACGGCATCATAGGATTCTTTGGCACCGAGATAAGCCTGGAAGTCTAAAGTTATCAACTCCTGCCCACCTTTCAGCCCGCGACCAATCTGTTTTACCCCGGCAGCCTGTCCCGGCTTTACGGTAATGTACTGGCTCCGTACCTCACTTTCGGCGACGATAGGCTCAATTTCATCCCTGATGTCATCCAGTTCCCACCTCAAGCCGGCGGCAATCATGGCGATAGATTCGGCTAAACCAACGTGGCGCAAAGTCCCGGCATTCACCAGTTTCTGGAATTCCTCCAGTGTGCACCCGGCGCCTATTTTCTGCTGAAACGGAAGCCGGCGCGGTGAGGCGTCCTGTATCCGGGCGACCCTAATCCGCTTGATCTCCTGGCATACCGCGGTCATGGCCAGCGGCCAAGTATCCATGAGGAATCCCGGGTTTATTCCGGTAGCCAGTACGGTAACTTTATGCTCTTTAGCCAACTGGTCAATCTCAGCGGCAAGCTGGGGCTCTTTCCGCCAGGGAAAGGATAACTCCTCAGTAGTGGAGACGATGTTGACATTTGCCTTAATGAGCATGGTTAGTTGCTGGTGGACCTTTTTCAGCCATGAGCTCGTTGTGTGAAGCACGATATCGGGCTTAGCCTGAGATAAAACGGCATTAGCGTCATCGGAAATGATAATCCCCAGTGGTTGGTCCAGGCCGGCGACCTCGCTCAAATCTTTACCTACTTTATCTTTAGCCACATCAATGGCGCCAACCATCTCAATGTCTCGACGCTGTGAAGCGAGCTTAGCCACACTGCAGCCGATGGGACCGCACCCGTATTGGACGACACGAATCTTTGCTACCATTTGGTTCACCTCCGGTCAGTATCATTAATACTAAGATAGAGTCAAGGTTTATTTAATTGTGCCTTCGGCTACCATGCCATCAATGGTTGCGCCAAAAGCTTCGATGGTCTGGTCGATGTCCTCTTTGCTGTGCACCGCGGAAACCCAGCCGACCACACCCCTGAGCAAATTCACGCCATTGAGCAACAGGTGCCGGTTCAAAGCATTGATTACCTCAGGAGACATAGATTTGGTGGTATCTAGGCAGAGAGTCCGATCGCACTTTTGGCACTTGCCCAAATAAATATGGAGTACGGAACTGGTATTAAAAACACAACCCTCACTACCCCGCTCCGCAATCTTCTGATTCATTCCATCTGCCAACTTTTTAGCTGAGGCTTCGGCGGTCTTTTGGATTTCACCTTTGGCAATAATCTTGAGCAGGGTCACCCCGGCGATTGAGTTCAGTGGATTGGCGTTCCAAGTGCCATTGTGGAGGACACGACGATAACGATTCCATTCGGTGTCTCCGGGTTTTATCTTCAGTAGTTCCATAATATCGGCTCGACCAGACACGGCGGCACCGCCACTCAACCCACCACTCACGATCTTGCCGAGGGGGCTCAAATCAGGGGTGACCCCAACCGTAGCCTGATAGCCTCCGGTAGACCAGCGAAAGCCACTGATGACCTCATCAATAACCAGTAAGGTGCCATATTCTCTCGTCAACTCGCGTGCCCTCCTGACTAACTCGGGAGGCATACAGACGGCGCCACCGTGTGCCCCACCTCCTTCCAGAAACAGGACGGCAATGTCTTTCTTGGCCAATGCCTTCTCCATGGCGGTCACATCGTTGCAGGGAATAACCACGGTGGCTTCCGATACGGCGTCTTTGGTAAAAGGAGGAAGCCGGCCGGCGATTGGCTTATCATAAGGAGCGGCAACGCCTACGTACATAGGATCGGACCAGCCGAAAAAATGCTGGGCAAATTTGAGGATTTTGTCTCTTCCGGTATAAGCGCGGGCCAGCTCACAAATCATAATATTAGCTTCAGTACCGGTCAGCACAAACTCCACCCTCTCTGCCGCTGGAATGAGCTGGCAGATTAATTCCGCCCACTCAATGGCGCGCGCGTTTTCCGTCCCGTAGTGAGTACCCTTAGTGACCTGCTGTGAGACCGCCTCTATCAAGGTAGGATGGGCATGTCCCAGTATCAAGCTGCCGTGTCCCATGGTATAGTCAATGTACTCGTTGCCATCAACATCCCACTTGCGCGAGCCTTCAGCCCGTGCGGTGTAAACGGGGAAGGGAAGGGCATGGCGAGCATCGTGGTGGATACCCCGCGTCACTTTGAGTGACCTCTCCCATAGTTCTTTAGATTTTCGATGTGTTGCGATGAATCTGTTGACTTTACTTGTTGTTGCCATTATAATCTCAACGCCTCCCTTCTCTACAAAAAATTAACT
>JBHIDQ010000166.1:0-2417 GCA_046760155.1 Dehalococcoidales bacterium | reverse complement strand
GGCGAAGAACCGGCCATTTCTGGAAGTAAAGGGTCAGGGACAATTTTCTTCGGCAACTGCAATATGAGATGCCTCTATTGCCAGAACCACCAGATAAGCCAGAATTTTAAAAATCAGAAAGCGAGCGAAATTGACCCTCACACTTTAGCCGAGCGCATGCTCTACCTTCAGGATGAACTGGGGTGTCACAATATCAATTTCGTTTCGCCCTCGCACTTTGTCCCGCAGTTGGTCCAGGCAGTACTAAAGGCGGTGCCGATGGGACTTCAATTACCACTGGTCTACAATACCAATAGCTATGATTCGATTAAATCCTTGAGGGAGCTTGACGGCATAATAAGTATTTATCTGGCCGACTTAAGATATGCCGATGATAGATGGGGAAGAAAATTTTCCCGGGTTTCGGACTATGTAGAACGAGCTCGTGCTGCTATTCAGGAGATGTATCGTCAGGTTGGGGACTTGGTAGTGGATAATGAGGGTATCGTCCAGAGAGGGTTGATTGTGCGTCACCTGATACTGCCTAATCGACTGGCGGGAAGCCGTGACTCACTTGCCTGGTTAGCTGGTGAGGTCTCACCTACGGTTACCGTCAGCATCATGTCGCAATACTTCCCCGCCCACCGGGCTGGACAGACACCGCTTATTGACCGGGAAATCACCTTGGCAGAATACTCAGAGGTGATCGCTTGGCTTGATGAGCTAGGGTTTGAAAATGGGTGGATGCAGGAAATGGGAGCCTCGGGGAATTATTTACCTGATTTTGCCCGTGAAGGACACCCATTTGATTCGGCAGTAGGCAGCCGTAAATGAGCTCAGAATTTTCCCCGCTTTACTTCCCTTTTCGCCTTATCCAGGAAAATCGGGGTTTCTTGCCACTACGTTTATCTTTCTTATTTACGTTTTCGATAAAAGTCTTCAGGTCAGTAGGAGTTTTATCAGTCATTGGAATGTCCTTTTCTATAAGCTGAACAATCTGTAGTTATTGTATCATATATTTGAAGACAGAGCCAAATGTAGATTTGTGGTATTATTTAGTTATCAAACTCCCCATTGATTTCAAATAGAGCAAGGTGCTACACTGTTAGCTGAAAGTATGAGCTATACCGTTACTCAGGAGAGCTTTGACAGCCTCACTTCATACTGGACTGACTCAAGCCATCGCTTGAAGTGGGGCTCAGTTTTTGTTTTACCCTCCTGGTTAGAAGTCTGGTGGCGGGAATTTCAACCCGGAACGGAACTTTATTTAGTGGCCGTGAGACAGGAGTCAAACATTGTTGGTATTGCACCGCTTCAGGTGAAAGGAGAAAAAGTCTCCTTTATTGGCAGTGCTGATGTTTGCGACTATCTGGACTTTGTCATTGTCCCGGGGAGAGAAAGTGATTTCTTTAATGTCCTGCTTGATGACTTGAGGCGGCAGGGCATTAACCATCTGGACTTGAAACTACTGCGGTCTGACTCCACCGTGATTACCAATCTGGTAAGTATGGCCAAAAACCGAAAGTTTGAGATTCTTTGCCATGGGGAGGCAGTTACCGTGGAGCTGGATTTACCGGCTACCTGGGAGGAGTATCTGGCAAGGTTAGATAAGAAGCAGCGTCATGAGGTGAGACGCAAGTTAAGGCGATTATGGGAGGCAGATAAGGTGGATTACCGCTGCCTTAAGGTTAGCCCGCAAGAGGTTGATGATTTAACCGACACTTTCTTGAAACTTTTTACGCTGAGTCGGGAAGAAAAAGCTGAATTCATGACTGTCCAGAGGGAATCGTTTTTCAGGTCACTAGCCAAGGCTATGGCTGAGATTAACCTGCTGAGGTATGGTATTCTTGAGGTGGACAAACTGCCAGCAGCCATGATTCTGGGTTTTGATTACAACGAAGCAATGTACCTCTATAATAGTGGCTATGACCCCCAATATAATTCCTTAAGTGTAGGTTTGCTTTCCAAAGTCCTCTGCATCAGGGAAAGCATTGGGCGGGGTATGAAAAAATGGGATTTTCTGAAGGGAGCGGAAAGGTATAAATACCAATTAGGCGGTAATGAAATCCCGTTATATAATTGTCAGATAACTATGAAGTAATTAATAACTAGACAGTGATAATGGAGGAGAGAAGTTTGCCGAGAGACAGAAAACTGAGAATCGCCATGCTCAGTGCCCACAGTTGCCCGGTGGGTAAGCTAGGGACAAAAGATACCGGTGGCATGAGTGTTTATGTTTTGGAACTTGCCCGTGAATTGGGGAAGTGTGGGCATCTGGTCGATATTTATACCCGGGTTCATGACCCGAAAGATAAGTTGATTTATGAACTGGGTCATAATGCCCGACTGATTCATCTCAAGGCAGGAAAGGATGACGAGATACACAAGTTAGCGGTCTATCCCCATCTTCCTGACTTCGCCAGACAGCTGGAGAATTT
>JBHIDQ010000165.1:0-2443 GCA_046760155.1 Dehalococcoidales bacterium | reverse complement strand
CACTCCTGGAGCAAATACGTCTCTCTTGCTCTTCTTTCCAAGGAATGAGAGTGTTTTTACTTGATTTCACTACATCACCCGCTTGAGCCTGGGGTTAAGGGTAATGCCGGGTATTCTGCCCCGCTTGGCAATTGGCTTGCCTTCTACCTCATGCAGGTCAGCGGTAAAATCAATCGGCTTGGCACCACTGATATAACTGCCGACACCAAAGCCATCCACCGGCGCCCTGCTCTCCAGAAAGTAAGTGATACGTTCCGGGTCGAGACCACCGCTGACAAAAATCTTGACCTTGTTGAAGCCAGCCAAGTCCAGCCTGGCTCTCACCTCCTTGACCAGGTCAGCAGTAACCCTTCCCCGCTCGACGGGGGTATCCAGCCGCACGCTATTAAGTTTCCCCCCCAACGCCTCAGCCACCCGCAGACTTTCTTCAGGCTCATCCTTGAAGGTATCAACCAGTGAAACGCGGGGCACTTCCGGCGGCATATACTTATCAAAGGCGATCGTCGCCTTAACCGTGTCGCCGATAACGATAATCAGGGCATGGGGCATCGTCCCTGATGGTTCAATACCCGCCAGTCTCGCCCCAACGACACTGGAGCAACCAGCACAACCGCCCACAACAGAAGCATAATCCATTACTCCGGCGACGGAAGGATGAATATGGCGTGCCCCAAAGCTGATGACGGGTATGCCGCGAGCCGCCGCGACGCATTCTCTGGCTGCAGTTGCCCAACCACTGCAGTGGGCTAGAATACCACAGATGGCGGTTTCATATAGTCCGTAACTCTGATAGGGTGCCGTGATACGCAACACCACTTCCTTCCGGTCCATATCTGCGCCCTCATCCAGAGCCCACACCTCGCGTTTATCCTCAGGCAAAACCTTGACCAGCAGGGCTTTAACCTCTTCGATGCCACAGAGCATTCCGGCACCACTGGTGAAGACCTCCATCGTGGCTACTGGATTAAGCCCCTCGTGCCGCAGGATATCTATGCTGCGGGCGAAATAAATATCGGTCGTCTCCCCAGACAGGACCGCCTCGCTTGGCTCAAACTTGGGCTTTTTCATCTGGTGATACCCCCAATACTGGTCAGTTTTGCCCCCAGTACCTTTTCTATTTGCTCCAGGGCAAATTCATGCGCTTTCTCATCCGGCGAAGCCACGCAGTCAATCGGCACTTCAACCTCGTAATCACGATTCCGGGCCGAAGATACGGTATACATAACACAAATATTGGTAAGCACCCCGCAAATGATTAATTTTTCCGGCTTAAGCTCTTTCAGCTTTGTCTCAAGTGGTGTATTAAAAAAGCCGCTGTAACGTTTCTTGGGGATTATCTCACCCGGGTATTTGGCTAATTCCGGAATGACCTCCGCCTCTGGAGTACCCTCAATGCAATGAGGCGGAAACATCTTAAACTCAAGGTCATCAGGGTCATGATGGTCACAGATGAAGAAGACTTTGGAGCCCCGGGCCAGTTCCTGTTCTAAAAGACGCTGAATATTAGGAATGATACCGCGGGCTTTATCCCCAACATAGAGAGGATGACCCTCCTCCAAAAAACACCTGAGCATGTCAATAACTAAGACCGCATTAGCCATCGCTCACCTCCTCTTTGTGAAGTTCTAATATCTAAATAGTAAATCTTAAACAAGTTCAAATTTCAAATTCAAAATTGTTTAGTTTATTTGAATTTTGGTCATTTTTATATTGTTTAGAATTTAGAAATTGGTATTTAGTATTTCCCCATCCTAACTTAATGCCTGAAGTGCCTTTCGCCAGTAAACACCATTGCTATTTTATGCGCATCAGCCGCCTTGATTGAGTCCTCGTCCCTGATGGAACCGCCGGGCTGAATAATGGCGGTTACCCCGCCCTCAGCTGCCGATTCCACCACATCTGGAAAGGGAAACATGGCATCAGAAGCCAGCACGCTGTCTTTCGTCTTCTCCCCCGCCTTTTCCTTGGCTATCTGCGCACTGACAATCCGGCTGGGCTGCCCGGCTCCCATTCCCATCAGTGTCTTATCCTTAGCCAGCACAATCGCATTCGATTTTACATGCTTCACCGCCCGCCAGGCAAAAAGCAAGTCTTTTATCTCCGCCTCAGTCGGCTCACGCTTGGTTACTGTCTTCAGGCTAACGCTATCCTCGGCTAAAGAATCCGAGCTCTGCACCAGGAAGCCACCCTTTACCCGGCGGAAATCAAGATAACCTTCATGGGAGACACCATAAGTGGGTGGTAATTCCGCCACCAGAATCCGCAGGTCTTTTTTCCGCTTCAATACTTCCAGTGCCTTGTCCTCAAATTCAGGGGCAATAATTATTTCGTAAAAGGTCTTGCTCATCTCTTCCGCCGTCACCAGGTCAATGGTTCGGTTGACGGCAACAATGCCACCGAAGGCAGCCACCGGGTCGCCGCTGAGTGCCCGTCGGTAGGCCTC
>JBHIDQ010000164.1:0-2491 GCA_046760155.1 Dehalococcoidales bacterium | reverse complement strand
AATGCCGCCTTATCGATCAAATAGTGGTCGTGGTGAGTGGAGAAAAGGAGGAACTATGCCGGCAGCTGGTAGCTGGAGGGGAGTGGTCCAAGGTAAGCGATGTTTGTCTCGGTGGCAGGCGACGCCAGGATTCAGTTGCCGCAGGACTGAAGCAGCTTGATAATTGCCACTGGGTAGTAATCCATGATGGCGCCCGCCCATTCGTAACCGTGGACTTGATTGAGCGTGGACTGGAGGCAGCTAAAGAAACCGGAGCGGCTGTAGCCGCCGTTCCGGTTACGGATACCATTAAACTGGCGGGAGACGATAGAATCGTGCATCAGACGCCACCACGTCAAAATTTATGGGCAGTACAGACGCCACAAGTATTTCGCCTTGATATAATAAGTGAGGCCTATAAAAAGGCAAATAATGATGTCACCGATGACGCCTCACTGGTAGAGCAGCTGGGCTACAAAGTCAAGCTCTATCTGGGCGCTTACGATAATATAAAGATAACCACTCCTGAAGACCTGGCTTTAGCCGAGGTTCTATGGCAAAAACATGAACGGTAAATTAGGTGTTGGTATCGGCTATGATGTTCATTCACTGACTCCGGGGCGCCGATTAGTGCTTGGGGGAATAGAGATACCTTTTGACAAGGGTCTCAGTGGCTGGAGTGATGCTGATGTTTTAACTCACGCCATTATTGATGCCCTGCTGGGGGCGGCGGCGCTGGGGGATATCGGCAGCTATTTCCCGCCCGGTGACCCCCAATATAAGGACATTTCCAGCCTGATTCTACTGGAAAGAACAAGGGACGAACTGGCTAAAAACGGCTGGCAAGTGAACAATGTTGATGCTACCATTGTTGCAGAGAGACCCCGGCTGAGAGATTTTATTGACCGGATGCGGCAGCAGCTCTGCCAGACACTGGGTATCAATATCAGCCAAGTGAGTGTCAAGGCGAGCACCTCAGACCAGTTAGGTTTTGTTGGCCGAGGCGAAGGAATTGCGGCTTATGCGGTAGCTACCTTGGAGGGGAAGTGAATGAAGGTATTTTATATTATCCCTGCATAAGCAGTGGAGGAAAATGAATGAAGGTATTTAATACCCTTTCCGGGCAAAAAGAAGAGTTTTTACCTCAGGGCGATGAGGTAAAGATATACGTCTGCGGGGTAACGCCCTATGATGAGGCTCACCTGGGTCACGCCATGAGTTACATCATCTTTGATGTCATCCAGCGCTATCTTCAGTTTCGTGGCTACAAAGTGAAGTATGTGCAGAATGTTACCGATATTGACGATAAAATTATTGACCGGGCAAATAAACTTGGTATTCCTCCCCGTGAGCTGGCGGATAAATACACGCAAAGCTATTTTGACGATATGGCGGCTTTAAACATCAGCAAGCCTGATGTAACCCCCTACGCTACGGAAGAAATACCGAAAATGATTGAGATCGTGCAGGGCTTGGTCGACAAAGGATACGCTTATCCTTCGCAGGGCAGTGTCTATTTCCGGGTCAGAAATGTCTCTGACTACGGCAAGCTATCTCACCGCAGTCTGGAGTCAATGATGTCAGGAATGCGGATTGAGGCCGGGGAGGAGAAGGAGCACCCGATGGACTTTGTCCTGTGGAAGGCATCCAAAGCCGGCGAGCCAGCTTGGGAGAGTCCGTGGGGTGCGGGGCGGCCGGGGTGGCATATCGAGTGCAGTGCCATGTCGTTAAAATACCTGGGGGATACCCTTGACATCCACGGCGGCGGGCAGGACCTGGTCTTCCCCCACCATGAGAACGAAATAGCCCAGTCGGAAAGTTTTACCGGGGTCAAACCCTTTGTTAAGTACTGGTTGCATAACGGCATGGTGCAGCTTGGTGAGGAGAAGATGAGCAAGTCCGTGGGCAATCTTATCACCATAAAGGAGGCACTGGAGAGATACAGCGCCGATGCCATCCGCATTTTTGTCCTTGGTTCACACTACCGCAGCCCGCTGACCTATTCTGAGGAAGTACTGGAGGCGGCAGAAGGAGGGGTAGAAAGATTACTGCGGGTGATTTCTAGAGATGACCCAACTGGTGGTAGAGGGAAAGCCCTTGATGTAGAGCCTTACTATAACAGGTTTATTGAGGCAATGGACGATGATTTCAATACTCCACAGGCGCTTGCAGCCCTTTTTGATTTAGCACGGGAAATAAATCAGGCGGCAGATTCGAGACTTAGCTTCCAGAACGCTAAAGAGGCTCTCTTATTAACGGCACGAAAAGTGCTGGGGCTCAGAGTTCCAGAAACGCGAATAATCTTAGGAAAAGCTTCATTAAAAATTTCAGGAAAATTGAGCGCAAAGGCTACAGTTATACCTGGTACGGTTAATGCTCGTGTCAATCGTCTTATTAATGAGCGCACTAACTGCCGGAAATATAAGAATTGGCAACGGGCTGATGAAATAAGAAATAAGCTAGCTGAGCTTGGGGTTACACTGGAAGATACCAAGGCAGGAACAGACATAAC
>JBHIDQ010000163.1:0-2557 GCA_046760155.1 Dehalococcoidales bacterium | reverse complement strand
GCAGTATTGGCGCCCAGTTCTTTGGCGGCGGAGATGAGACTGGCCGTTGGGGCATAGCCACACATTGAGATATTTAATTCGGCAACTCGCTTTAACAGTTCATCCTCATTCAAGCTTAGTATCGCGTCTATCGCTTGCCTGTCCTTTTTCTGAGCCGACTCCTGTGGCTCATAGTGGGTCATGTCACTGCTGGCGATGATGACGACTTCTCTCTTCAGCTTCTTGACTGCTTCAGCAATCTCTTTGCCGATTTCCTTATAAGCAGCACCGCTGGCGAAAGCGAGTGTAATCGGCACCATCCGAATATCAGGCTGGAAATATTGTAGAAATGGTATCTGGACTTCAATGGAGTGTTCATACTGGTGGGCGGCAGTATCTTCTTGCAAGTGACGGGAAGTGGCTAAAATCTGATTAGCCAGTTCTGAGTCGATTTCCACCTCACCCAGAGGCGTTTTCCAGGCACCTTGAATCATGATGCTGAGCGGTTTCCCCATTCCACTGTGGTTGGGGCCGAGGATAATAAAAGTATCTTTGAATTTAATTCTGGAGATAACGGCACCGGCCACCGGTCCGGAATAAACATATCCGGCATGGGGTGAAACCAGACCAATTACCTCCTCTTTCTCCACCTTCTCATCGACGAGCATCTCAATCATTTTCCTTAGTTGTGAATCTGAGCCAGGGTAGAATTGCCCGGCGACAACTGGATTCCTCATCATTTTACTCTCCTTAATGTGTCCTGAAATTGAGTTCGGCACCACAGAACTTACACTTTGAACTATCCAGACCGACTACCTCAGTCTGGTAGCCGAACCTCTGCGCAACAAGCTTGCCACAGGAGTAGCAGATGGTATTTTCACTCTGGTGACCGGGAACATTGCCGGCATAGACGAACTTGAGGCCGGCTTTTCGCCCAATATCATAGGCGTGCTCTAGGGTGGAGATGGGAGTGGGGGGTAAGTGCCTTAGGTTATGGTGGGGGTAGAATCTGGTGACATGCCAAGGGGTTAGCTCACCCAGTTCGTCTCGTATCCAGTTAGCAATCCCCTCAAGCTGCTGGTCATCATCATTCATGGTGGGTATGATATTGGTAACCACTTCAACATGCATCTGCCACTTATCTTTAGCCCGCTTGGCAACTTCAAGTATCCTCCGCCAGTTGGTTATCTTAGCTAAATTCTGATAAAAGGCGTCAGAGAAACCTTTAATATCAACGCGCCAGGCATCCAAATAGGGCCCGATGGTATCCATTGCCTCCGGGGTCATATAGCCGTTAGTTACATAGACGGTATACAGGTTATTCTTCTTGGCCAGCTTGGCTGAGTCCAGGGTATACTCAAACCATATGGTCGGTTCATTGTAGGTCCAAGCAATGCCCTGACAATGGTACTGTTTCGTCAGTTCGATAGCTGCCTGGGGCGGAATATCGCGGGAGTTGCGCCATGGTTCATTGACTCCCGGGCAGGAAATTTCCCAGTTCTGACAGTGCTGGCAGTGAAAGTTGCAACCCCATCCGCCTATAGAAAAAGCCAGACTACCGGGGAAGAAGTGAAATAAAGGTTTCTTTTCAATTGGGTCAGCAGCAACGGATGATGCCTTGGCATAATTCATATTGAACAAGACACCATCACGGTTCTGGTACATGCGGCAGACGCCAAACTTGTCCGGGCCAATACTGCAACGCCACTGGCAGATGTTACATTTTACTCTGGAGTTGAGTGACTTTTCGTAGAGCATTGCCTCATGCATGGCTAAACCCCTGCTTTTGCCCTTAACTTAATTATATCACTCAACCCTCGTCAATTATAGCCCGTTTATTTATTAACTATTCATTGTGGGATTTACTTTACGAATGAAACACAAGAGATTATAATAGATTGGCAAAATCAAGTTGTCAGTAATCTAACCGGAGGTGAAGCTTGATTGCTCTATATATAATCTCTGCGGAAGAAGTCGCCGGCAAGACTACCATCGCTGCCGGGATTGGTAAACATTTTTTGAGCGATGGTAAGAAAGTAGGTTTTTTAAAGCCAGTTATCGCCAACGAAAAACCAGAAGGTAGTGAAACCGACGCTGCATTTGTGAAGCAGGTTTTGGCTTTGCCGGAGCCGATAGATTCTCTTTGTCCGCTCATTCGCCGCGAAGGAGTTTTGGGAATTAAGATTAGGCAGGCTTATGCTAAGGCCTCTCAAGGTAAGGATGTAGTTATCGTTGAGGGCATGTGTGGACAGAGCCCAGGTGATAGTCTGAGTGAGACTGCTTATGAGATTGCTGAGGCATTACAAGCCAAGGTGATTGCTGTGGAAGGTTTTGCTAATGAATCAGCTATGCCGAGGTTTCTCAATAGCGATAAAGGTTTCGGGGAGAATTTACTGGGCATGATATTGAATAAGGTGCCGAGAAGTCAGCTAAAGCGCGTGTGCGAGGAAGTAACGGACAAGTTTAGCGAGTCAGAGTTACCTATCTTGGGAGTTCTTCCAGAAGACAGAATTCTATTCACTTTAACTATAGGTGAGTTGGCCGACTCGATTCAGGGAGAAATATTGAATAATGCGGA
>JBHIDQ010000162.1:0-2618 GCA_046760155.1 Dehalococcoidales bacterium | reverse complement strand
TTCCCGCTAGTCTTCCTGCCCGCTGAGCGGATTCTATTTACCAGCTGAATAATACTTTCTACATCATCAGTGGTTTCGGTGGGTAAGCCCAGCATAAAATACAGTTTGAGACTGGTCCAACCCTGCTCAAAGGCAGTAGCCGCCGTTTCCAGAATTTTGTCTTCAGAGGTATTCTTATTGATGATGCGTCGTAGTCTTTCGCTTCCAGCCTCGGGAGCGAAGGTGAGCCCGGTCTTACTTCGGGAGGGGAGAGAGTTCATCAATCTCACCGAAAAATTATCAATACGAAGGCTGGGAAGCGATAGGGTAAGATTAGGGTAATGGTGGGAAAGGCTAGCCACCAGTTCATCAATGCCGGCATAGTCAGTGGTGTTTAGTGAGACCAGAGAGACCTCATCATAGCCGCAGTTGGTGATGAGTTCTCCGGCTGCCTTTAGTACTTCCTCATGGGGGCGTTCACGTACCGGGCGATATATGATACCTGCCTGGCAAAAGCGGCAACCGCGGCTACAGCCCCGCTGAATCTCTATTGCCCCTCGGTCGTGAATTACCTCAATATAGGGGACTACCGGTTTGGTCACTGCCGGCGGCAGCCTGGTTACTAATCGTCGCTGAATGCTAGGTTTAGCCTCAGCTACGGTGGGAGTAATGCTTTTCAGTAAACCATCAGCCTGATATTCCACTTGATATAGGCTGGGTATGTAGATGCCGGGGATGGCAGCTACTTGGCGAAATAGCTCCTTTTTGGCGGCGCCTTGTTCTTTCCAGTTTCGGAAGCTATTAAGCAACTCCAGCAATACCTCTTCACCATCTCCAATGACAAAGATGTCAATAAAGTCAGCCATGGGCTCTGGATTCAGAGAGCAACTACCGCCGGCGATTACTACCGGATGGGAATCGTTTCTCTCCGAGGCTAGTACTGGTATTTGAGCCAGGTGAAGCATATTCAATACATTGGTATAGGTAAGTTCATAGCCCAGGGAGAAACCAATAATATCAAAATCTTTTAGTGGGTGCTTGGATTCAAGGCTAAAGAAGGGAATGTCCCTAGCCTGCATGGCGGCTGCCATATCTACCCACGGGGCATAAACTCTCTCGGCAAGAACATCGGGCTGGTTATTGAGCAGGTCATAGAGAATGGGCAAAGCAATATTGGACATGCCGATTTCATAAACATCAGGGTAACCGAGGGCAATCCGGATAGGGGTGGATTCCCAGTCCTTGATGATGCTATTCCACTCATTGCCAGTGTAGCGAGCTGGCTTAGTTACCTGCGGTAGTATATCATCGAGATAGGTCAAATTATTCCTCCAGACAGTCAGGTATATCTGACTTTATCTTAAAAGGGAATCAAAATCAAGAAAAGAGAGGTGGTGCCTCTCTTTTCTCTCGGGGTAAGGTATGTGAGAGGGGCGAAGCCCCTCTCTGACTTCCCGTAATTATTTAAACCTCGCGGAACTCACCCTCTACGGTGCCTTCTCCTTCTCCCTCTCCGCCTTCGCCTGGGGGCGGTTCACCTTCGGGTGGTGCTTCACCACCGGGTGGTGGTGGTTGCTGTTGATAGACGGCGGCACCAACCTTCTGCATCACGTCGGACAGTTCTTGGCTTGCCTTACGGACGGCGTCAATATCAGTGCCCTGTAGTGCTGAGCGTACTGCGGCTACCTTAGTTTCTACTTCTTGGTTCAGGTCAGCTGGTATCTTATCCTTATGCTCGCGGAGTGTCTTTTCGGCGGTATAGGCTAGGGTATCCGCGGTATTGCGTGTTTCCACCTCCTCGCGGCGCTTGGCATCCTCAGCAGCGTGCATTTCCGCTTCGCGCTGCATCCTTTCGACTTCCTCTTTACTCAGTCCACTAGAGGCGGTAATGGTTATTTTCTGCTCCCGACCGGTGCCCTTGTCAATGGCCTTAACACTGAGGATGCCATTGGCATCAATATCGAAGCTAACCTCAATTTGAGGCACACCTCGCGGTGCCGGCAGGATACCATCAAGCATGAATCGTCCCAGGGTGCGGTTATCGGTGGCCATCGGCCTTTCCCCCTGCAGGACGTGAATCTCGACGCTGGGCTGATTATCCGCAGCCGTGCTGAAAATCTGGCTCTTGGAAGTAGGAATGGTGGTGTTGCGTGAGATAAGGGGGGTGGCCACGCCGCCAAGTGTCTCGATACCCAAAGTAAGGGGGGTAACATCAAGTAGCAGCACATCCTTAACATCCCCCTTGAGCACCCCGGCCTGGATGGCAGCGCCAACCGCGACCACTTCATCTGGATTGACGCCCTTGTGGGGCTCCTTGTTGAAAAACTGTTTTACTTTATTCTGCACCAGTGGCATTCTGGTCTGCCCACCGACCAGAATCACTTCATCAATCTGGGCGGTTGTCTTTTCCGCATCCTCTAACGCTTGCTTACAGGGACCCACGGTTTTCTCCACCAAGTCCATCACCAGTTGCTCCAGTTTAGCTCGGGTAAGGGTGATACTGAGGTGTTTGGGGCCGCTGGCATCAGCGGTGATAAAGGGCAAGTTTACCTCGGTCTGCTGGACTGTGGATAACTCACACTTGGCCTTTTCGGCGGCTTCCTTCAGTCGCTGTAGTGCCATTTTATCCTGTTTCAGGT
>JBHIDQ010000161.1:0-2642 GCA_046760155.1 Dehalococcoidales bacterium | reverse complement strand
CCTGAGCCGTTTGGTAAATTTGACAACTTGGTACTGCTTTAGCGAACCTCTGCGCAGCGGTTAAGCTCACGTCATATACAGCAATTACTTCGTAACCTAATTGGGATAGCTGCACCCCAAACGCGGTACCTACCGGTCCGGCACCAATAAATCCTACCTTTGCCATGTCGGTTACCTCCTAAATCTGGCTGCTTCTTGGTATATGCCAGACTTTCATCTTCCCAATCTGCAATAATACCGGCTCTAGTACTTTGGCTGACATTTGCTGGAATATCTCTCTATCTTTGGCTCATATTATTTGACGGTGACCAAATCTGTCAAGCTAGGAGGTTAGCCTGAAGGAGTCTTACTAATGCTCCTCACTTCTTTTGGTGCTTTCTTGACTTTTTCAAATCGATTTTGCTACAGTAAACGCAAATTTGTTAAGCTGTTGATAGTAGAGTAAAGCTAATGGGAGATACAAGACATCGAAAAATCCTCTTAAAGAGGAATTGCGGCTAAGGGAATAAATAGAGAAGATGATGAAAATAACTGGTGTCACAACCTATGTCCTTGAAGAGCTCTTAAAGGACAAAACCTTTGGTTGGTCTCAGTGGGTAACTGACCGGCGTCAGGCGGCTCTGTGCCTAATTTCTACCGATGAAGGCATCGAGGGGGTGGGGGAAGCCTTTTACCTTGGTGGTCCAGCTAAGATAGCGGCTGGCATGATAAGCGATGCTTACGCACCTTTGCTTATCGGCAAAGACCCGTTTGATAACGACGTCATCTGGGATTTTCTCTATAACCGGACCAGAGACCAGGGGAGGAAAGGTTTGCCCATCTCAGCATTGAGTGCCATAGACATTGCTCTGTGGGACATAAAGGGTAAGGCCTTGGGATTACCCGTCTATAAACTACTCGGGGGAGCTTATCGAGAGAAGGCCCACGTTTATGCTACCGGTCTTTATGAGCCTCAGCATGTGCCAAGCATAAAAAATGCCTTGGTTGAGGAGGCTTTGGGCTACAAAAAAGACGGCTTCTCCGCGATGAAGCTGAAGATCGGCTATGGAATTGAAAAGGATATGGAATACTTGAAGGCGGTAAGGGAGGCAATCGGTGACGATATGGTTCTGATGGTGGATGCCAACCATGCCTATAATGCCGCTGAGGCAATTCGACTGGCCCGGAAGATGGAGAGGTACGATGTTTACTGGTTTGAGGAGCCGGTCCCGCCCGAGGATATTGACGGTTATATTGAAGTGAAGCAGAAGTCTAATATTCTGATTACTGGCGGTGAGTGTGAATTCACTCGATACGGCTTTCGCGAGCTCATCACCCGGCGTGCTGTGGACATCCTCCAGCCTGACCTCTGCGGCACCGGTGGGTTTACCGAAATGATGAAAATCGTGGCGATGGCCAGTGCCTGGAATGTGCCGGTCATCCCTCATGTCTGGGGAACCAATGTTGGTCTGGCGGCCTCCCTGCAATTATTTGCTGCCCTGCCCCACTTCCCCGAGCGCCGCTTTCCGGCTGAGCCATTCTTCGAATACGACCGCTCACCCCATCCTTTCCGCGATAAGGTTACCCATGAGAAATTCGTCATGGAAGATGGCTATCTTGATATTCCTGAGCGTCCGGGTTTGGGAATAACTCTGGATATGGATTTTGTGAAGAAGCGCACTATTATTTAGGTTATCCTGAATTGTTGCCCGGCGACAATAGAGGTGGACAAAAAATCACAGAGAATAAATATTTCCAGAAATATACTTTTTGTTGTAAATTTGTTGTAAAATAGAAATGGTGCCAGTCGGCAATAATAGCATCTTGATGCAAAGAAAGGGTGTTAAATGTTGAAAGATGCTGATATTAACTTGACCTGCCGCCAATGTGGTAAAGAATTTGTTTTGACCAAGGCGGAGCACGAATTCTATGAGCTGAAGGGTTTCAGCTTACCTAGCCGCTGCAAGAAGTGCCGCTCAACGAGACAAAACCAACCTCAGCATCTCATTTGTTCTCAGTGTGGAACGGAACTGGAGAAGGGAACACCTCTCTACTGTACCGCTTGCTTGGAAGGCGCTAACCTTGAGCTTGAGCAAAAGACTAAGCAAATCAAAATGGCGGCCAGCGCGACGCGCACGAAGCTAGAGGCTAGTGAATCTCAGAAGGCGGAACTCGCCGAGTCACTTCGTCAGAAGGAGCAACTAATCACTGAATTAGAGGAGAAGGTTAATCGTCTAAGTGAGGATTTAGATAAGGCGCAACAATTCTATGCCGCTGCCGGTTGGCTGCAACCATTTCTGAACGGAATAGAAGAAAGACTAAAAGATTTGGAGTATACCCAGCATGAAATAAACCAGAAAATGCTGCGGACGATTCGGATAATGCAGGAGAAGTATGAAAATATCAGCCTGTTGGAAATGATTAAGCGTAACCTGAGACAGTCCCTAAAGGAAGGTGCCTAACCCGGACAGTATTCATTGAGGCGCGAACGGAAAAGACAGGATGATTTAAACGGTTATCCTGCTTTTTTATTTTTATTAGGCGCTGAGGTTGGATTTAAGTTGCCACTCTAGTGCTAGTGAAAATAAATTGGCTCCCCGAGTAGGGCTCGAACCTACAACCTAGCGGTTAACAGCCGCCCGCTCTACCGTTGAGCTATCGGG
>JBHIDQ010000160.1:0-2730 GCA_046760155.1 Dehalococcoidales bacterium | reverse complement strand
TTTTCATGGTAGAAGACCCGAAGACGATTACTAGGGCGACCCGTCTTCTCTGGGTAGCGCACAATCTGGAGCGTAGTGCGGATAGGGTAACCAATATCTGCGAACGCGTGGTCTTTAGCGTCACCGGGAAGATGGAGGAGACAGGAGCTTCAACATATTAAGTTCGCTATCCGTTTGTGCCTGATAATAATTGACCTAGATTGAGAATGGTGAGAATGAAACGCACTCCGCTATATGCCGAGCATCTAAAGCTAAGAGCCCAAATGGTTGAATTTGCCGGCTGGGAGATGCCCCTCCACTATCCCTCAGGGATACTCGCCGAGCACTTGGCAACCCGAAAATTTGGCGGGCTCTTCGATATTTCCCACATGGGTAGATTCCGTATCAGTGGCCAAGATGCTTTACCTTTCCTGCAACACGTCCTAACCAACAATGCTGCCGCCTTAGAACCGGGACAATCGCAATACACCATAATCCCAAATGAAAACGGCGGGGCCATTGACGATGCTTACCTCTATCGCATGGATGAAGCCGAATATTTTCTGGTGGTCAATGCCGCCAACACGAAAAAAGACTGGGACTGGCTCCAAAAGTACCGGCCAAAATTCCCCCAATTAGTTCTAGAAGACCACACCGCCAAAATGGCGATGCTGTCACTCCAGGGACCAAGAGCCAAGGCGATACTCATAGTAATTCTGGGAGATACGAGTAAACTTCCCGAACCGATAAGGAATCGGGCAGTCATTGCCGAGATGCTGGGCGCAAAGGTACCTATAACGCGAACCGGATATACCGGTGAGCCAATAGGTTTTGAATTGTTTCCACCCGCCGATATTGCCGTGCGTCTCTGGAACGAGCTGCTGAAAATCGGGAAAGAGGAAGGCATGGTGGCTGCCGGATTGGGTGCCAGAGATACGCTGAGGTTGGAGGCTGGTCTTCCCTTATACGGACACGAGTTGGGGACCGATGTGGAGGGAAAGGAGATTCCGGTGTTTGCTTTGCCCGCCGCCAGATTTGCTGTCAGCCTTAGTCGCCTCAAAGGAGAATCTATTGGTCGAGAAGCCCTACGGAAGCAATTCCAGGAAATCAAACTACGGCAGGAAGACCGACTTGAGACGTCAAAAGAAAAGTTACTGGTTCCCAAAACCATCTTTCCAATGGCAATATCCGGCGGTGGTATCGCCAGAGCCGGTTGCCCCGTCTATGTAGATAGAAACCTAGTTGGGCATGTAACCAGTGGTACCATGATTCCTTACTGGAAAGCCGAAGGTACCAGCGTCAAAACCAAGCCCGGTAGTGAACCTCTTAGGAGATCGATATGCCTGGCCTACCTTGATGCTGATTTGAGGGACGGGCAAAAAACGACAGTTAAGATTCGAGACAAAACTGTGGCGGGATTAATCGTCCGGAGAAATATCGGCGGTGAAGCGCCCCCCTATGCCAGACCACTGTTACTTGAAGCGCCAAGAAACCCCACGGTAACAAAGACTGGGGAATCTCTGGTAAAGCTAGCCAAAAGCCTAGTGAAGAAAGCTGACGACAACACCCTATGGAGGCAAAAAACTGCCATCAACCTTATCCCATCAGAGCAGACGGCATCGCCACTGGTAAAATTGCTCACCGTAGCCGACCCATCAGGACGATACGCCGAGCACCGAAGAGTGGAAGCATTGGGAAATATTGAAGCCTATTACTACCAAGGTACCAGATTTATTGCTGAGATAGAGCTGGAATTAGTTGAGAGGATGAAGGAATTTCTGGGTTGCTCGGAAGTAGAAATGAGGCTGATTAGTGGCCAGATGGCTAACACCACCGTGTTCAGCGGTCTCCTGGACTATTTCAACCGGGTAGATCGACGTGCCGAGCCCAGAAGGCTGAGAAGCGTGATGAACTATCATCTTGGCAAGGGGGGACACTTGAGTGCCCAGACAATGGGAGCATTAAGAGATTACGTCGCCATCGACCCGGTTACCGAAAGATGGGCGGTAGTGAACTTTCCCGTTTTGCCTGATAACCCTTACCAGATAGACCTTACCAAAACGGCGGAACTTATTGCCGAGCACAAGCCGGAACTGATTATTCTGGGTAAAAGTATGACCTTGCACCATGAGCCGGTTAAAGAGTTAGCCGAAATGATCGCTGGCTTAAAACCGAAGCCGATAATTATGTATGATGCCGCTCACGTTCTGGGTCTGCTCGGCCCCTATTTCCAGGAACCCTTTTCGGAAGGGACTGATATTATCACCGCTTCCACACACAAAACCTTCTTCGGCACGCAGCGGGGGATAATCGCCAGCAATATGAGCGAGGGAACAGATTACTTCGACCTCTGGCAGAGCATAATAAAAAGAGCCTTTCCCGGCAGCGTGAGCAATCACCATCTTGGTACTCTGCTCGGACTGCTAATGGCTGCTTACGAGATGAATACCTATGGACGTGATTACCAGAAGCAGGTGATGGCCAATGCCAAAGCCTTTGCTCTGGCACTCAAAGAACAGGGATTGCAGGTAGAGGGAGACCCCAAGGTCAACTACACCGAGACGCATCAGGTTGTCCTGCGCGTAGGTTACGCCAAAGGGGTCGAGGTCGCTGACCGGCTGGAGAAAAATAATATCATCGTGAACTACCAAGCTTTACCTGACGACGAGGGTTTCACCGCCAGCAGCGGTCTCAGAACTGGCGTCCAGGAGATGACCCGCTTTGGCATGAAGGAAGCCGACTTCGCCGAGC
>JBHIDQ010000159.1:0-2744 GCA_046760155.1 Dehalococcoidales bacterium | reverse complement strand
CGCAAATAGGGTATGGGGTCATTCCTAAAGTCGTAACCACATTCCGCAAGTCCAATGTTTATTCCTATTGGGGAGTATTAGCAATCACCCAATTAATATTTAAGGAGGCCAGTAATGTCCGAGAATAATTATAGCCGCCAATATAATCTTGAATTTCGTAAAAGACCCGACGAATCACAAGTCGGTAAACTCCTAAGAGGTGCAATTGACACTCACGTTCATTGTTCCCCTGACCTTCCGCCTATGCGCCATAATGCATTTGAAATAGCCTTGGACGCAAGGGAAGCGGGCCTCAGCGGAATTGTCTTCAAAACGCCTTTCTTGTTAAGTCTTACTTTGACTGCTCTTGGGGGCAGAGGTTTAATTCATCCCAGAGGATTTCATCCAAATCAAATATCGGGCCGTCCTTGCACACTTGCTTCAGGCCGTTCGTTGTCTTGACGGTGCAGCCGTAGCAGACACCGAATCCGCACCCCATCCTCGTCTCCAGAGAAATCTGGACCGGTTTTCCCTCCAGTTTCATTTTTCCCTTTTGCCTGGCCATGTTATGATACATCGGCATTGGCCCACAGGCGAAGATTTGGTCTGCCCAACTAGTAAAATCGGGCAGGAGGTCAGTTATCATGCCTTGCTTTCCTTTAGTTCCATCTTCAGTGGCCGTAACCAGCTTGATTCCGGACGGAAGGAGATTTGTGGGGTAAAGTTGGGCCGCGGTTGCTGCCCCCAACAGCACAGTTACCGAACAGTCTCTTCTAAGGGCTTCTTGCGCCAGAAAGTATAGCGGAGTGATGCCAATACCGCCCGCGGCTAATAATAAGTTGCCTGAAGTAGAGTCAATAGAAAAGCCATTACCCAGTGGCCCGAATATCTCTATCGTATCACCGATTTGGCGCCGGGCTAGCCAGTTGGTGCCCTTGCCGTCTTCCCAGACGGTATAGCAAAGAGCAATCTGGTCGTCATTCACCTGGTGGATGCTGAATGGGCGGGGTAGTATTAACTCTCCGCCGCAGCACACCATGACAAATTGTCCCGGCCTGGCTTCCCGGGCTATTTCCGGGCAGTCCAACCAGATAAGCCAGCTACCCGATATGTTTCGCCGCCGGGGGCGAGAAAGACTGCCTAGAAGCTGACGGTTTTCCATGATTTTGGCTGATGCCTGTTTCAAACTGCCTCCTTTCCCCGGTAATCCGGTAGGGGCTGGATAGTATAGGTCTGGTTCCCATTGACCAATGCCTCCACCGCGGCTTGGACGGTATCTAGGGATGTGAAGCAGGGAATGCGCTTCTCCGCCGCTGCCCGACGAATGTAGAAGCCATCTCGGAGCGGGATTCGGCCTCCGGTAATGGTATTGACCACACCGTTTACGGTGCCATCATTGATAATATCAACCACATTGGGATGTCCTTCGCTCAATTTTTTGGTTATCTTGGTTACCGGGAACCCGGCAGTCTCAATCATGGCGGCGGTACCTTCGGTGGCGTAGAGTTTATAGCCAATTGAGGAAAGTTTTCTGATTATGGGTAACGTTTCCGGTTTATCCCTATCGGCAATACTGAGCAGGATGGCACCTTGGGGCGGCAGCATCAGCCCGACGGCGAGCAGCGCCTTGGCTAGAGCGGCGTTGAAGTTGTGGTCAATGCCCATGACTTCACCGGTAGACTTCATCTCCGGGCCAAGATAGGTGTCCACACCAAGTAGCTTTGACATGGAGAAGACGGGAGCTTTAATGCCGACCAACTTTTGCGTTTCCCACAGCCCGGAATGATAACCTTGCTCCTTGAGGCTCTTGCCCAGCATAACCTTGATGGCTACTTTGACCATTGGTACCCCGGTAACCTTGGAGAGAAACGGGACGGTGCGGCTGGCGCGGGGGTTAACTTCCAGGACATAAACTGATGATGCCGGCTCGTCGCTGCCGGGCATAATAACAAACTGGATGTTCATCAAGCCTCTAATCTTGAGCGCCAGCCCAATGCGGATGGTGTAATCAACTAGGGTTTCTATTTCTGACTTGGTCAGATTTACCCCGGGATAGACCGCCATGGAATCGCCGCTGTGCACCCCGGCCCGCTCAATATGCTCCATTATTCCCGGAATGAGCACCGTTTCCCCGTCGCCGATAGCGTCAACCTCCACCTCTTTTCCTTGCAGATATTTATCGATGAGCACGGGGTGTCCGGTATCCAGTTCCATCGCCAGGTTCATGTAGCGGACAAGCTCGTCGGCATTATGGACTATTTCCATGGCTCTACCTCCGAGGACGTAGCTGGGGCGGACCAGTACCGGGTAGCCGATGAGCTGGGCGATATTAAGAGATTCCTCCACCAAGGTTACCGCGGCACCCGGGGGCTGGGGGATACCCAGGCCACTGAGAAAGCTCTCAAAGCGGCGTCGGTCCTCAGCCAGGTCAATGGCTTCAGCGCTGGAGCCGAGGAGGGGCATGCCACCACGGAAAAGGGGCTCGGCCAGATTGATGGCGGTCTGACCGCCAAACTGGACTATTGAAGGTGGGGCATGGTTACCGATACCTTCGTTTTCCAGGATGTCACAAAGGCTCTCTGCATCCAGAGCTTCAAAGTAAAGGCGGTCGCTGGTGTCAAAGTCGGTGGAGACCGTTTCCGGATTGGAGTTGACCATGATGCTCTTATAACCGGTCTCCTGGAGTGCCCAGGCGGAATGGACGCTACAATAGTCAAATTCAATGCCCTGACCAATTCGAATCGGACCGCTGCCGATAACTACCG
>JBHIDQ010000158.1:0-2745 GCA_046760155.1 Dehalococcoidales bacterium | reverse complement strand
CAGCATGCCTCCATTGGCGGAAGCCACCTCAGACATAGGGCTAATAAGGTTTCACGGACGTAACCGGGAGATGTGGGAGAAAAAGGGCATCACCGCTACCGAGCGGTTCAACTACCTGTACACCGAGGTGGAACTGAAAGAGTGGGTACCGAGAATAGAGGAGCTGGCCTCAAAAACTCGCCAGCTCCATGTTCTTTTCAACAACTGCGACGCGGACAAAGCCGGAGTCAATGCCCGCCAGGTCAAATTGATGCTGGATTGATCACGGCCAGTGAAACGAGGGGGCCGTGTCGGTGGAAACAAGAGCAAAGACCAGAATACTCCTTGCCGATGGCCATCACATGGTTCGGCAGGGCATCCGGCGCCTTCTGGAGGGGGAGGCAGACTTCGAAGTTGTTGGCGAGGCAGACAATGGCTTGGAGGCGGTGAGGCTGACGCGTGAGGTCAAGCCGGACGTAATAGTAATGGAAGCTCGTATTTCCAAGCTGGACAGTGTGGAAATTATCAGGCGGGTTAAGGCGGAGCATCCTCATGCGGCCTTCCTTATTCTGACGGCCTCTGAGGAGGAGGAATACGTTGTCGCGCTGGTTGCGGCAGGTGCTGGTGGCTACCTGTTGAAGAGTGCCTACGGAGATGAACTGATCCAGGCCATCCGTTCTGTCCGCGCTGGAGATTTCGTCTGCGAGCCGGCACTGGCGCAGAAGGTGTTTAAGCGGGCTGCTCACCTGCCGGTAGCGGTCAATTCAGCTGAGCACCTGACACGGCGGGAACTCGAGGTGCTGAAGCTGGCGTCGAGGGGCTTGGGCAACCAAGACATTGCTGCTCAGCTTGGCATTGGTGTTAGAACAGTCAGGCATCATCTGGCGAGCGTTTTCTCGAAGATGGGCGCCAGCTCGCGAACTGACGCCGTCCTAAAAGCCCTAAAACATGGCTGGCTCAGCCTCGAACACCAGGACGATTGCCCGCCTTGACAGCTCTCCAGCGGGTTGGTACACTGAGGTATCGGAATAAGTGCTATGTCAAAGGTCGAAGTGCTTGCCACCAGGGTGAGGACGTCGGCCTTTTGGACGAGGTGTCAGGGAATACAACATGACACCCTGTCACGGTGGAGATCAGGGGTTCAAATCCCCTCGGGGTCGCTTGCAATATCTCTGCTGTGACATTCAAAGTCTAGCCTGAAGAACGGTTCTAGTGACCATCAATACCACTACCACCCTGGCGTATGATTTCACCCGTTATGTAATTGGCCGCATCAGAGGCGAGGAAAACGGCGAGAACCCCTACCTCTCGCAACTCACCCCAGCGACCCAGGTTGGTCGTCATTGCCTGAAGGCGGCGTTCATTTTCTTCGGGGACAAGTTTTAATTCGGGGTTTTCCCATATAGCAGTGCGCTGTAAACCGGGTGTCAGTATGTTGACATTGATATTGTATTGCGCCCACTCCTCAGCTAATGCCTTGGTGAACCGCAGCAGGCTGGCTTTGGAAACGGCGTAAGCCACATCGTTGACGCCGTCATGTTCCCCTTCGTCGGCGCCAACATTAATGACCTTCCCACGCCTCTGTTTGATCATATAGTGGCCAACGCTTCGACAGCAAAAGAAAGCAGCATGCAGGTTAGTTTCCAAGACCTTATCCCACTCCTCCATACTGATGGCGGTCTTGGTATTGGCTCCCTCCGTAACTATTGCCGGTTTCCTAATGTCGATGCCGGCGTTATTGACTAAAATATCAATCTTGCCGAACTCAGCGATAGTTTTTTCAACCATTTGCTCCACTTGCTCTAGCGTGGTTACATCGGTAGGGATAGCGAGACACTTGCGCCCTAACTTAGTCACTTCTTTTGCTGTTTGTTCCAGGTATGACGCAGTTCTAGCCGCAACGACAATATCAGCTCCAGCCTCAGCCATAGTGAGCGCAATTGCCTTGCCGATACCTCGGCTTGCCCCGGTAATAATAGCTACCTTGCCATCCAGGCTAAATTCCTTGAGAACCATATGAAACCTCCTCTTTAGCGATACCTTTCCTTACCAAAAGTGATTTATGAAATGGTCTGTTAGCCTTATTTAGCGGTCAATCCTCCGTCCAGGTATATAGTTTGCCCGGTCATATAATCCGATGCCGGAGAGGCTAAATACACTGCCAGCATGCCCAATTCTCTCAGCTCACCATGCCGTCCCAACGGGATGATGCTAGGTATCCTGCTCAGAACCAAATCAACTTGCTCCTTTGTTAGGTGTGGTCGACAAAGCCACCGTATTGCCGTTATATTGCTGCCGGGGCCTATGCAATTGACATTCACCTTGTAAGGCGCTAATTCCAAAGCCAGTACCCTGGTTAGGTGATTAATACCGAGTTTAGCTGCAGCGTAAGGAACATCATATATCCCGGCAATGACAGCACAAAATGAGCTTATGTTAATAATCTTTCCGCTCTTCTGCTTAATCATATAAGGGCCAACCGCTCGGCAACAGCGAAAGGCAGCGCTTAAATTAACATCGACCAACATGCGCCATGTCTCTTCATCATAAGCCCCTTGGTAGTTTAGCGGGATTTCAGGGATGAGACCACTACGTTCAAGCCCGGTCAGCACCACCGGTGACTCGATGCTATAGCCGACATTATTGACCAGAATATCTATCTTACCGAATCCAGCATTGGTCTTTTCAACCATTTGCGCCACCTGCTCCATCTTGGTTACATCGGTAGGGATAGCGAGACACTTACGCCCTAACTTACTCACTTCT
>JBHIDQ010000157.1:0-2769 GCA_046760155.1 Dehalococcoidales bacterium | reverse complement strand
GAATCAATATCCTGGGCGTAACCGAGCCGGTGATTCAAAAGCAGGGTGCCGACCGTATTATGGTGGAACTACCCGGTATCACTGAGGCGGAGAAAGCCAAGAGCCTAATTGGTCAGACAGCGCTACTTGAATTCCGAGAATTGGTGACCGGTGAAGGTGGCAAAGAGGAGTGGATACCGGCGAGGGGTGTTGTCGATGGACAGGAGAAGGAACTTAACAGTTCTTACTTTAAGGAGAATACCTACGTCAGAACGGATAATTTTGGCAGGGTGCTCTTGATTTTTGAATGGAACAGCGAGGGAAGTAAACTATCCGGGGAGATTACCGGGCGGCTTATTGATAAGCCGCTGGGTATTTTCTTGAGCGGTAATCCACTGTTAGGAGATGATGGTAAACCGATTGCGCCGATTGTTCGGTCCAGGATTACCGATAGGGGACAGATTGAAGGCTTGAGCTTGAATGAGGCTCAGGAGCTATCGCAACTGCTTAATGCCGGCCGTATTCCTGTTCCCTTAACTCCTATCTATGACCAGACCGTATCCCCGATACTGGGCGCCGATTTCATCGACATGAGTGTTAAAGCGGGGATAATCGGGGTAATCCTGGTGATGTTGTTTATGATGGCTTATTACCGTCTTTCTGGCGTTCTGGCCAGCCTGGCTTTGCTTTTCTATGGTGCCCTGGTCTTGGCGCTGTTCAAGTTGATACCGGTTACCCTGACTCTGGCGGGACTGGGTGGCTTTATTGTGTCCATCGGTATGGCGGTAGATGCCAATGTGCTCATCTTCGAGCGGATGAAGGAGGAAATCAGGACGGGGCGGACACTGGGGGCGGCCATTGAGGCTGGTTTTAACCGGGCGTGGACGGCGATTAGAGATAGCAACATCACCACAATCATTGTTTGTCTCATTTTAATCTGGGTGGGGAACACCGTCGTCGGTGGCGCTACGGTTATGGGTTTTGCCGTAACCCTGCTTATAGGTGTGTTGGCAAGCATGTTTACGGCAATAGTGGTTACCCGGACATTACTGCGCCTGTTTGTCGGTAGCTATCTGGCAAGGAGGACTTCGCTGTTTAGTGTCTCCGTGGGGAGAAAGTGATGTTTGCTATTGATATTATTGGTAGAAGATTCCAATTCTTTCTTATCTCCGGGATAGTCATCTTTGTTGGTGTTATCTCTTTGCTGACCGTTGGTCTCAAACCGGGGATTGAATTCAGTAGCGGCTCGCTGCTCACCCTGGACTTTGAGCAGGAAGTGGCACAAGCCCAACTGAAACAGGAACTGGCGATTTTGGGCTACGAAAATGTTATCATCCAGCGCACCGGGGCCGGTGATTTCCTTATCCGTACTCGTGAATTGAGCAGTGAAGATAAAACGCAACTGACGGGCGGATTAGAGGCCAAGTTTGGCAGCCTCACCGAGCCCGAGTTCTCTTCGGTGTCACCGATGATCGCGGCGGAGACAGTGCGGACTGCTTTCATTGCCGTCGCGGTGGCGGCGGTGGGCATACTGCTCTATGTTACCTGGGCGTTTCGTCGTATGCCAAAGCCTTTCCACTACGGCGTTTGTGCCATCATTGCCCTGGTGCATGATGCCGTGGTGGCGCTGGGTGTATTCTCTATCCTCGGTGGCATACTGAACTGGCAGGTTAACCTGATGTTTATCACCGGTATCCTAGCGGTTATTGGCTACAGTGTGAATAATACGGTGGTCATTTTTGACCGCATCCGTGAGAATTTGAGAACAGAAGAGAGAGCTGACTTTGAGATGGTGGTTAATAACAGTCTGGTGGAAACTCTAGGCCGTTCTGTCAATACCAGTCTGACCACCTTAATAGTGGTCCTAGCACTACTGTTCTTCGTCGGGGTATCAATTCAGAATCTGGTGGCGGTACTCATCATTGGCATCATCGCCGGGACTTTCAGTTCCGTCTGCATTGCCCCGGCGCTACTGGTGGTTTGGGACCTGGGGGAGTGGGGCCGGTTTGTGCGGTGGCTGCCTTTGTCTCGGGCAAGAGCGACAAAGTAGGTGATGGGTGGTGTTTTCTAGCCGCAAAGAGAAAACTTAAAGCAGGTCGTGTCTTTCTGCTATCGCCTTGATAAGGCCAGCAAATCCTGCGCTACTATACTACCAGCTGGATGCCTGAGATTAAAAACCAGAGTCCAAAGCCAACGAGCAGCAGGCTGCAGGCGATGAAGAGCCATTCTTGCAATCTTCTCCCCCAGAAGGAGTGGGTTCGGTAAATCACGTTTGAGACAAAGGAAAGCCAGATTAAATCGCATGACCAGTGAACAATGATAAAGACAGTTAATCCCGTGGTGCCGAAATCAAGGATTCTCATAATGAGCATACTGCCGATGGTCGCCCACCAGACCAGGAAGAACGGGTTGAAAGCGCTGGTCAGGATGCCGGCGGTAAGGGCATTATAGGGCAAATCCTTGCCCTTTCTGACCACTTCGGTGCGGGCGCGGAACATGCCAATGCCCAGCCAGATAATCATGCCACTGCCCAGGACGCTGAGCATAAGTCGTACGATGTCATTCTGAAAGAACTGGGCAAAACCGAAGTATATCAGCAGTATTAGAGGGACTTCGATGACGGCATGGCCCAGGGATATCTGAGTACCTGCCCACGGCGATTTATAGCTTTTGGCCAAGGTGACAGCGAACATGGGGCCGGGTGCCATTAC
Organism: Dehalococcoidales bacterium; assembly: GCA_046760155.1. Lineage (GTDB taxonomy): Bacteria > Chloroflexota > Dehalococcoidia > Dehalococcoidales > RBG-16-60-22 > JBHIDQ01. The sequence goes on along the minus strand of JBHIDQ010000157.1, from coordinate 79 downwards.
CCCGGAGAAGGAAATGACGACCACACTTAGTAAAATCGGGAGCATAGAAATCACTCTTCATATAATATCATACTCGCCC
>JBHIDQ010000156.1:0-2834 GCA_046760155.1 Dehalococcoidales bacterium | reverse complement strand
ACGTGGTAGATTTCATTATCCCGGATGCGATGCAGGAGCTTCTTCAGGTCGGGGTCATCAGTTTCCTTGGCGGCTTGGTCATAGGCCTCAGCCACTTCCTTTTCAATTTTAATGTCGGCGCGGAGCATGTCAGCCGGTTTGGTCAACTGGTCAACCTCGGTATGCTCAATTTTAGGATTGCCGCCACCGCCCACCAGCTCCTCAGCGAGCCAGCCCAGATGTTGCATCTCGTTGATCGCCTGGTCTGCCAGTTGCTCTTTTGCCTCTTCGTTTCGAGACATGTAGGAGTGGAGTAAGTACTGGAGGATGACCGTATACTCGTGCTCAATCCCCCAGTTGAGCATCCCGGCAGTCTTGTCCTGACGGCTGCCTCTGATATCTTTGCTGCCTTCTCTCTGCGCCTTCTCGACAAAGTGTGCAAAGTTACCGTGATGGGCTTCCTCGTCAGACAGGATACGCTGCAGCAGCCGTTTTATCTTGGCATCATCAATCAGCTTGATATGTTCCTTGTACTGGGCGATGGCACCTTCTTCAAGAGATACGTCATTTTTCATCCAGTCGGTAACCTGGGTGCCACCCATGCGCATGGTGCCCCTCTCCAGGCTTAAAGTGCCACCAAGTTCAACTATGGTCTCGGCCAGCCAGTCCAGGTGGCGCATCTCATCCCGGGCGATTGCCTCAATCTCGCAGGCCATCTCGCCTTCACCCATGCCGTAGGCATGATTCAGATACTGGATAATGGCGCCATGCTCATCCTGTAGGTCTTTGTTTAACAGTTCAACGATTTTCCTTTTCTCCATTTCGTTTCTCCTTACCTCACACTTAAGTGAAGCTATTTTCTTTGTGTTTTTCGGCAATTGTGTCCGCCAGTTTCTCCAGAGCCTTGAAGTCGGCTTCTCTGGGAAATCCCTTGCTTATTACCGGCTCTAGTATTTCTACCTTCAGATTGGGAATTAGCCCGGCCAGTCGCTCTACCGTCTGACCTCCCCAGCCGTAGGACCCAACAATAGAGACGAACCTGACTTTGGGTCTCAAGGCGTTGGCCAGTATGGCCGCGTAGGCAGCCTTTGGATGTGGCCCGGTGAGAACGGTGGGCGTCCCGATAACCACGGTGGCCGCATCCACCAATGCCATGGCTAGTTTACCGATGTCAGTTACCGCCAGGTCGAATTGTTGCACCGTCACATCTCTTTCCGCTAACGCTGCAACCAGGGATTCGACCATCTTACGGGTGCTGCCATGCATTGAGACGTAGGGTAAGACCACGGTGTTCTTCGGTTCATCATAAGCCCAGCTGTGGTATGCCTTCAAGATAAACTCGGGCCGGTCATATATGGGTCCGTGACTGGGCGCGATAATGTCAATGGTGTAGTCTTTTATTTTCTCCATGTTCTTCTGGATGCTGGTTCGGAAGGGCATCATAATTTCGGCGTAGTACCTCTTGGCGGCTTCATAGACTTGCCCTTCATCGGTTACATACAAGTCAGTGGTCGCTAGGTGAGAACCAAAAAAATCACAGGGAAACAGTATCTTATCTTCTCTCAAATAGGTAAGCATTGTCTCTGGCCAGTGAACCCAGGGCGCATGGATAAACTCTAGGGTTTTGTCTCCCAATGAAATGGTCTCTTTGTCCTCAACGGCAATAATCTTCTCCTCGGGAATCAGGAGCAAATTCATGATTAGATCTTTACATTTAGCTGTGCCGATAACTTTTGCCTGGGGATATTTGTTCAGAACCAAGGGTAGTGTACCGGAATGGTCTTGTTCGGCATGGTGGGTAACCACATAATCCAGTTTCTCAATTCCAAGTTGTTCCAAATTTTTTAGCAGTATCGCCTGCTTTGTTGGGTCTACTGTGTCAATAAGTGCTGTTTTTTCGCTCCCTTTAATTAAATATGAGTTATAACTCGTTCCGTCGGGGAGCGGTATCAGTGCATCAAAGAGTCGTCTGTCCCAGTCAATGGCACCTACTGAGTAGATGTTAGCTTTAATTTCTCTTGGTTTCATTCTTTGTCCTTTCCGATTTTATTTAGCCCCCATCTAGAATGGGGCGTTCCTTGTTCACAAACCAGCCTGCCGGGTCTCTTAGGTATTCGTAGTAATCAAGCAGCACTAGATGGTGTTGTCTCTCTTGGGCTGCCAGCGCCTCGTAGAAATCGCGTGCCGCATCATAGGCAGTATTCTTGCTTTGAGCTTTGTAGAAGTCGTAGGTTTTGCTTTCCATATCCATTGCCGTTTTTACCGCATCAAGTTCCGTAGCCGGAGCCTTTATATTGATGCCTATCTCACCGATTGCCTTGGCGAATATGGTTCTCAGTCCTCTGCCTTCATCCGGGTGGTAATCTATCTTGGGCCAGGTTTTTTGGCTCCGCATCGTCTCGTATATCTCCTCAAACTTCTGGCGGTGAATATCTTCTTCGGCGGCTAGCTGTTTCAGCAGTTTCTCGCCCATTTCATGGCTACTTTCCTGACTCGCTTTCTGGTAGAACTCTTTGCCGTCGATTTCCATCTGGATAGCGGTTTGGAGTCCTTCTAAGGTTTTCTCCTGTTCGGTTACCATGGCTGATTTCCTCCCATTTACTTAAATATGAGCCCTTTCCCTGATTCAGGGGTAAGCTGACACCAGAACGAGGTTTTCTCGCGGTCAATGTTTCTCTCTTTCTATTTTATTATATCTGGCGCTATCAATAAAGTAAGTTAATTAAGCTGTCCACCAATGCCAGGTCAAAGTGTCCCAGCCTTTCAAGCTTCACCTGAGGCGTGAGATAAAACGTGAAATATTGACAAATGGCAATTATAGTGTTATAATATGCCTGCTGTCATTATAGAAGCCG
>JBHIDQ010000155.1:0-2846 GCA_046760155.1 Dehalococcoidales bacterium | reverse complement strand
CGATAAAGGTACCCCCGGTAACAAGGGTGGTAAGCCGGATAAGGACAAAAACAAAGACAAGAACAATGGCCAGGGCAATGGAAAGGGACAAAACGCTTATGACTATTATGACTATTAAGAAAATCAGGTCAGGTACCAAAAGGAAATAGAGAGACAAAGATGACACTTAATCTAATAAAAAATCAGGGAACAGCAGATTTGGCTGGCTTTACAGATTCCAGACACCAACCAAAATTAAACCTAGGAAATATTAAGGCAACACAGGAAGTTAACGCGATGCTGGATCTTCTCTGCGAAGTTGGCAAAAAAGTAGGTTCGGTCTCTAAATTAGAGAAATTAGTTGAAAATGTTACCCGGATGACCCAACACACGCTTGAAGCTTCAGCCTCATCAGTACTCCTATTCGACGATGGAAAAAGAGAACTCTTCTTCGAAATTGCTGAAGGTAAAGCACGAAGAGCGTTAAAACAAATAAGACTGGGGGCCCAATCCGGTATTGCCGGCTGGGTGGCACGTTATGGCAAGCCACTAATAGTCAACGATGTCACCAGAGACCAACGCTTTGATAGAAGTATTGATGAAATTACTGGATTCGTCACCAATTCCGTCATCTGTGTCCCTCTAGTTGTCCGTCGTAAGGTTATCGGTGTCATAGAAGTGCTCAACAAATTGGATGGAAGTGACTTCAGTACACAGGATTTGAGAACCTTAACGTCAGTAGCCTCAACCGCTGCGATGGCAATTGAAAACACCAAACTACACCAAACGGTAATGGAGGCATATAAGAGCACAATTATGGCTTTGGCCGCAGCCATTGATGCCAAAGACTACTATACTCGTGGACATTCGCAGCGAGTAATGGAATACGCCCTCTTAGCAGGAACATCACTTTCACTTTTAGAGCACGAGCTAGAAGTTCTTCAGTACGCCAGTATTCTCCATGACATTGGCAAAATAGGCATCGCTGATAACATACTTAACAAACCTAAACCACTGACTGACCGGGAATGGGAAATAATGGTCCAGCATCCTGAGATAGGTACCAATATATTAAAAGACATCCCTTTTTTGGAAGAAGCCAGAACACTCATTTTACATCACCACGAAAGGTATGATGGTAGTGGCTATCCCGATGGGCTGAACTGCAATGATATACCACTGGGTTCTCGGTTAATAGCTGTTGCTGACGCTTTTGATACTATGACCACTGAACGCTCGTATCGGGTCTCTCTAAGTGTAGACCACGCAATCGAGGAATTATATCGTTCCTCAGGCACACAATTTTGTCCAATTGCCGTAGATGCCTTCGTCTCGGGATATAATACGCAATCCGAAAAACTCCCCACTTTTGAAACTGTGTAATATAGGCAAGGCATCAGGCATGGCAATGTTTATATCGCCACCGGACACTGGCCAAGCGGAATTCTGCTGAGCCCCATTACCGGACTGATAATTTCAGAATTAGTACTGAAGGATAAAACCACCTATCCAATAGGCTCTTTCTGCCCATCACGTTTCGCTCAATAAGCAATAGTTAGACAATATGGCTTTTTGCTAGCCTTACTTTCATTTACTTTCCAGCACTTCTTTTAATACCTCTTTCTCAATATGATAGGTATGTTCTGGTCCGGGGAAGATACCCTGCTCTACCTCTTCTTTGTATTGCTGCAGCGCCTGCAATATCGTTTCGGACAGATTGGCATATTTCTTGACAAACTTGGGGGTGAATCGCTCAAAGAGCCCCAGCAAGTCATAAACATTCAGCGATTGTCCGTCCGTGTATGGTCCGGCGCCAATGCCCGTAGCTGGTATGGTCAGTTCCTTGCCGATAAGTTCGGCCACTCGGTCGGGCACGCATTCCAGAGTAAGCATGAAGACCCCGGCTGCTTCCAGAGCTTTGGCATCCTTAATCAATTGACGAGCCGTGGCAATATCAGTGCCCTGTACCCTATACCCACCCAGCTTGGAGATGGTCTGGGGAGTGAGTCCGATGTGCCCCACCACCGGGATACCCGCCCTCACTATTGCCTTAACCGTTGGGGCAAATTCCTCCCCTCCCTCGAGTTTTACCGCATCCACCCCACCATATTTCATCAGGACGCCGGCGTTATATATGGCGTCCCGGATACAGGTCTGATAGGACAGAAAAGGGAGGTCCCCCACCACCAGAGCATATTTAACCGCCCGCACCACCGCTTTGCAGTGGTGTATCATCTGCTCCATGGTTATCGGCACCGTGCTGCTTTCTCCCAGCATCACCATCCCCACTGAATCGCCCACCAATATCGAATCCACGCCGGCACGGTCAGCCAGCAGCGCCATGGGGTAGTCGTAGCACACCACCCGCACTATCTTCTCGCCCTGCCTCTTTTTGGCAAGCAGGTCCTGAGGGGTTATCTTTTTGCGCTCCATTTCACTCCTCCTTTGCAGCCAGAAGATTAACCAAAACTCTCCCCTCATGTCAACAGAACCATTTTCCCAGAGTGATTGACAAATAACGTTTCGCTATATTATCATCGTGAACAACGTTTCTTTGTGATAATCATCTACGATTCTCAGTGAAATTCATCTCATGATTGAATAGGCGGGCTCTGCCCGGGGATAAGAACTTTGGCGAGGCCAAATATTGACAAATTGAAGGAAAATATTATAAAAACAAATAGCATTACGTAAAATGTCATTAGGGCATACCTAAATACGAAAATAAGGGGGTGATCACTTTCAAAGGAAAAGATTTTGAAACCGCTCAGTTCAAATTTTTGACAGGAGGAGAAAGTAGTGCATAAAAGATTGACATTAGCTTTGGTTGTGGTGGTACTGGTTGGCAGTCTGGTGGCTGCCTGTGC
>JBHIDQ010000154.1:0-2864 GCA_046760155.1 Dehalococcoidales bacterium | reverse complement strand
TGGGGGTCAGCTTATGGAATCATTACTACTACGGATACTGGTAATAGTGTCGGGAGCTTTAGCTCTGATTTTTGTTAGCTATCTGGTAACTATCATACTGCGCGAGAGTCCGGGCAACGAGAAGATGCGGGAAATTTCCCACGCCATCCGGCAGGGAGCTATGGCTTTCTTGCGCCGTGAGTTCATCACTCTGGCTGGCTTCACCGTTGTCGTCTTTCTTGTCCTGGCTGTCTTTATTGAACCCAGACCATTTGTGGCCATCGCCTATGTCGCTGGTACCTTCACCTCTGCCTTCGCTGGCTGGATAGGGATGAATATTGCCACCCTGGCCAATGCTCGAACGGCCAATGCCGCCATCGGGAGCTGGGCCAGAGGACTGAAGATAGCCTTTTCCAGTGGGGCGGTAATGGGGTTTTGTGTCGTTGGCTTGGGCCTGTTGGGGTTATCCATCATCGCCTTCATCTGGGAAGATACCCATGTCTGGTTGGGCTTTGCCTTTGGTGCCTCATCCGTAGCTCTGTTTTTGAGGGCCGGCGGAGGTATCTTCACCAAGAGTGCTGATGTCGGTGCTGACCTGGTGGGCAAGGTGGAAAAGGGCATTCCGGAAGATGACCCCCGGAACCCGGCCGTAATTGCCGATAACGTTGGTGATAATGTCGGCGATGTCGCCGGCATGGGTTCTGACCTCTATGAGTCCTATGTTTCTGCGATTGCCGCTTCAATGGTATTGGGTGTCATTGTCCTCGGGGCGGTAAAGGGCATGCTTTTACCGTTGCTGCTCAGCGGTGCCGGCATCGTGGTTTCCATTATTGGTGCTCTCTCCGTCAGACCGAAGGATGTCGAGGCTGGTTTTGAAAAACAGGTGGCTAGGGCCCATGCCACCATGAACCTGGGAGTCTACGTCAGCGGCATCCTGATGATTATTACCAGCTTTCTGATCATCAAGTTTTATGTGGGTGAACTTGGCCTTTTCTGGGCGTTAGTCGCCGGCTTGGTGGCTGGATTTCTCATTGCCCAGGCTACGGAATATTTCACCTCGGCAGAGCACAACCCGGCGAAGAGATTAGCCAGAGCGGCGGAGAGTGGGGCTGCCATCACCATTATTGAAGGTGTCGCCACCGGTTTGATGAGCACCGTTATTCCGGTAATTCTGGTTGCGGTGGCTACTGTGGTCGCCTATATTTTTGGTGGCCTGCTGGGCATCGCTATCGCCTCAATGGGGATGCTCATTAACCTGGGCATGTCATTGGCTATGGACTGTTATGGGCCAATCGCCGATAATTCGGCAGGTATTGCCCAGATGGCTGGCCTGGGTAAAGAGGTGAGGGCACGTTGCGAAGCTCTGGACTCGGTGGGCAATACCACGGCGGCGCTGGGTAAAGGCTTTGCTATCGCTTCGGCGGCTTTAGCCTCTTTGGCTTGGTTAGCCACTTATTTTGAAGTCGCCAAAGTTGAACTTGCCAGCTTGACTAATGTGGCGGTCATTACCGGCGTACTGATTGGAGGCATGTTAACCTTTGTCTTTTGTGCTTTGGCAATGAGAGGTGTTGGCGCTGGTGGTTTTGCCGTTGTCAATGAAGTCAGAAGGCAGTTCCGCGAAATCAAAGGACTGATGGAAGGTGAGGCCAAACCCGATTATGTGAGCTGTGTTGACATTGCTACCAAAAGGGCGTTGAAGTCGATGCTCCTGCCTGGGATACTGGTGCTGACGGTACCGCTTATCCTTGGCTTCACCTTGGGACCAAAAGCGGTAGCTGGTCTGCTGATGGGGGCACTACTAACCGGGTTTTTAATCGCGGTGATGATGGCTAATGCCGGCGGTGCCTGGGATAATGCCAAGAAATTCATCGAAGCGGGCAATCTGGGAGGTAAAGGTAGTGACGCGCACAAGGCAGCGGTGATTGGCGATACTGTGGGTGACCCCTTCAAGGATACCGCCGGACCATCGTTAAACATACTGATTAAGCTGGTTGGTAAAGTCGCCGTCATTTTCGGACCCGTCTTCATCATGCTGGTGACGCTGTAACCATAATAGACAGGGTGGAATGGGGAAATGATGAGTGAACTCAGAAGTTGATGGCATGTAGAATCTCTTGAGATGAAATTTCCTGTTGAAACTAATATAAGGGGGAAGAATAAATGGCTCGATTGAAAAGCAAAGAGGTCGAGAAAAACGCAGTAACGATGGCGGCAGCACTAATGGCAGCCACGGCGCGGACAGCACCGAAAGCAAGAGGCGTTGATGCCACCGCTAGTCTCGTCTTGGATGGAGTAGACCTCGAAAAACTCGCCACAGCCATGGACCATAAAGCGACCAAGAAACCAGACTACCTTTCCTCAGTTTTTAAGAGAGATGCCAACAATGTAAGAAAGTCCGAATGTGTCTTGTTGCTTGGTGTTACCGGTCATCCCAAAAAGATTGAACAACCGCTAGACTGTGGTGCTTGTGGCTACGCAAGCTGTGAGCACTTATCCAAAGCAAGAAGCAAGCTCAAGGTGAAGGATTTTGGCGGACCAGTTTGCGCATTTCAGGCGATGGACTTGGGTATCGCTTTAGGTTCTGCGGTTAAGTTAGCCGCCGAGCTTTGCATTGACAATCGAATGATGTTCACCATTGGAGCCGCGGCTAAATCACTGGGATTGTTGGATTCAGATATTATTATCGGTATTCCACTATCGGTCACTGGTAAGAGTCTATACTTTGACCGTGGGTAGCAGTTGAGGAACCCGCCGCGCAACCACATTCCGCACGCCCAGATATTCCTTGTTTTTCGCCTCAAACAACCGTTAATTCTCTTTTCTTATGCTCAAAAATGGTGGAAAAATGACTAGTATTTTAGTCCTATATTGAAACTTGCTGAAAA
>JBHIDQ010000153.1:0-2870 GCA_046760155.1 Dehalococcoidales bacterium | reverse complement strand
TCATCTCAGCTTCGGTTTCGGCTTGCCGGCGGGCTTTCTTTTTCAACTGTGCTTCCACAATATGTGTCGCTCTGGCATCGGCCAATATGGCCAGTTTCTTGGGGAGAAGAAAGTTCCGGCCATAACCATCAGCCACTTCTTTAATCTCGCCGGTTTCGGCCACATTGGGCACATCCTCTAGAAAAACAACCCTCATCAATTTTCTCCTTGCCAATAATTATACTTGAACAAGCACCAAAGTAAAAACGGAATTATAGACATTAACGGGCATCAAAAAGATAAAGCCTAATTACTTTCCCCAATGAATCGATTAATTTTAGCTAGTTATAAATCTTTCCGCATAAATCGCCGCGGTAGCCCCATCCCCAGCCGCCGCGATTACCTGACGGATTGAGCCGGCGCGTATATCGCCGGCAGCAAAAATACCCGGCACGTCAGTCTCCATCTTTTCATTGGTAATGATGGCACCATTGGCATCCAGAGACACGATTCCTTTGAGATAGTCGGTATTCGGCTTAAAGCCGATGGCAACAAAGATTCCGGATATATCCAAGGTAGATTTTTCACCAGTCAGCACGTTGCGCAGCCTAAGCCTTTTCACCACCTCTTCTCCCTCAACGGACTCAACCACGGTATTCCACAGGAATTCAATTTTGGGCTCAGCAAAGGCTCGCTCCTGAAGAATCTTGGTGGCGCGTAGCTCCTGGCGACGGTGGATTACGGTGACCTTGGCGGCAAACTTGCTCAGTTCCAGAGCCTCATTAATCGCCGCATTACCACCGCCCACCACAGCTACTGGCAGGTCTCGGTAGAAAGCAGCGTCACAGATGGCACAGTAAGCTACTCCTCTACCGGCAAATTCTTTCTCCCCAGGGACATCCATTTTGACTCGGTCGGAGCCGCTGGCAATGATTACCGCTTTAGCGGCAATATCTCCTTCGCTGGTCTTTATTATCTTTTGCCTTCCTTTAAGCTCAAGACCGGTAACCTCAGCAGTCAATGTTTCCAGTCCAAATTTTGCCGCCTGCTGCTGCATGGCTTCCGCTAGCTCCAGTCCACTGACACCCTGCGAAAAGCCGGGGTAGTTCTCCACTAACCCGGCATCTACGATTCGTCCTCCGGCAGCCATTTCTTCAATCAGCAGGCTGCTCAGCCTAGCTCTTGAAGTATAAATTCCAGCGGTGAGCCCCGCCGGCCCACCACCAATAATGACGATATCATATTCCTGTTTGCTTACCAATCTCACCCTCCTCTGCCGATTACTCAAGAACCGCGTCCAGACTTTGTTTTAGGTCAGCCTTGGGTCTAAAGCCGACAATATTAGAGACGGGAGCCCCATTCTTAAAGATGAGCAGGGTGGGAATGCTCATGATACCATACTGGCTCGCCGTCTTTGCATTCTGGTCAACATCCAGTTTGACAAAGTTTATCTTACCTTCATATTCCTCCGCCAGTTCCTCCACAATTGGTGCCACCATACGGCATGGCCCGCACCAGGCTGCCCAGAAGTCAACCAGCGTCGGTACTTTTGACTGCAGCACGACTTGGTCAAAATTGCTGTCATCAACTGCGCTTGGTTTGCTCATAAATTTCCTCCTTGATTACCTGTGATATAGCTTGTTCCGCCATATGTCTGGCGATGCCAATGGCATTCTTAATTGTCTTAGCCTGACTGCGGCCGTGGGCAATGATAATATTGCCATTTACCCCGAGCAGGCAGGCTCCCCCGTATTCCCGGTAGTCGATTCGGTTAACCCAGGAACCCAATCCTACGTCACGGAGCAAGTCACGCCCCCGGAAGTGATAGGCACTGGAAATGACCTGCCCTATCTGCCGCACCGAACCCAAAAAGGTGTCACTCAGGCCTTCAATCGTCTTCAGTACGATATTCCCGGTGAAGCCATCAGTAACGACCACGTCAGCGTTTACCTTTAAGATATCATGCCCTTCGATATTGCCAACGAAGTTTAGGTTGCTCGCCTTTTTCAGGAGCTGGTAACTTTCCTGAACCAGTTGATTCCCCTTGGTTTCTTCCTCACCAACACTGAGCAAGCCAACCCGCGGTGAGGTGATGCCGAGAACGCTTTGGCTATAGATGGCACCCATTTGGGCAAACTGAACTAAATGGCTTGGCCGGCAATCAACATTGGCGCCAGCATCAATGAGCAGGACCGGAGTCGATGGTGTGATATCCATAATACAAGCTATCGCCGGGCGCTCAATCCCTTTCGTCTTTCCCAGGCTAAACAGCGCCGCACCGAGCACTGCCCCAGTGTTGCCCGCCGAAACAAAAGCAGCTGCTTTACCCTCCTTTACCAGGTTCACTCCAACTACTATTGAGGATTCTGGCTTACTGCGAATTGCTTTCATCGGCGGCTCGTCAGGTTCAATCCTCTGGCTAGCCTTGACAATAGTGATGCCATGTTTTTGTAAATAACGCCCTGCCAGCACGTGGAGTACTTTTTTCCGGCCTACCAGAGCCACTTCCACACCATACTCTTGAGCCGCTTTCACCGCCCCCTTGACTATTTCATGGGGAGCATAATCACCACCAGAAGCATCAACCGCAATTATCATCTACTTCCTCAATCAAGATTCCCTGACTACTATCCCGCTCCTTTCCCCTGCCTAAATTCCTCTTTGACTCTGGCAACTGCTTCCGGATTAGCCACCAAGTCAACCACCGTCATCGCCAGTGCCTTAGCCGCATCAAGCAGACCTTTAGTACCGGCTTCTGAAGCTGCACTCTCAGCAAACTGGGGGGAATGGGTTACCATTTTGACCGGAGCGATGGCGATTAAGGGATGAATAGTCGGTACCAGCTGACTAACATTACCGATATCACTGCTACCAATGCCAATTCTGGGGTC
>JBHIDQ010000152.1:0-2879 GCA_046760155.1 Dehalococcoidales bacterium | reverse complement strand
GGGATGGCGGATATTGAGGAAGTTGACATAAATACTCCATTTGGCAAGCCGAGTGATACTATTGTTGTGGGTAAGCTGGAGGGGGTGGGGATTGCCTTTTTGCCCCGGCACGGGCGGGGGCATAGAATCATGCCGACCGAAGTTCCGGTAAGAGCTAACATCTATGCATTGAAGTCGCTGGGGGTGGAACACATCATCGGTATTAACTCGGTGGGCAGTCTGAAAGAAGAATATAAGCCCGGCGACCTGCTCATCCCTGACCAGTTAATCGACCGTACGCGGAGTCGGGTCAACACCTTTTTCGGGGAAGGGGTGGTGATTCACATTCCGTTTGGTGAGCCTTTCTGCCCGGTACTGAGCCAAGTCGTCTATCAGGCGGGGAAAGAGGCTGGCGCCACCGTGCACCAAGGTGGCACCTGTGTGGTTATGGAGGGACCTGCCTTTTCTACCAAGGCGGAATCGTTTCTTTACCGCTCCTGGGGGGCGGATGTCATCGGGATGACGGCACTGCCTGAAGCCAAGCTGGCGCGGGAGGGGGAAATCTGCTACGCTATTATTGCCTGCGTTACTGATTATGATTGCTGGCACAGAAGACATGAAGCAGTTACTGCGGAAATTATCCTGAATCAACTGCGCCAAAATATTGACACCGCCAAGAGAATTATCAAGCTGGCGGTAGGCAAGATACCGGAAAGGCGAGATTGTAATTGCGTGACCGCGCTCAAGACGGCGATGGTTACCGCTCCAGAGCTGATGCCAGAGGAGCAGAAAAAGAAACTCGATTTGTTAATCGGTAAGTATCTGAGAAAGGATTAACTTTATGCCTTATGTAGAATTCGGCTGTTTGCCGACGATTATTGGCAGTATGCCCCATACTGACCCGCGGGTGGCGTGCGACCAGATTACCCGGTATCTCAAGGACATCCCGGCCTGGCCACAGTTGCCCAAGCGGTCTTATTTGGAGAATATGTATGTCCAGTACAGTCAGGGCTTTCCGGGGGTGGTGGTTGATGAGAGTGAGAAAAGGATTTATGTTGACCATTCCCGAGACCTGGATAAGCCCCTGGAGCAGTTTTATGCTGCCTATCTGGCCAATGACATCGATAAATATGCCATTGGACCGGAATATGCGGCCGGACTCCACCGTTTTTTGGCACTGACCAATCTTTCGCCTCTGGCGGTTAAAGGGCAGGTCACCGGTCCGGTTACCTGGGGGTTGACGGTAGCTGACAGCGACGGCAGGGGTATCCTGTATGACGATATGCTGGGTGACGCGGTACCGAAACTGCTCAGGTTGAAAGCGAGCTGGCAGGAGAGAGAGTTGAGGCAAATCCGCCGAGACACCATCATCTTTGTTGATGAGCCGTATATGTCAGCTTTTGGCTCGGTTGGGATGATGCTCTCCCGGGAGAAAGTTATCAGTCTGCTGGAAGAGGTCTTGGCTGGCATTGAGGGACTGAAGGGAGTCCACTGCTGCGGTAATACCGATTGGTCGGTGCTGCTGGATACCAGTGTTGGTATTATCAGCTTTGACACCTATAATTATGCTCAGTCGCTCAGTCTCTATCCTGCGGAAGTAAAGAAGTTTCTGGACAAAGGTGGCACTATTGCCTGGGGGATTGTCCCCAATGAGGAAGAGGCACTGGCTTCGGAAACAGTCGCCAGCCTCAAAGACCGTCTGGAAGAAGCGATGGCACCTTTTACCCGGCATGATATCCGCTTCAAGCAACTGATTACGCAGGGACTGCTTACACCAAGTTGCGGGTTGGGCTCTATAGCTACTGAGGAAGCTGCCGTCCGTGCTTTAGAGCTACTGACTGAGTTGTCCCTAAAGATAAGAGAACGCTATCGGTGATTGAGTTGTTTATTAACCTCACCCCCTTTATCCCCCTCTCCTTGAAGGGGAGGGGGAAGAATAATAGAAAGAGGGGCGAAGCCCCTCTTAAACACCCCTTATGTAAGGGGTGAGGAGAATATAGGTTTTGAAGGGGTGTCGTTTCCTCAAAAAAAGACTTATCGGAAGGAAAGTTTACTAATGGAATGTCAGATTGAAGCCACGAAAGTTACCTGCCGCTGCACCTATGAGCCCTGTTCCCGAAAGGGCAAATGCTGTGAATGCATCGCCTATCACTTGAGATATGACGAGCTTCCCGGTTGTGTCTTTCCTCCCGAGGTAGAAAAGAGCTATGACCGCTCCTTTGCCCGGTTTGTTGAGGCCTTTCAGGCTAGAAGTGGCGGGAAAAGCTAATTTAGGTTATATTACTGGTTATGAATAAGAGCAAAAGGGTGGCTGCCCTGAAACATAGGCGTAAGCGCAAGAAGCTAAAAGAGAGAAGAAAGGCAGAGCGACAGGCGAAGAAGTAGTCGCCCTTATGAATAGAACTGACGGGTGAGCACTGTCGATGAAGCCAGTTTATTTGCTTACCGGCAGACCGGGGACGGGAAAGACCAGCCTTATCAAGCAGGTGGTGGCTGGCCTTAAAGGTAAGGCTGGCGGCTTCTACACCGAGGAGATACGAGGTCGTGGCACCAGGCTCGGTTTCAAACTGGTTACCCTAGATGGTCAGGAAGCAGTACTGGCTCATGTTAATATTCCCAGCCGTTATCGGGTAAGCAAATACGGGGTTGATGTTGACAGCTTGGAGCGAGTCGGTGTTTCCGCTCTTCGCCAGGCAGCCAAGCAGTGTGATTTGGTCGTTGTTGACGAAATCGGGAAAATGGAGCTGTTTTCGGCTAACTTCAGGGAGGCTGTCCTGGAGATAATCGACAGAGGGAAAAGAGTACTGGGGACAATCATGCTTAACCCTAACCCGTGGGCAGATACCATCAAGCGCCACCCGCAAGTAAATTTGGTCGAAGTGACCAGAAACAATTACTAC
>JBHIDQ010000151.1:0-2884 GCA_046760155.1 Dehalococcoidales bacterium | reverse complement strand
ACCAGTTCTTGGCATATATCCCCTCTTTAATGTCACCTATCATGTCCTCAAAAGAGACCGCTCCGGGTTCGATATAGGTATTGGTCATGCGGACAATGGGCGGGTAACGGTAATTGATGGCGCGGGCATTACCGGTCGGCTTTTCTTTCATCTTGGCCGCCGTCTCTCTGGAGTGAAGCCTGCCGACTAATTTACCCTCCTGGATAAGGTAGGTTTTGTTAGCTGGCACGCCCTCATCATCATACTTATAGCTGCCGCGCAGTCCCGGTATCGTTGCCGCGTCAACGATGTTAAGCTGCTCGTTGCCAAATTGCTTGCCCAGCGTCATGAGTTGACGCACGCGGTCATTTTCGTAGACAAAATCAGATTCGGATAAGTGTCCAAAAGCTTCATGGACGAAGACACCGGCCAGCACCGGGTCCAGGACCACCGTATACTCCCCTCCCTTTACCTGCGGCGCCGAGAGCAGTTCTACGGCATGCCGTGACAATCGCTCTACCTGCGACTGAAGCCCCTGGATTGAGCTGAAATCACCGCGACTGCCCACACTCAGCCCTACCTGCTGGACATCACCATCGCGAGTAGCCACGGCTGCCAGACGCAGGATAATATCCGCCCTCTCCTGCGCAATATAGCTACCTGGTGAACTCAAAAAAATGGTCTTTTTCGCGCTATCGGCATAGCCAATGGTTGAGGTCTGTATCTCCGGGGTGCGCCAGATAATCTCATTATATTCGTCCAGCGTCTGTTTCTTTTGCGCTAAAGGTATCGCCACCGGATTTTTGCTTGCCTCTGCGGAGACAACAGCCACGGCTGGTTCAGTCGGTGCCAGCTTGCTTACTTCACTGCCGACAGATTTGGCCTGCTTCACTGCCAGCTCAATCCTATTTGGCAGTTCATCAAGGTTATTAAAGCTGACAAAGCCCCAGCCACCCCTCACCAGTGCCCGCACATTGCCGCCCACCGCCGTTGCCCGTCCAATCGACTCCAGTTCTCTGCCTCGGTAGGCGATGTGGCTGGTCTGGCTCTCCTCAAGATGCGCCTCGATGTAATCAGCCTCGGTATGTTTAATCGCCTCAGCCAGCTCCTGTGCCACCGTCTCAATAGCCATAGATAGTTTTCTCCGGCAGAAAATCATTCGGGGACGAATATTTTGATGAATTCAGTTTACAAAACCGCCCAACTGATTGTCAATTTGAGGTACTTAAACTACGGGAAACGGAAAACCTGTCACTTAAAAACTCTTGCTTTTGAAAAACCAGTTGTGATATACTAGCACGGCTAATTTGAAAAAGCGAGGACCATAATTGCTGGTAAACTACGGATACATCGGCTTATTCCTCGTCGCGGCTATTCTTTTCACCCTTCTCATGGTTATCATTCCCATCGCCCTCAGATTTCTCCAAATTGTCCCCAGTAAACCTAATCCCATCAAAAATGCTACCTTTGAATGTGGCATGGAAACCATCGGTAAGACCTGGGTTCAATTTAACTTTCACTACTATTTTTATGCTCTGGTGTTTTTAGCCCTTGATGTGTTGGTCGTTTTTTTGTATCCCTGGGCAGTTAGCCTCCGAACACTGGGCAGTTTCGGCTTTATTACCATACTGATTTTAATTGCCATTATCTTGGTCGGTTTTATCTACGCCTGGAGAAAGCAGGTTCTGGAATGGAAGTAGGTGGCCTCAGAAAATATATCTATTCTGATACCGAACTTGACCGTGAAGAGGGTCAGATTATCGAGGAACTGAAGGCAAACAGCCAAGAGGTGATTCCTGACCCAGACGAATGGCTGGACAAGGAACTGGAACAAAATATTCTGCTCACTACCGTGGATTGGTTTATTAACTGGGGGCAGCGCTCTTCGCTCTGGCCAGCCATCTGTTTCCCCGCCTGTTGCGCCTTTGAGCTAATCGCCGCCAATGGGCCTCGTTTTGACCTGGCTCGCTTTGGCATGGAAATTCTCCGTGCCTCACCCCGCCAGGCAGACCTGATGATTACCGCCGGCACTCTGACTTGGAAGATGGCACCCAATGTCCGGCGTATCTATAACCAGATGGCAGAGCCGAAATGGGTCATCGCCATGGGAGCCTGTGCTATCAGCGGCGGCATTTTCGCTTCTGCATCTTACGCCGTGGTTCCCGGTTATAATCACATCATTCCGGTGGATGTCTATGTCCCCGGATGCCCTCCCCGCCCCGAAGCCCTGATTCACGGAATACAGATGCTGCAGAAGAAAATCGCCCGAAAAAGAAATATTGATGTAGGAAAGCTGATTCGACGATGACAGTAGCTCTTTCCGGTAAAGAAATCGCCCGCCAGATAGAAGAGAAGATTCCCGAGAGCATCATCGAGTCCACACCAGATTACCTGGTGGTAAAGGGGGATTCTTTGCTGGCGGTAGCCGCCTTTCTTAAAGATACCCCGGGTCTTGATTTTAATTACCTCAATTACGTTACCGCCATTGATTACTATGACCACTTTGAAGTCATCTACATGTTAAGTTCTTTAGAACACAACCACAGTCTGCTAATAAAGACCAGGTGCTATGACCGCCAGAACCCTGCCTTGCCCTCGGTGGTCAGTCTATGGCAGGGGGCTGACTTTCAGGAACGGGAAATCTACGACCTTATGGGGATTAGATTTGAAGGTCACCCCAATATGAAGCGCATTTTCCTCTGGGAAGGTTTTGCGGGACACCCATTACGGAAGGATTTCAGGTAATGGCACTACGAACAGAACCCTTTGTGCTCAATTTGGGTCCGGTGCATCCCAGCACTCACGGGGTGTTTCGGATGCGGGCAACTCTAGATGGGGAAGTTGTCGTTGATATCGAGCCGGTTTTTGGCTATCTCCACCGTGGTGTGGAAAAGCTGGCGGAGCA
>JBHIDQ010000150.1:0-2953 GCA_046760155.1 Dehalococcoidales bacterium | reverse complement strand
ATGAGATTATCAAAACGGGTTGAAAACCTACCACCGTATCTTTTTGTTGAAATCATCCGTAAGATTGCTGAGAAAAAGGCTAGGGGTGAAGAAGTAATCAGTTTTGCCATCGGCGACCCTGATATTCCGACTCCACCCCATATCATTGAGCGACTCTGTCAGGCGGCACAAGACCCGGCCAATCATCGCTATCCAGAGTCAGACAGTTTACCTGAGTTACGTCAAACGGTTGCTGGCTGGTACCAAAAACGTTTTGGTATCTCTTTTGACCCGGATAAAGAGGTTTTGCCTCTCATTGGCTCCAAAGAAGGCATCGCTCATATTGCTTTCTGTTTTATTGACAGTGGTGATATTTCCTTAGTACCTGACCCGGGTTATCCCGTTTACTCGGTAAGCACCATGTTAGCCAATGGTGAACCTTACTATCTGCCACTTAGCGAGGAGGAGAACTTTCTACCCAATCTAAATACCATTCCAGCTCAAGTTCTAAAAAGGGCTAAGCTGCTGTGGCTAAACTATCCCAATAATCCCACCGCCGCAGTAGCTAACCTCGATTTTTTCAACCAAGTGGTCAAATTCGCCAAGGAACATGACCTGGTTGTCTGTCATGACGGGCCATACACTGAGGTTGCCTTCGATGGCTATCAACCGGTTAGCTTTATGCAGGCAGAAGGGGCAAGGGAAGTTGGTGTCGAGTTTCATTCGCTCTCCAAGAGCTATAATATGACCGGATGGCGAATCGGTATGGCAGTTGGTAACGCCAATGCGATAAATGCTCTGATGAGGCTTAAGTCGAATTTGGATTCGGGGATCCCGCAAGCGATTCAATACGCGGCTATTGAGGCTCTGACCGGTCCCCAAGATTGCATTCAGGAGCATAATGACATTTATCAGAGACGTCGTGACCTGATTGTTGAAGTGTTGAATAGCATCGGGCTTAGAGCTAAGCCACCAAAGGCGAGTCTCTATATCTGGGCTAGGGTCCCAGAAGGTTATACCTCGATGAACTTTACTACTGATTTATTAGAGCAGGTTGGGGTAGCCGTTACCCCCGGGATAGGGTATGGCAAGAATGGCGAGGGTTACGTGAGGTTATCACTGACTATCCCAGATGCCGCGTTAGTAAAAGGACTGTCGCGGTTATCCGGCTGGCGTAGTACCCGCCGACGAGTAATTAAGGAATAAGTTGACATAACGTTGGAAACAATTCCAAGCTAACTAGCTTTGAATTGTTTCCCTAGAAAAATAAGGAGTTCTTATTATTAGAAGTACCATTCTCACCAAGACTGCACCAGAGCGAGCTCTCCTAGTTGCTGTGGCCACTAAGGAAGGCAGAGATAGGTCACCGACGGAGGCCTCAATAGAGGAACTGGCGTTATTGACTGGTACGGCTGGAGCCAATGTTGTGGGCAAACTTGTCCAACGACTGCCCATACCCTCAAAAACGCATTATCTTGGCAAAGGCAAGCTAGAGGAGCTACTAGCCCTGAAAAACAGCGCCAACTACAATGTGGTTATTTTCGACGATGAGCTCTCCCCAATACAGCAGCGAAATTTAGAAGAAGCTCTTCAGGTAAAGGTGATCGACCGTGTTGCTTTGATCCTGGATATTTTTGCCCGGCGCGCTCGAACACACGAAGGCCAATTGCAGGTAGAGCTGGCACAACATCAATACCTTTTACCTCGCCTTGCCGGGCAATGGAGTCATCTAGAAAGACTTGGCGGTGGTATTGGCACCAGAGGGCCTGGTGAATCACAGCTTGAGACCGATAGACGCCTGATTCGCCGCAAGATACATCATCTCAAGGCACAGATAGAAGAGGTGAGAAAACACCGGGCTCTATACCGTCAAAAACGGAATAAGAGCGGTATTCTGGTAGTCGCTCTGGTTGGCTATACCAATTCCGGAAAGAGCACCTTATTAAACGCTCTCTGCCAGGCAGACGTTTTTACTGAGAACAAATTATTTGCTACCCTAGATCCAACCACTCGACGTTTAATGTTACCTGATAAGAGAACGGTACTGGTTACAGATACCGTGGGCTTTATCCGTAAGTTACCACTGACGATTGTTACTTCCTTTAGGGCAACCCTTGAGGAATTAGACGAAGCTGCTTTGCTGGTTCATATCGTTGATTTGGCTTCCCCTGATGCCACCGAACAATGTCAGACAGTAGAGAGCATTCTTACTGACCTCAAGCTCATAGATAAACCCAGAGTTACCGTGCTAAATAAGATTGATTTGTTGCTCAGTAGTGACCGGGACTGGGACGAAGCAACTGCCATAAATTACCTTTCTGATAAATTTCTCGATGAGAAGACAGTGCTCATTTCAGCAACTAAGAAGTGGGGGTTAACCAGACTTTTGGAATTAATCAGCCGTACCATCACCGAGCCGACCACCCCCATTTAAACTCTTCGAAATGACGCACTGAAATCAAAATCTGGGCGTTTTTAATACCTTTTGAATGGTATTTTATCTCTGGAGAGACGAGGCGACAAAACGATATAAAAATATTACGGAAACAATTCCTTCGTGGGAAGGCGGGGGCTAGCTTTGATTTGTTTTTAGAGTTATGTTAATTGGTTTGGGTTAAAACGGGAAGGTGAGAGATTTTTGTCTATCCCACCCCCTTAATCCCCCTCCCTTATCAAAGGGAGGGGGAAATATGGAAGAGGGGCTGACGCCCCTCTTAAACACCCCGCTGGCTGCATTCCTTTTGGAGTGGCTTAAATCCCTCTCGGTCTCCCTTTGGTAAAGGGAGAGGTTTATGTATCCCCCTTGATAAAGGGGGACTAAGGGGGATTTCATACCCCGGCAAAATGGGCGGGTGATGAGTTAACATAATAAGTATGCCCGTGGTATAATGGTGGTATGAAAAATGAACAAATCGAAAGCGTAACCCAAGTAATTAATGCAATTAATTGGGATGTAATTTTAGCAATCCTAACA
>JBHIDQ010000149.1:0-2967 GCA_046760155.1 Dehalococcoidales bacterium | reverse complement strand
GCCTCCGGTCTCAGGTCAAAGTGTTTGTTAATCAGATTGAGTAAAACCTCCTGGCCAACCCTAGCCGTGCCAAAAGTTTCAATCGAGATGGATAGCGGGTGGGCAACACCAATGGCATAGGAAATCTGAATTTCCAGCCGCTCCGCCAGTTCGGCAGCGATAATGTTTTTAGCGATATAGCGAGCCGCGTAAGCCGCCGAGCGGTCAACCTTGGTTGGGTCTTTACCAGAGAAACAACCACCGCCATGGCGGGCAATGCCACCGTAAGTATCAACCAGAATCTTCCGCCCGGTAAAGCCGGTATCTGATACCGGTCCACCAACGACAAACTGACCAGTGGCATTAACATAGTATTCAGTTCTATCGTCGATAAGCGAGGGAGAGATAACTGCTTTGACTACCTGCTCGATAATATCCCGCTCGATTTTATCATGGCTGACATCAGGGTCGTGTTGTGCACCAATGACAACGCTACTTACCCGACCGGGAGCGCCATTATGGTATTCTACCGTTACCTGTGACTTGCCATCAGGACGGAGGTAAGGTAGCGTCTTATCCTTCCTGACCTGAGCCAGGCGCTGACAGAGCCGGTGCGCCAGAGAGATGGGTAATGGCATAAGCTCTGGTGTTTCGTTACAGGCGAAGCCAACCATCATTCCCTGGTCACCCGCCCCAATTTGGTCTAGGTCATCAGCCGAGCCCGCTTTGGCTTCCTGTGCCTTACTTACCCCTCTATCTATATCCGGGGATTGCGGCTTAATTGAAACCATCACCCCGCAGGACTGGTATTCGAAACCATATTCGGGGTGGATGTAGCCTACATCCCGGACTACTTCCCGCACCACCTGAGGAATTTCAACATAGCAATCAGTGGTAATCTCACCCATCACAACTATTAAGCCATTGGTTACGGCGGTCTCACAGGCCACCCGGCCGTACGGGTCCTTTTTCAGAATAGCGTCAAGAACAGCATCCGATATCTGGTCACACAGCTTGTCCGGATGTCCTTCGGTAACTGACTCTGAGGTCAGCAGGTAGTTCGATGAGCTGGCAAAACTGTTAGTCATTTTTCTCCTCCGCTATAAGAAACTGCGCAACTTTTTATGTCCCCTCCTCCCAACTGACGAGATATTTCCTTTGCTCCGGGGTTAGACTATCAATCTCAATACCCATTGCCTGAAGCTTTAACCTCGCTACTTCTTGGTCAATTTCTTCGGGTACGGGATAGACTCTGGGCTCCAACTTTCCCTTATTTTTTGCCATATACTCCAGACACAACGCTTGATTGGCAAAGCTCATATCCATAACGCTGGCGGGATGTCCCTCCGCTGCCGCCAGATTGACCAGTCTCCCCTCCCCCAGCAGGTACAAGCAGCGACCATCAGCCAAGGTATATTCGTCAACGAAATCC
This sequence comes from Dehalococcoidales bacterium, assembly GCA_046760155.1. Classification (GTDB taxonomy): domain Bacteria; phylum Chloroflexota; class Dehalococcoidia; order Dehalococcoidales; family RBG-16-60-22; genus JBHIDQ01. The sequence continues at coordinate 1,556 of JBHIDQ010000149.1, read as the reverse complement.
CGTATCCGCCGCTTACTACGGGCCAGACTTTCCAGAGCCGGAAGGTTAATTTCAACATTAAAATGCCCACTGTTAGCCAAGATAGCGCCATCCTTCATCACCTGAAAATGGGCTTCATCAATAACATTCTTATCACCGGTGGTCGTAATGAAGATATCACCTACCCTGGCGGCTTCCAGTAGTGGCATCACCTGATAGCCATCCATAACCGCCTCCAAAGCCCGAACGGGCGTCACCTCAACCACAATCACCTGAGAACCCAGCCCCTTGGCCCTTAAGGCCAAGCCATGCCCGCACCAGCCATAGCCACAGACCACCACCTTTTTCCCCGCCCAGAGAATATTAGTGGCCCGGGTAATACCATCAATGGTGCTCTGCCCGGTGCCGTAGCGATTATCAAAGAGGTACTTGGTCTGAGCGTCATTGACGGCAATTATCGGATATTTCAGTTTACCTGCCTTCTCCAGGCTGCGCAGTCGAACCACACCAGTAGTAGTTTCCTCAGTGCCACCGATGACATCAGCCATCAGGTCACTTCGCTTGGTATGAAGGGTGGTAACCAGGTCAGCGCCGTCATCTACGGTAAGTTGGGGTTTGTTGTCCAGAGCGGTATTAATATGCTGGTAATAGGTTACCTCATCTTCTCCCTTGATGGCATTGGTCGGAATGCCGTAATCCACCAGCGCCGCGGCGACATCATCTTGAGTACTCAGCGGGTTAGAGGCACACAGAATTAAGTCAGCCCCTCCCCCCTTCAAGGATAGGGCTAGATTTGCCGTTTCGGTCGTAATGTGCAGACAGGCTGAAATCCGAACGCCTCTCAGCGGCTTCTCGGTAGCAAACCTCTCCCTGATTAGCCTCACTACCGGCATCTCCCGGTAAGCCCACTCGATTCGCTGTTTCCCAACCTCAGCCAGTGATGGGTCTTTAATCTCATAGTTAGGTAAAGTCATTAACACTTCCTCGAAACAATGAATACTGCATTGAAATAAATGATACATTGGATTGAAGGTTAAATCAAGCCTTCCGAACTGCTGATTTTCTAGTGACCCCTGATATGCGATATAATATTAATAGAGTGAAAAGATTTCGGCTTATCGAACACACGGCTGATATTGGGCTGATTGCTTACGGCCAGTCTTTGGCTGAGGCATTTGCCAATGCCGCCTTTGGCTTATTTTCCATCATTGCCGAACTCAGGACAGTAAAAGAAATCGAATCTCGTCATTTGGAGCTCAACGAAGATGACCCAGAGGCTTTGCTTTTCGAGTGGCTTAATCGCCTCATCTATCTGTTTGATGTCGAGATGCTTTTATTCAAGAGATTCGACCTAAAAGATTTTGACGGGCGTGGTTTTAAGGCAACCTGCTACGGTGAGAAATACGACCCTTCCCGCCATCAGCTGAAGACGGGAGTTAAATCAGCTACCTATCATATGCTTAAAGTAGACAAGGATAAAAATCAGGTCCAGGTTATCCTTGATATTTAGGAGGTGAGAGTATGGCGCAGTGGAATGGACCTCTGGAGAAGATAGACGAATACCGATGGCGAATACC
>JBHIDQ010000148.1:0-3014 GCA_046760155.1 Dehalococcoidales bacterium | reverse complement strand
ATACGCAGCACCGGCTCCGTTCCGGAAAATCTAATCAGCAGCCAGGTATTATCCATCAGAATAAAGCGGAAACCGTCCGTCGTGTCCTGCTTGGCCACTTTAACCCCCTCAATAGATTGCGGAGGATTATTCTGCAGGCGGTTAATGATGGCCTGACGTTCTTCTTCGGGAAATCGGACATCCATCCGCTGGTAGTAGTGAGGGCCTACCTTAGAGTAAAGATAGTCCAATAGTTCCGACGGGGCTTTACCCGTCTTAACCATCATGTCGAGGAAATAGAGGCAAGCCAGAATGCCATCACGTTCGAGCACATGACCCCAGAAACCATAGCCGCCGCTCTCCTCACCACCAATAAAGGCCTTTTCGGCACGCATCAGCGGGGCGACATATTTAAAACCCACTGGTGTCTCATATACCGGTACCTTAAAAATTTCTCCCAAACGATAAAGCATGCTGGTCGTCGTTATTGTCTTAACGATGGCACCACGTTCACCACGCACTTCAAGCAGGTAGAGACAGAGCAGAGCAAAGACCTGGAGTTGCGTCAAAAATGTCCCCTTTTCATCAACGATGCCCATTCGGTCGGCATCACCATCAGTCGCCAAGCCCACGTTGGCGCGGTGCTCCTTAATTGTAGCTGAAAGCTGTGCCAAGTTGACCGCGATTGGCTCAGGTCGTTCCATACCAGGGAAAAGCGGATTGCGCTCGCCATGTATCTCTATTATCCCGGTGCTTCCTCCTTCCAGCATCCCTTTAAGATAGCCAGCACCAGCGCCGTACATCGAGTCAACGACCACTTTCAGACCTGACTGGCGCAGTGCATTTAGGTCAATTAACTTGGCTACCTGGTCTAAGTAGACTGGGGCTAGGTCAAGATACTCCACCCGTCCTTGCGTTAAAGCTTCGTCCAAGGGCAATTGGTTTACTTTTCCGGCAGCCAGAGCCTGGGCAATAAATTTTTCAATTTGGACGGTAACCTTATCCGGGGCGCTGGAGCCATGCTCATTTTTATACTTAAAGCCATTCCAGATAGCCTGGTTATGACTGGCAGTTATGATGATAGCACCGCTTGCCTTTTTCGCCAGAACCCCAAAACTGATAACCGGCGTTGGTGTTGCTTTGGAACAAAGATAAGCTTTTATTCCGTTGCCGGCAATTGTCTCCGCCGCTGCCGAGGCAAAGTCCTCAGAGGCAAAGCGGGTATCATAGCCGATAATCAGTCCTTTAGTAGCCAAGCCCGACTGTTTTAGGTAATCAGCTACCCCCTGAGCACAGAACCGCACGTTGTCAAAGGTAAAGTCCTGAGCGATAATCCCTCGCCAGCCATCAGTGCCAAATTTAATTGGGTTAGCCATTACTTCATACCTTCTTTCGGTAACAAATCGCAAAAGTAAAACGAATCCCTCTGCACTGTTTTGCCCAAGGTATAGGCAATTCTTTCTTTGAATATCGGCCCAGCAAAGACAAAAGAGTGAAACTCGCCATTTTCTCCATTCGGGTCAACCGTCGGCGGTAAATCGGCCAGAAATTGCTCATCAAGCGTCCTGCCCAGAAATCGCTGAGCCAGCAACTTAGTATCAACACAGGTAATGACCGCCTCAAAACCTAGCGTGATAAATGACCGGGTAAGTTCAGCCGTATCCCTCCTCCATATTGGAAAGACTCCCTTCATGCCTAACTTGGCTAAATTATTCTCTCGATATTCTTTCACCCACTCCAGAAAGATATCGCCGAAAACTACCTGAGTGATGCCGTCTTGTTTGCACCTGCTCAGGACTTCGCCTACTCTGGCCTCATACTCTTCATTGGAACAATCCTTGGGCACCAAAACTTTTGTCATCGGCAGACCTAGAGAATGTGCCTGCTGTTCCAGCAAAACCCGGCGTACACCGTGCATGCTGACCCGGTCATAGTCCTTATTTATGGTGGTCAGTAAAGATACTATTTCATATTTGCCGCTGTTTTGGATTTCATAAAGGCTCATGACACTATCTTTACCGCCACTCCAAGATAATAGCACTTTTTCCATCTACTGGCTTTATCCATCTACACCAATACCGGCGTTAGATATATCTGCCCACCGATTTGGCAATTGCTTTCAGTTCGGTCATCAACCGAGCGAAATCTGACAGGGTGAGCGACTGGAGACCATCTATCAAAGCTTCTTTCGGATTGGGGTGAACTTCAATGAGAAGCCCATCGGCACCGGCCGCCACCGCCGCCCTGGCGATGGCTGGCACCAGCGAGTAGTGACCAGCCGCGTGGCTGGGGTCAACAATCAACGGCAAGTGACTGAATTTCTTAACCACCGGGATGGAAGAAATATCCAGAGAAAAGCGAACGCTCTCCTCAAAGGTTCTGATTCCCCGCTCGCAAAGAATGACCTGATTATTTCCCTCCGCCAGTAAGTAGTCGGCGGCGGTAAGCCATTCGGTAATCGTGCTGGAAAAACCACGTTTGAGAACGACTGGACGCTGGCTTTTGCCAACATTGGTCAGCAGGGCGAAATTCTGCATATTGCGAGCACCGACTTGAAGAATATCCGCCGACTTGGCCACCAGGTCAACGTCATGAGGGTCAACTACCTCAGTAATCACTGGTATGTTGAAACGTTCCTTGGCTTGTACCAGTAGCTCCAGTCCCTTTTCCTCCAGACCCTGAAAGCTAAAAGGAGAGGTACGCGGTTTAAAGGCGCCACCCCGCAAAAAGCTGGCCCCTGACTCTTTTACTGCCTGAGCTGCCTCCATAAGCTGCGCTTCACTCTCCACGGCGCAGGGCCCTGCCATGACCACCACACGTTTACTCCCAATCTTGAGACGACCAACCGAAACCAGGCTATCCTCTGCCTTAAATTCCCGGGAGGCCAGCTTGTAGGGCTTCATGATTCGGGTGACGTTTTCTACCCCGGGGAGCACGGCGAAGGTATCGGTAGGCACCTGACCGGTATGGCTTCCCAGAATCGCCACCACCGTTTTGTCCGTGCCCAAGTTCAACTGGACCTGGAACCCCAGCGA
>JBHIDQ010000147.1:0-3095 GCA_046760155.1 Dehalococcoidales bacterium | reverse complement strand
CTTATCCTGCTGGCGGTAATCACGGCGCTTGTCGTTTGGAAGTGGTCCAATTTGGTCGCTTTATTCGGCTGGGGACTGATATTTATTGCCGCTGCCATCATTATGCTGATTGTTCAGGTAAAGCGACGGAAGCTGTCTTCGTTCATCTTGCGCGGTAATCGCTGGCTGGGGAGTGCTGCCTTAATCTTAGCTATCTGGGGAATACTAGGCTTTTTTGAGCTGGGTGGTAGCTTTGGACGGGATATTATTAGTTATCCAGCGCCAGAGATTGTCGGTATTCTTCGCATCTTAGGCTTAGCTATCGTTGGTATTTTATTGGCGGCACCTCTGGCTTGGTTTCGACTGGTGGCCAAATTCATTTTCTGGCTGCGTGAACAATTTAAAAAGCCACCCGTCCCCAAGTATCTCGAGAAACAGCTTCGAGAGGAACAGCTTCAGCCGCCAATGCATGTCCAGGCTCACCCCAGACCACCCCTTGAGGAAAAGCCAGCCATGCCAGCTGAGATGGCAAAGCCAATGGGGCCACCGGAGAGAGTCATCCCCAAATCTCCGTTGGTAACGCCACCGGAAAAGGAAACCGCCGCTTCTGTAGTTACTCCCACCCCAACTCCCCAGGATTTGCGGCAGGTGGCTCAGGAGGTGTGGAAGAAATATGGCCAATCATCCGATTTAGTTGTCGTCGATGGCTGGCGGTTGCCCCCGATTGATATTCTGGACCGCATTCCCGAAGTCGAGTTTGGTGAGGCAGATAATATACGGAGAGCTAAGATTATTGAGGATGCTCTCGCCAGCTATGGTGTTGAAGCCAAAGTGGTGCAGATAAACGCTGGCCCAACGGTTACCCAGTTCGGCATCGAACCGGGCTGGGATAGAAGAATAAAGGAAAGAAAGGAAAGGGACAGAGACGGCGAGGTCAGGGTAGTGCAGGAGGAGGTAGCCAAGACCCGGGTTAAAGTGGAGAGGATTACCTCCCTGGCTAACGACTTGGCACTGGCGCTGGCCGCCCCCAGCATCAGGATTGAAGCCCCGGTACCGGGTAAATCGGTCGTCGGCATTGAAGTGCCGAATATCAGTGCCAGCGTGGTCAGTCTGCGCGGCGTAATCGAGACCAGTGCTTTTCAGAAAATAGAGGCTAGGTCTAAGCTGGCGCTGGCATTGGGCAAAGGTGCCGGCGGCGAGGCAATATCCGCTGACCTGTCCCGAATGCCTCATCTGCTTATCGCCGGGGCTACCGGCAGCGGCAAAACGGTTTGCCTCAATACCATTATATGTGGTCTGCTGCTGCATAATACGCCTTTTGATGTCCGTTTCATCATGGTTGACCCGAAGCGGGTTGAGTTAACCCCGTATAACAGCATACCGCATCTGGCTACTCCGGTTATCGTTGATACCAATAAAGCGCTGAGTGCTTTGCGCTGGCTGAGCAAGGAAATGGACCAGCGCTATCAGAAATTAGCTACCGCCGGCGCCCGCAACATTGAGGGTTACAATAAGACTAAGCAGGGAGCCGAGAAACTCCCCTATATGGTGCTCATCATTGACGAACTGGCTGATTTGATGATGGCTGGCTTTGACGAAGTAGAGCATATCCTCTGTCGCTTGGCCCAGCTGGCCCGGGCTACCGGCATTCACCTGGTGGTGGCGACGCAGCGCCCGTCAGTGGATGTGGTCACCGGCTTGATTAAGGCAAACTTTCCCACCCGTATTAGCTTTGCCGTTACCTCTCAGGTGGATTCACGCACTATCCTCGATGGCGGTGGCGCCGAAAAGCTCTTGGGCAGGGGAGACATGCTCTATATGCCCACCGAGGCGGCCAAACCGAAGCGCCTTCAGGGGTGCTTCGTCTCTGATGCTGAGGTGGAGCGGCTGGTTTACTTCTGGAACAGCCAGCGGCCGGAAGAGGCAGCTCAATTGAAGGTTGAGGAGATTGTTCCATCTTCGACACTAGCCGCCAGTAGGGGAGTCTACCCCGAAGACCCGCTACTGGAGGCTGCTCGGGAGTTGTCGCAGCAGCACCAGCACATCTCCACTTCTTTCCTGCAGCGGCGTCTCCATATCGGTTATCCCAGAGCCGCCCGCCTTATGGAGCAGCTTGAGGAAGAGATGGGGAGTGAGGGAGAAAGGGAAGAGGCAGAATAGAGTGTGAGGTTGCTTGGTATTCGAATGAGAAACCAACCGTTTTCTTCTAATTACGTCATAATACTATTGACAAATTAAGAATTTAGTGCTATTCTAGTATTTGAGTAGAAAAGGGCTTGTGTAAAGGTTCCCCTCTAGTGAACGTGCCCATGGGGCACTGCTAATTGGCTAGCTAGAGGGGTCAATTTTTAATACCAGTCGATATTTCCATCTTCAAATATACGAAATTCGCTACTGACCAAACCTTGAACTTTACTGTATGGTCTGTGCTCCCCTCTTTCATGTTTCACATATATAGCCCAGCTACAATAATCCACTATCTGTAAGTAATAGTGGGACACAGAAGAATGCATACAGATAACATACGGTACTTTTCCTAAATGACGAGCCAGTGACATCTTTATAGCTTTAATTACGGCATCCCTTTCACTTGCTCGTGAACCCTCTCTGTCCATAAATATAAATACTTTATCAAAACCGCTGACGTCAATACGCTGTGGGTCAAAAGGATACTTCAGAAGGTATTCAATCATTTTGGGGTAGAAAATTTTAAGTGGTCTAATTTTAGGCGCAGTTTTCCTCTTCTCTACAACAATACTATCTATTCTTAAGTTCGTGAGGCCAGCAATTATTTTTAAGACTCCGTCACGAACGGTTTGTTTATCCTCAGCAGCATGAAAATACTCAATATCAACTCCCTGGTCTATCATGTCATGTTTCAACTTATAAAGTTCCAAGACACCCGGACAAATATCTGTACTCATTACGCTTGTAAGCACTATGTACTTCGTGCCTGTCGCAGAAAAGTCATAGTTCCCCGACACATCTACAAAAACATAGAGGCGATTCATCACAGACTCACAAAATTATCTCTAATTGTGTGTGCATACTAGTATCTTTGTCGTTATCGGCCAATCAGTGGGAAACATACAAGTCAACTCATAAACTCAAAACTC
>JBHIDQ010000146.1:0-3231 GCA_046760155.1 Dehalococcoidales bacterium | reverse complement strand
TTAACGGTGGCATACTGAGTGGTGGTCTTACCCGAACCGGTAGGACCACTGATTAGTATCATGCCAAAGGGAGTTTTCACCATTTGCATGTATCTTCCCAAGACGTCAGGTAGAAAACCGATCTCGGCTAAAGGCATGAAAGCAAAGGCTTTATCCAGAATACGCAGCACGCACATTTCCCCATAGATAGTATTTGAAGTGGCCGCCCGGATATCTACCTGTCTGTCATCCATGTCAAAGGTGATTTGTCCATCCTGAGGGCGGCGGCGCTCCGCAATATTCAGCCCAGCCATTATTTTCAACCGGGAAAGCAGTGGCGCATGTACACTCAAGGGTAACGACATCACATCAGTCAAAATACCATCAATGCGATAGCGAATACGTAGTTTGTCCTCCTGAGGCTCAACGTGGACATCAGAAGCCCGGTCTCTCACTGCCTGCTTGATAAGAAGGTCAATAGCACGGACAACTGGAGCTTGAGCGATTGCCTCAGCCGAAAGTCGTGCCTCCCTGATCCCGGCGCCACCGCGGTAACGAGTGGGGATTTGACTGAGTTGTTCCTCAAGCTCCCCACCTACCCGATAGTTGATGTCAATCATTTCCTGGATATCCTGAGAAGTACTAATCACCGGTTCGATTCTCTTCATCGTCACTGCAGCCAAGTCCTCAATGGCCTCAATGTCCTTGGGGTCTTCCATGGCAATCACTATGGCACCATCAGTCGTATCTACGGGGATAACGCCATATTTCCGGGCCACTGGCTCGGGAACTAACTTTATCGCTTCAGCTTTAACCCCCTCCTTCTTCAAATTAATGAAGGGGATTCCCAGTTGCAGACTGGTAAAAAAGGCTAATTGTTGCGGTGTGATAAACCGTTGTTGCAGCAAAATTTCCTCGAACCTGTCGCCAGTCCTCTGTTGCAAATCGATGACACGTTGTAACTGCTCTTCGGTAACCAGTCCAGCCTCAAGCAGTATCTGGCCTAAATCTTTGCGTGCCTTTTTTTCGGTTGTCTCCATTTTCTTCTCCCCAGGTAACCAAAGAATGAGTATCTGTTTTGTTAAATCTCAGTGATGAGCCACCAATTGAGGTGAGCGGTATTAGCTTTCTTTTGGAGTGATGCTGATTCTTTTTACTCCCTTCCTTCCCTTGGCAAAGGCATCTGTTCTGGGTTGCTCGGGGGTTACTTCTGCCTCAGGTATTTTTGATGAGATGGTACTGATTAAGGGAATTGGTTTATCTAACACGACAGTTATGGTACTGCCACGATTCCAAGAGCCACTAACACGAACAAATTTTATTTCGGGCGTCGTTTGCAAGTAGTTATATAATTTTGCCATCATATTTGGGGCTACCGGTACGCCTAAATCCAGCTCTACCTGACCAGTATAAAGGGATTTTCTATCTGGTTTTGGTAAACTAGGTTCGGTTTCCTTTCTGCCGTCTATTTTCTCTGGGGCGCGCTGTCCTGAAGACTCGGCCACGGCTGCCTCTGGCTCAGATTCGGCGGCCTCTTCTCCGGGTTGAGTAGCCTCCTCTATTTCCTTTCCGGTAGCTTCCTCGGAAAGCTGGACAGGTTCCTCGATCTTTTCTTCCACAACCTCATTGGCTACTGATAGAATATCCTCTACTTCTTCCCCGACTGCCGTTTTAGGTTCTTCTTTTCTCCCGGCAACTTCCTGCCTAGCTTGAGCAATAATTCGGGCCGCTTCCTCTTCTGCCTCGGCACTTGCCCTCGCCTTGATGTTCTCAATTATCTGCTCAGCGTCTTTTATCGCCGTTTGAATAATGGAGCGAACTGAAGGCGGAGATGAAGTTTCCTGTCCCGCCACTAACTCAGTGACAAAGCCAATTACCTGCTCTTCATCCAGTCCGTTTTTGACGATGTTAAAATCCCTTCCCCACAACTGCTTTCTCTTTTGTTTCTCTGCCGCACGCCGCTGACCACGTAATTTGAACACCAGGACTAACCTCCCCTTTTAACCTGCGTCATACTCACTTTTGTTTACATAAATAATATTAATTTGCCAAATGTCAAATGTCAAGTATACCTTAAATTTAGGTAGTCAAGCAGCAAAATGTCAATACTACTTTGGTATGATTTTCTCCAGTTGTCCACTTCACACTTTTATTCTAGCCTACTGGAGTTAATTATCTATTAAAAATCCATTAAGAAGTGATGAAATTTCCTCAAAATCTGGAGATGTGGCTTAGTCTAAAGAGATTTTTTATTCACTTATGCCCGGTATGGAAAACCTCTTGGCCACTATTGTAAAAGAGAGTCAGCAGTGTTTATTGCGCCGGTAACTAACCAAGCGGATTTTAGTCAAAGGGAACAAGTAGCGATGATGCCGTGTCATGAGAAAGACTATAGTGGCCGGTCAGTCTTGGACTGTTTTTAACGTCCACGCAGTACAGTTCAGTGAAAGTGAAACTGCTTCTCGGTAAAAAGCTTCAGGCAAATGTCTACCACTTCAGGGTCATAGAGGCTCTTTCTCTTCCGGGAGATTTCCGCTAACGCTTTATCGATACCGAGGGCCGGTCGGTAAGGTCGGTGAGAGGCCATCGCCTCAACAACGTCAGCGACTCCCAAGATTCTGGCTTCGAGGAGAATGTCTTTAGCGGCTAGACCGGCCGGATAGCCGGAACCGTCCATCCTTTCATGATGCTGAAGCACGATTGGAGCCACCGGCCAGGGAAAATCGATCATCTTCACTATGCCATAACCAGCTTCGGGGTGGGTTCTAATCATATCGAATTCAATCTCGGTTAATCTACCGGGTTTAGTCAGAATTTCACTAGGTATGTACATTTTGCCGATATCATGAAGACTCCCGGCCACACGGATGCCCGCAATCACCTCCTTGTTGAGGCCCATCTCCTTGCTGATAGCATAGGCTAGCTGGGTAACCCGCTGCTGATGGCCAGCAGTGTACGGGTCACGTAACTCGGTGGTTAAGGCAATCGCTTTGGTGATGTTCTCGATTAGCTCTTGCAACTTCTCGGAATATCGTTTGCTTTCTTCTTCGGCACGCTTACGTTCCGCCAGTTCCCGCTGCGCCGTCTCAAAAAGTCTCCGGTTCTCCATTACCAATCGTTGCTTTTCTAATGCCTCCGTGACGGTATTCAAAATCGTATCTACGTGAAAGGGCTTGGTGATGTAGGCAGATGCACCCTCGTTCAAGGCTTGCACCGCTGTTTCTAGAGAAGCGTAGGCAGTAACCATGAGGA
>JBHIDQ010000145.1:0-3238 GCA_046760155.1 Dehalococcoidales bacterium | reverse complement strand
TTAGAGTTCAGTTATGCCAGCATTGCCTCAGCTATGTTCAGTGTGATATAGTTTGGTTAATGAAAGCCGAGTTCGAATTTATTCCTTCGGGTAGTGTTACCTCGCCCGAGGGGTTTCAGGCCGGTGCCACCTACGCCGGCATAAAAAAGGGGAAAGATTTAGACCTTGGCATTCTCGCTTCCAAAGTTCCCTGTGTGGTGGCGGGTCTATTTACCACCAACCGAATCAAGGCGGCACCGGTAGTTTTGTGCCAGCAGCGATTGCGAGACGGCAAAGCCTCAGCCGTAGTGATAAATAGCGGTTGTGCCAATGCCTGTACCGGTGAGAAGGGTTTAGCTGATGCTGAGGAGATGGCAAAGCTAGCCGCTGAGGTGATTGGCGTTTCGCCGAAAGGTGTTCTGGTGGCCAGTACCGGGGTGATTGGACAGCGCTTACCCATGGAGCGGCTGAGAGCGGGCATGGTGCAGGTCATGCTTTCTCGCAGCGGCGGGCACCGGCTGGCCAGGGCGATGATGACCACGGATACCGTGCCCAAGGAAGTAGCGGTCAAAAGTGATGAGGGCGGGTTCATCATTGGTGGGGTGGCCAAAGGCGCCGGGATGATTCATCCTGACCTGGCTACTTTTCTCTGTTTTCTGACCACCGATGCCGGTACGGATGCGGATTTTCTCAAGTCGGCTTTGCGCCAGGCGGCCGACATTTCCTTCAATCTGGTTTCCATCGATGGTGATACCAGTACCAATGATACAGTGCTGCTAATGGCTAACGGGCTGGCGGGCGGTGAGCCAATTGTATCGGGGAGTCGGCGGGCGGAAGTCTTCCAAGAGGCTCTCAACCAGCTGTGCATCCATCTTGCCAAAGCTATGGCGCGTGATGGTGAGGGGGCCACCAAACTTGTCGAGGTTACGGTTGGCGGGGCACCCAACATCGCTGCCGCCAGGTTAGCTGCCCGAACGATAGTCAGCTCACCACTGGTAAAGTCAGCAATACACGGCAATGACCCCAACTGGGGACGGGTGGTGGCGGCGGTGGGGCGGAGTGGTGTGGAGGTGGTGGAGGCAAAAATTGACCTTTACCTGGGTAACCTCTGTCTGTTAAAGGCAGGATGCCCGCAACCTTTCGACCGGGAAGAGGCGGTAAGCTTATTGCAGGGAAGCGAGGTATCGATAATTCTAGAGCTTAATCTGGGAAATGATACGGCTACTGCCTGGGGCTGTGACCTGTCCGAGGAGTACGTGACGATTAACAGCCATTACACAACCTGAGACGGGGTTGATAAGATGAGGGTTGAAATGAATAAAGTGATGGTGATTAAGATTGGTGGGGCTACTTTAGGCAGTCATGATACCACCATTGAGGATATCGTTCATCTCCAGAAGCAGGGCAGGTTATTAGTTGTGGTTCATGGTGGTGGTAAATTGATTACCGAGTGGCTTGGCAGGCACGGGGTGGACACCAAATTTGTCCGTGGCGAACGGGTAACGGATAAGGCAACGCTGGAGGTGGCGACGGCGGTGCTGGCGGGGTTGGTCAATAAGGAGATTGCCGCCGAGATTAATAATCTGGGTGGTCGGGCGGTGGGCATCAGCGGCGTTGACGGGGCACTTATTCAGAGCAAGGTTAAAAATATGGAGCTGGGTTACGTGGGTGAGATGGTGAAGGTGGACGTGGGGCTTCTGGAGGCTTTGTTGACGGCTGGCTATGTGCCGGTGATTTCACCAATAGGCCTCCATTTTTTTGATAGAGCGGAAGAGGCGCCGCAGATGCTTAACATTAATGCCGACCTGGTAGCCGGTGACATCGCGGCGGCGATTGGTGCGGAAAGGCTTATCTTTTTGACCGATGTGGCTGGTATCAGTGACCAGTCAGGCAAGTTGCTGTCGCGGTTATCATCGAGCGAGGCTGAGGCATTAGTGGTTTCCGGGGTAGCTTCCGGGGGGATGATACCCAAGATTAAAGCCTGCGTGCGGGCGCTGGCAACCACCGCGGCGACCAGCATCATCGATGGGAGAGAGCCACATGCTTTGCTCCGTGAGATTGAGGAGAAGGGCGGGGGGACGACAATATATAGGTCTTAAATACTAAATACTAAATCCTAAATTCTAAACTTTAGAGTTTATAATTTCATGGAAGAGGGGGATAGGGTTATCAAAAATCTAAAGGGGGTGAGGTCAATACAATGACTAACTGGCAGGAGCTTGAGCGCAAATATTTTATGCACACGGTGGAGCGGACGCCGGTGACCCTGGTCAGGGGGGAGGGGGCACGGGTGTGGGATGATAACGGGCGTGAGTATCTCGACTTTGTGGCCGGCTGGGCGGTCAACAGTCTGGGGCACAGTCACCCGGTGGTTGCTGCGGCATTGGCGGAGCAGGCACACACCCTCCTGCAGACTTCAAATCAGTTTTATACCGTTCCTCAGCTTAAGTTTGCCGAGCTTCTGGTCAACAACAGCTGTCTGGATAAAATCTTTTTGTGCAATAGCGGTGCTGAGGCTAATGAAGGGGCGGTGAAATTAGCCCGGCGGTACGGGCACCACCATTTGAATGGAGCCTATGAGGTTATTACGGCCACCAATTCCTTTCACGGGCGCACGCTGAGTATGGTGGCAGCTACCGGGCAGACCAAGCACCAGAAACCATACGCTCCTCTGCCGGCTGGCTTCGCCAATGTGGAGTACAATAATATTGAGGCCATAAAGAAGGCGACTACCGAGAAAACCTGTGCCATAATGTTGGAGCCGGTGCAGGGAGAGGGCGGGGTCAACCTCCCTGATGATAATTATTTGAAGCTGGTAAGGCAGTGGTGCGACCAGAAGGGCAGGCTGCTTATTCTGGATGAAATTCAGACCGGCATGGGTAGATTGGGAACGCTCTTTGCCTACGAGCAGTACGGCGTTGAACCTGATATCATGACTCTGGCCAAAGGGTTGGGCAGTGGCGTGCCGATAGGTGCCATTATGGCGAAAGATAGTGCGGCGGTTTTTGTCCCCGGGGAGCATGGCTCTACCTATGGCGGCAATCCTCTGGCCTGTGCGGCGGCTTATGCCACGCTGAAATTTATGCTCGATAATGATATTGTGGGGAATGTGAAGAAGGTGGGGCAGCATCTTATGGACCGGCTGGAAGGGTTAAAAGGGAAGCATAAGTCTATTAAAGAGGTGCGGGGGCGGGGACTGCTGATGGCGATGGAGTTCGATAGTGATATGGCCGCATCGGTGTTATCGGCTTGTCTGGAG
>JBHIDQ010000144.1:0-3338 GCA_046760155.1 Dehalococcoidales bacterium | reverse complement strand
CCGCGATGCGGCAAGCCGGGAGAATTGTGGCCTCTATATTAGAAATACTGAGTAAGCGAATAAAGCCAGGCATGGAGACTGGAGAATTGGATAATATCGCCGCGAGAGAAGTAAAAAGGCGAGGCGCCAAATCTTCGTTTCAGGGATACCGGGGATTTCCCGCTAATCTCTGCGTGTCAGTAAATGACGAGATAGTGCACGGGATTCCCGGCAAACGGAAACTGCGTGAGGGAGATGTCGTCTCTCTTGACTTCGGTGCTGTTTATGATGGTTTTCAGGCTGATGCTGCGGTGACTGTGGCTGTCGGCAAGGCAAACACAACCGCCAGAAAACTTATCGAAACTACGAAAGGTGCTCTGGAGGCAGGTATTAATGCTGCCCGTTCTGGGGCAAGACTGGGGGATATTTCCGCTGCCATTCAGAAATATGCTGAGTCAAGAGGTTACTCGGTGGTACGCGAGTATACCGGGCACGGTATTGGGCGAGAGATGCACGAGGAACCACAAATACCTAACTTCGGCCTGCCAAATTCAGGACCAGTGCTCAAAAAGGGAATGACCCTTGCCCTGGAGCCAATGGTGAATGTTGGTGACTGGCGTACCCGAGTTGGTGATGACCGCTGGACGGTATTAACTGCCGATGGTAGTCTTTCGGCACACTTTGAACATACCATTGTCATTAATGATGGTGAACCGGAGGTGCTAACTAAAGGAGTTTATGCCTAAGAAAGAGACGATTGAGGTTGAGGGGACGGTATTGGAAGCGCTACCTAACGCCATGTTTCGGGTTGAGTTGGCTAATGGGCATATGGTACTGGCGCATATTTCAGGTAAAATAAGGATGCACTATATTAGAGTCTTACCTGGCGACAAGGTATTAATTGAACTTTCCCCCTATGACCTGAGTCGAGGTAGGATTGTCTACCGGTTTAAGTAACGGTGAAGGAAATATAAGATGAAAGTAAAGGCTTCAGCCAAAGTGAGATGTGAAAAGTGTAAGGTGGTAAAACGGCGGGGGGTGGTTAGAGTTATTTGTTCCAACCCGAAGCATAAGCAGCGGCAAGGATAAGTAATGAGGCAAGGAGGAAGCAGATGGCACGTATCGCCGGAGTAGATATACCTAGAGATAAGCATACTTGGGTTTCACTGCAGTATATTTATGGCATTGGTCCTACCTTAAGCCGGAAGATTCTAGCGCAGACCAATATCAGTCCTGATACCAAGGTGAGTGACCTTACCGACGAGGAAGTCAATCGTCTGCGTGAGACCATTGACCGACAGTATAAGGTTGAGGGTGAGCTTAGGCGAGAGACTACCCTTAACATCAAGCGTCTCATTGAGATTGGGAGCTATCGTGGTAGCCGGCATCGTCATAACCTGCCGGCCAGAGGACAGCGAACCAGAACCAATGCCCGTTCTCGACGTGGTGAACGCAAGACGGTGGCCGGCAGAGGACAGAGGCGCGGCATGGCGAAGAAATAACTAGACAAAGGAGAGCAGGATGCCACAAAAGAAACGAGCCAAGGTAAGGCGGCGGGAGCGTAAGTCTATTCCTGCTGGTAAAGCCTATATTCAATCTACCTTTAACAACACGATAGTAACCCTCGCTGACCCTGAGGGGAATGTTATCGCCTGGGGAAGCTCTGGAACCGCCGGATTCAAGGGCTCACGCAAAGGTACTCCCTACGCCGCTCAGATGGCAGCTCGAGAGGCGGTACGCAAAGCCATGTTGCATGGCTTGCGTCAAGTGGAGGTATATGTTAAGGGTCCGGGCAGCGGACGTGAAGCAGCCATCCGTTCTCTCCAGAGTTCAGGCCTTTATATTACCGGCATCAGGGATGTAACCCCTATTCCACACAACGGTTGCCGCCCGCGGAAGAAGAGACGGGTGTAGAAGAGAGGAGAAATGGCAAGGTACACAGGAGCAGTTTGTCGGTTATGCCGCCGTAGCGGCGAGAAACTCTTTCTCAAGGGAGATCGGTGTTTTACACCTAAGTGCAGCGTAGATAAGCGACCGAAACCCCCGGGGCAACAGCAATTGCGGCGACGGCAGAAGCTTTCCGACCGTGGATTGCAACTCCGTGAGAAGCAAAAAGCTCGCTACAGCTATGGGATTTTGGAGCGACAATTTAGAAGGCTTTTTACCCAGGCGGAGAGACAAGCCGGCATCACTGGAGAAAATCTGCTGGTACTGCTGGAGAGACGGCTGGATAATATCGTCTACCGTCTCGGCTTCGCTGACTCTCGCTCTCAAGCTCGCCAGCTGGTCCGGCACGGGCATATTATGCTCAACGGGCACAAGACCAATGTTCCTTCCGCACTGGTCAAAGAAGGTGATACCATTAGCTGGCGAAAGGAAAGCACCAAAACTGAATATTTCAAACAACTGGCCCAAAGCATTGAAGCGAAATCGGTTTTGGGCTGGTTAAGCCTGGATAAGAAAAATCTGGTTGGTCAAATGCTTTCTTTGCCAACCCCTGATGATATCGAGGCTACTTTTGACGGCAAGACCATAGTTGAGTATTACTCGCGATAATTAATAAGGAGGTAAATCCTTTTGTCTCGTCTGGTAATCCCTAAGATTGAGTGTGTTGAGAGTGCCGATAACTTCGGGCAATTCCTGGCCGAGCCGCTGGAAAAGGGATTTGGCACTACTCTAGGTAATGCTTTACGGCGAGTGCTGTTGAGCTATCTTCCTGGAGCTGCGGTGACTCAAGTCAGAATTGAGGGGATTAGACATGAATTCACCACCATCCCCCATGCCAAGGAAGATGTCACCGAATTTTTACTCAATGTTAAGGCATTAAGACTAAAAACGCTTTCTAATCAGCCTGGTAAGTTAGTCCTAGAGGTGGAGGGAGAGGGACTAGTTTGCGCCGCTGACATTAAACCCTCAATCGACTTTGAAATTATCAACCCTGAGCTTGGTCTTATTACCTTGGATTCGCCAGAAGCCAGACTTTATGTCGAATTTGACGTCGAACTGGGTGAGGGCTATCGGCCGGCTAAGTCCAGCGATAATATGCCAGTGGGAACAATTCCAGTAGATGCCATCTTTACCCCAATACGCAAGGTTAACTTTACCACCGAGCCAATTCATATTGGCCAAGAGACTAGTCGAGAGCGGCTGCTCCTCGAGGTGTGGACTGATGGTACCACATCACCGGTAGATGCCATTAGTCTAGCGGCTAGCCTTCTGATTGAGCAACTATCCCCGTTTGTTGAGTATGTTAAAGTTTCTCAGATGAAAGCTGAAGAACAGCTCATCCGCTTATCGATACCGGATGAGAAATATAATATGCCGGTGGACCAACTAGACCTCTCGGTGCGCACCATGAA
>JBHIDQ010000143.1:0-3358 GCA_046760155.1 Dehalococcoidales bacterium | reverse complement strand
TGACCGCGTTGAGGAAAACGGGAAAGCCGTCGCCAAATTCTTTAGCTCCCAGTCTTGTCCACTGGGGGTGCTGGGTGCCGCGGATATGGCGCTCGGGGTGGGGCATCAGGGCAAAAATGCGGCCGGAGGCGTCACAAATGCCGGCAATGTTATCCACCGAGCCGTTAGGGTTATGAGGGTAGCCGGCTTTAGTGTCGCCGTGCTCATCGGTGTAACGCACAACTACGTTTAGTTCGGGCAATATCTCGGGGTCGGCGACAACTTTACCCTCGCCATGGGCAACGGGAATATACATGCGGTCCATTCCTTGAGTAAAGACACAGGGGCTTTCCTTATTTACCGCCAGATGCACCCACCGGCACTCAAATTTACCGGAATCGTTATCAGCCAGAGTCAATCGTGGTGCACCACCCTTGGTTGGTTCCGGCAAAAAGCCAGCTTTTACCAACGCCTGAAAGCCGTTGCAAACGCCCAGAATCAGTCCCCCGGCTTCAATAAAACGCATTACATCTTCGCCCAGCTTCAATCTCAGCTCGTTGGCCAAAACCTTACCGGCGGCGATATCATCGCCATAGGCAAAGCCGCCGGCGATAACCATTATCTGGTAGTCAGATAGCTTTTGCTCACGCCTAATCAGCTGGTTGACATGAACCAAGGTTACCTCAGCGCCTGCCTGCTGGAAAGCAAAGGCGGTTTCCCCATCACAGTTTGTCCCCGGGGCACGCAATATCACGGCTTTAACCATCGATTACCACCGCAGCGGTCTCTGCCAAGCTCCTTTCAATTCATCAATCGAGGCATCAATAATTTTTCGGCCTTTTAAGCCGTATATCTCCAATGTTTGGGTATCCGTAATCTGACCGATGGCGGCGAAACTGGTTCCTCTCATTGCCCGTTCAAATTCATCCTTATTCTCTGACGCCACCTCCACCAAGAACCGGCTGTTCGATTCCGAGAAGAGAATAAAATCATCTCTAGCCATCGGTTCACCGAGGGGGACTGATTTCAGCTGAAGGGCAGCACCCAGCCCACCGGCAAAAGCCATCTCGGCAATTGCCACGCCGATGCCACCATCGCTGCAATCGTGGCAAGCCCTGACCAGACCCTTCGCGGTAGCTTTGCTCAAGCTATCCATAAGCTGCTTGGCTCGCGGCGGGTTCACCTTGGGCACATTATTGCCGATAAAACCGCGAGTAGCCAAATATTCCGACCCACCAAGCTCATTCTGGGTGCTGCCAACGAGGTAAATAAGGTCGCCGACTTGCTTCAAGTCCATCGATACCGCCTGGTTGATATCATCGATAATGCCAATGGCCGAGATAAGCAGGGTGTGAGGAATGGATATTATCTTCCCCTCAAATTCAAACTCATTGTTCAGGCTATCCTTACCGGAAATAAAAGGCGTTTCATAGACCATCGACATATCGTAGCAGGCCTGCGCGGCGCGGACCAAAGCCCCCAGCATCTCCGGCCGCTTGGCACTCCCCCAGCAGAAATTATCCAGCAGGGCTACCCGATTGAGATTGCCACCAACGGCGATAATCTGCCGCAACGCCTCATCAATGGCCGAAGCCGCCATCCAGTAAGGGTCAATATCGGCATATTTGGGATTGATACCATTGGCGACAATGACTCCCATTTTCGAGTCCAAGATGGGCTGGACAATGGCGGCATCACCGGGGCCATCATTGTCCTTACCCACCAGAGGTTTGAGGACACTGCCCCCCTGCACTTCATGGTCATACTGACGGACAACCCATTCCTTGCTGCACACATTCCAGGTGCCCAGAACGTCTAATAAAGCCTCAGCCAAATCCGGTGGCTGAGCAAAATCAGGCTCAGCATGCTGGGGTGGTGCCCACACCGCTTCCCTCTTTAACTGGGGGATACCCTCGTGCAAGAACTCCATAGCCAGGTCGCCGACCAGATTGCCGTGATAAAAAAGCTGAAGTCGGCGGTCGCTGGTAAACTCACCAATGACGGTTGCCTCCACATCCTCGCTGGCGAAGAGTTTGAGTAAAGCTTCGATACAGTCTGGTGGGACGGCCAATATCATTCTCTCCTGAGCTTCGGAAATCCAGATTTCGGTATAGGAGAGGCCGGCGTATTTCAGGGGCACTTTCTCCAAATCGACGCGTACTCCGGTCTCCGCCGCCATTTCTCCTACGGCTGAGGAAAGGCCACCGCCACCACAATCAGTTATCCGTGAGTACAGACCCCGGTCTCTGGCCTGGAGGAGGATATCGATCATCTTCTTCTCGACAATGGGATTGCCAATCTGAACCGAGCTGGAAGAAGTGGTCGTTGATACCTCAGTCAATTGCTCCGAAGCAAAAGTTACGCCGTGTATGCCATCACGGCCGGTCCGGCCACCGATTAAGACCACCAGGTCGCCTGCCTTCTGCTTACCCCGCTGGGCAAGGTTTTTGGGCAAAAGTCCCAAGGTACCACAGTAAACCAGTGGATTAGCCACATACCGTTCGTCAAAGAGGATGGCACCATTAAGCGTTGGTATGCCGAGGCGGTTGGCATAGTCGGCTACCCCCGCCCGAACTCCTTTAAACATACGGCGGGGGTGTAAAACACCCTGGGGCAATTTTTCATACGGGAGGTCGGGGGGGCCGAAACAGAAGACATCGGTGTTCAATATTGGCTTGGCGCCCAACCCGGTGCCAAGGGGGTCACGAATCACCCCACCAATGCCCGTGGCGGCACCGCCATACGGTTCCACCGCCGAAGGGTGATTATGCGTTTCCACCTTGAAACAGAGCGCCCAGCGGCCATCAAAATCAATCACCCCGGCATTATCGACAAAAACGGAAAGGCACCACGGCTTATTCAGTTCCCTGGTTGCCTTCATCACCGTACTCTTGAGCAAGTTATCTACGGTCTTCCCGTCAAGAGTGATTCGGCCCTTAAATGTCTTGTGGACGCAGTGCTCAGACCAGGTCTGGGCCAGTGTCTCCAGTTCAACATCAGTCGGGTTTCGCCCCTGCTGTTGATAGTAGTCCACGATAGCCTGAAATTCGTCCTCAGAAAAGCCGAACTGCCGGGAAAGTTCTGCCCTGTCTGCGGTCAGAATGTCTATTTCTTCCAACTTGAACCTATATTGTGGATTTTGCGGAAAGCCTAATTGCTCCTGCTCGACGACATGCTGGATAATCGGGTTTACCAGTAACCGACTGCAAATGACCTCCAGTTGATGGTCAGCTAACTGGCCTTCAATGAGGTAACGTTTTGAGGTTTTCACTGCACTGACACCCGTTATCCCCAAATCGCGAATCGCTTTCAGGACGCTATCCTCAACCGGGTCAGTGACACCAGCATTGTAGGCAACCTCAATGGTATGAACTTGTCT
>JBHIDQ010000142.1:0-3388 GCA_046760155.1 Dehalococcoidales bacterium | reverse complement strand
CGGGGTGAGGTGCTTATTGAGGATGGCCAGCTAAAGCGAAAACAGGGTAATGCCAAGTTTCTGCCCGGGAACCGGGATTTGGCGGCGTACGCTAAAAATGGCTTCCCGGTAGAGTAGTAGATATTCTCACTAATCTACCACAAGATTCTCCTTCTTTGTCCTCTTCATACTCTGGAGCTATTTCCCCACCTTGATTACAATGCCCAATCATTTCCCTTTTATTTGCCGATTGATAAAGGACAGGAACAACGATTGGTACCAGAATAAACTCTATGGTGGTTTTTTACTATTCAAATGGGCTAAAGCCGGTGACGTGATATATATAGCGGGATGGAAACCCACTCACCGCCCGATTAACCTTCTTTTTTAGGTGACATTTGCTTTTGCGCTTGTCCTCTAATTCAATCATAAACGTATCACCCTCGGCAAGGCGAGTATAATCGACGAGGGTGAGTTCTCCCCACCAGTTTGTTGCCGCTGGATGCGTGAATAAGTGATAGTCAACAAAAGCCACAAATTGGTTATCACTAAGCCGATAGAGTTTGCCTATGCTCACTTAATTCCCCCAGCTAGGTCGGCAACTATTATGGCTATATTATTCCTCTTGCTTTATGACTGTCAAGCTAACTATCTAAGCAAAATTTGTTATAATGTCATCATATATAGTCACATCAGGGAGGTGGTCTTATGTCTTTAAGTCACCGGGAAAGAGTCACCAAAGCACTCAGCCATCAGGAGCCGGACAGAATACCTTTTGACCTCGGCGGCACGGTATGTACCAGTATCCACGTAGTACCGTACCAAAAACTCAAGGCTTATTTTGGCATCGAGGCTGAGGATACCATTGTCAATAAGATGATGCAGACCGCAGCCGTACATGAACCTATCCTTCAAGCATTAGATACTGACTTCCGCTATGCGATTCCAGGAACACCGGATAGCAAGCCATATATTCCAGTTGGAGAAGATGGCTATCAAGATGAGTATGGAGTAGTGCGCCGCAAACCACCCACATCTTTCTACTATGACCTGGTGAAGTCTCCCCTCGCGGGACCAATTACCATTCAGGATATCATTAACTTCCCCTGGCCTGACCCTGGTGACCCAGGTTATACCCGGGGACTACGCGACCGACTTTTGTACTATCGGGAGAAAACTGATTACGCCAGCGTGTTACGTCTCCCGGTACCATTTGTCCATACGACGCAGTTTTTGCGAGGTTTTGAGGATTGGTTCACCGACTTAGCTGCCGATAAGAAATTAGCCGCGGCTTTATTTGATGCCGCCGTAGAACATAATTCAGCTCTAGCTGAGGAAATCCTGAAAGTGGGTGGTGACCTCGCTGATGTGGTAGCCATCAGTGAAGACCTGGGATTCCAGAATGGGCTCATCGTTTCCCCTGAACTTTATCATGAGCTATTTAAACCCCGCCATCAAAAATACTTTGCTACCGTCAAGAAACACACCTCTGCTTTTATTCACCTGCACTCATGTGGCTCGATTTATAAGCTATTGCCAGACCTGATTGAGCTTGGAGTCGATGTCCTTAACCCAGTTCAAGTAGCCGCCAAAGATATGGATTCCAGTATACTGGGACCAGAATTCGGTGACCGCTTGAGTTTCTGGGGCGGTATCGATACTCAGAAAGTGCTACCCAAAGGCACTACCGAGGAGGTAAAGTCCGAAGTCAGGCGGCGTATCAGGGACCTAGCTCCCGGCGGCGGCTACATCCTGGCGGCGGTACATAATATTCAACCCGGGGTGCCGATGGAAAACATCATCGCTATGTACGAAGCCGGCAGAGAGTACGGCAACTATCCGATTTCTTTGCCATGAAGCTATTACCTATTTATCTGTGTAAGAGTCAGAACTTTAGCAAACTGTGTTCATAGTTACTTGCGTTACTTTTGATGCTCTATCTCTATAATTCTAAAAGGAGGATTTGAGAATGAAGGTGTTCGATCTATCACAAAAGGTTGCCATAGTCACTGGAGGAAATCAGGGAATCGGCTTTGCCATCGCCCAAGCTCTGGCTACCGCCGGGGCTACCGTAGTTATTGCCAACCGCCGAGCCACCGAGGGGGAAAAGGCAGTCGAATCTTTAAGGAAAGAAGGCCTCAATGCCATGGCCATTCCTACCGATGTCACCAGCATACCTTCCGTAGAAGCACTGGTGGCAAAGGTAATCAGCGATTTCGGGAAGATAGACATTCTGGTCAACAATGCCGGCTTTATGGTCAGAAAGCCGATAGAAGAGATCACCGAAGAGGATTGGGATAACGTAATAAATGTAAATCTAAAAGCCATGTTCTTTTGCAGCCAGCTGGTAGGAAAAGAGATGATACGCAATAAAAAGGGAAGAATCATCAATATCTCTTCCCTTCGCTCTCAAAAGATGGCGCCCAATCGGTCGGTTTATGCCATCTCAAAAGGAGGGGTCACCAACGTGACCCGTGTGTTCGCTTATGAGTGGGGAAAGCACAATATCACCGTCAATGCCATCGCTCCAGGTACCATCATCACTGACTTTAACCGGCAGCATTTCGAAGACCACCCTGACGAGTTAGCCGAGATAGTTAAGTCCATACCCAGAGGAAGGGCAGGTAATCCTTCAGACTGTGTCACTGCCGCTCTGTTTCTGGCTTCAGACGCTTCCGACTTTGTTACTGGGCAGACGGTATTTGCCGACGGTGGTACAAGTATCTGCTAATACAGAAGGCGCAGTTTACTATTTTTTAGCCATAGCGGCCATCAACTTAGCCGCTCGGGCAGGATTGAATACGCCACAGGCACATTGCGGCATCAAAACTTTAGCCGCTGCTTCCGGAGTCTTGGTTCCGGCTTTTATTTCGGCTACCATTGCTTTCACCAAGCTGGGTGAGATTAAGGCGTGACCGCACATAGTCGTAACTTCAAGGATATCATCGCTGGGCAGTTTTTCGGTCTTACCCCATATCCCTAATGAGAAATTAGCCGTATGGTGCTTCAGTCCGACTTTCTCAAGGCACTGGTCAACGTTCTCATAAATACCGCTCACCACCACTGACATTCCCAGGTCTGCCTCTTTGAGCTCTTTGAGGAACTCGATTACCGCCTCTTTATTATCAAAGACAACGTGGGCAATCTTCTGAAGATTGGCGATAACCTCTTCTGGCTTGTCGATCCTGCCCCCCAAGTCGACACTGCCTATGTTCACCGGGTTATGGCGTAAAGCAATGCGTAAGAACTCCTGCATCTTGGGGACAGCACCGTCTTCATTTATGCCAACCGCCTGTATCGTTAATATTACGTAGTCTCCACTTAGACTCTCAGCGGTTCCACGTCGATGTAAAGTGTGCGTCATTAATTCTCCTCCTTAATATTAAACATCAGCTTTGGGGCGACCCAA
>JBHIDQ010000141.1:0-3395 GCA_046760155.1 Dehalococcoidales bacterium | reverse complement strand
GCACCGAGCAGCAAGGCGACAACAATCGCCACCAAGAGTGGAATTCTTATCTTAAAAAACCACAAGACCAACAGCACCAGAACTACCGCTGCCACCTCATCCAAGAGCAAAACCAAAACTTTGAGCCAGTCTTTCATTGTCTGATTGGAAATTTACCTGTCCCCCCGCTTCTCTATCTTGGCCCAGGTATCCCGCAACGGCACCGTACGATTGAATACGATTTTCCCGGCAGATGAATCGGTATCGACGCAGAAATAGCCCTGCCTCTCGAACTGGTACCTGTCTCCGGGCCTTGCTCCGGCAAGGCTGGGTTCAACACGACATGAGGTCAATACCTCCAGGGAATTTGGATTCAAATAAGCTTTGAAATCAGTCCCCGCCTCCACATCAGTTGGGTCTTCCCTGCTGAATAAGTGCTCATACAGGCGTACTTCAGCTTCGAGGGCGTGCTCAGCTGAAACCCAGTGCAACGTTGCCTTGACCTTCCGGCCATCCGGGGAGTCACCACCCCGCGTAGCCGGGTCATAGGTGCAGCGGAGCTCAACTACCTCTCCGTTCACTTTATCCTTGACCACGTCGACGCAAGTGATGAAGTATGCGTACCTCAGCCGCACCTCACGGCCCGGTGCCAGACGGAAGAATTTATTTGGCGGGTCTTCTCGAAAATCATCTCGCTCGATATACAGCACGCGCGAAAAGGGGACCTTTCGTGTCCCCAAGGCGGGGTCCTCGGGATTATTCACCGCATCCATTTCCTCCACCTGGCCTTCCGGATAGTTCTCAATGACCACTCGCAGTGGGCGCAGCACCGCCATAACGCGTTGAGCATGCCGGTTCAAGTCCTCGCGGAGGCTGTGCTCAAGCAAGGCGATATCGATGGTGCTGGCGGTCTTCGCCACGCCAATGCGCCGGGAAAAATTGCGGATGGACTCCGGTGTGTAGCCACGTCTGCGCAAACCCGATATCGTTGGCATCCGCGGGTCGTCCCATCCACTCACGTACCCTCCCTGTACCAGTTCCAGAAGCATGCGCTTGCTCAACACGGTGTAGGTGAGATTGAGTCGGGCAAACTCGATCTGCTGGGGATGATAGACGCCCAGCTCGTCCAGGAACCAGTCGTACAGTGGCCGATGGTCTTCAAATTCCAGTGTGCAGATGGAATGGGTAATCCCTTCGATGGAATCCTCAAGACCATGGGCCCAGTCGTACATCGGATAGATGCACCACTTACTGCCCGTACGGGGATGCTCAGCGTGCAGAATGCGATACATGACCGGGTCGCGCATATTCAAGTTCCGGGAAGTCATGTCGATTTTTGCGCGGAGAACGCGTGAACCGTCCGGGAATTCGCCGGCCCGCATGCGCCGGAACAGGTCGAGGTTTTCCTCGACTGAGCGGTCTCGATACGGGCTCTGTCTGCCCGGTTCAGTCAAGGTGCCACGGTAGTCTCTGATTTCCTCCGGGCTCAGTTCATCGACGTAAGCTTTACCGGCTTTAACCAACTGCACGGCATATTCATACATTTGCTCAAAGTAGTCCGAAGCGTAGTACAGTCGGTCTCCCCAGTCAAAACCCAGCCAGCGAACGTCTTCGATGATTGAGTCGATATATTCCTGTTCTTCCTTGATGGGATTGGTATCATCGAACCGCAGATTGCAGAGGCCATTGAAATCAGCGGCGATGCCGAAATTGAGGCAAATGGACTTGGCATGTCCGATGTGCAGATAGCCGTTCGGCTCAGGAGGAAACCGGGTATGGACCCGACCGCCGTATTTACCGGTCCGGAGGTCTTCATTTATAATGTCCCGGATGAAATCCCGTGATGATTCAGAATTGGTCGTGGTCATAAGTTATTTCCCAGCCTTTCTATTGCTGCCCCGAGCCTTTTCAAACATCTTTCTTTACCCAGCACCGCCATAGTCTCAAAGAGCGGCGGCGCCGCCGCACGGCCAGTGACAGCTACCCGAAGAGGGCTGAAAAGCTGCCCCGATTTGAGCCCCAGTTCCTCAGCCAAGGGCCGAAGCGTACCTTCCAGCAAATCATGGTCAAAGCTCTCCAGCAGGGATATTTTTTCTTGAGCAGCTTTCAGTGCCCTGAGCGTAGTCTCGGCGGTCATTTTCTTACCTATCAACAACGATGGGTTATATTCCAGTTCATCGAGAAAGAAGAAGTCAGCGTATGTTGCGGCCTCCGCCAGCGTATTTATCCGCTCCCGAATCAGCGGCACAATCCGACTCACGTATTCTTCAGAGATAGGCCGTTTAACAGCTTCAGGCAGTCCGCTTTCTATAAATGGCATGACTTTCCTTAGCAGATCTTCGTGTCCCAACTCCCGCAGGAAAACCCCATTCATCCAGTCGAGTTTCTCGTGGTTGAAGATGGCCGCCGTTTTGCTGATGCGCTCCAGAGAGAAATTTTTCACCAGTTCATCCCTAGAGATGATGTCCGTCTTGTCGTCCAGCGACCACCCAAGAAGGGCAAGGAAATTTACCATCGCCTCGGGGAGATAGCCCCGTTCACGGTACTCGGTGATGGACACGGCGCCGTGCCGTTTGCTCAGCTTGGCACGGTCAGGACCGAGTATCATCGGAAGGTGGGCGAGCTGCGGCATCTCATAGCCAAGTGCCTCGTAGAGACGCTTGTGGCGCGGCACGCTGGGCAACCATTCTTCCGCCCTCAGCACGTGACTTATCTCCATCAGGTGGTCGTCAACGACGTTGGCCAGGTGATAGGTGGGATAACCATCCGACTTGAGCAGGACATAGTCATCGAGGGTGCTGTTCTCCACCACCACATTCCCCCAGATAACATCTGTAAAGCTGGTCTGCCCTTCAAGAGGCATTTTGAACCGCACCACCGGGGTGATACCTTCGGCTTCTTTCCGTTTTCTCTCTTCATCGCTCAGGTTGCGGCAGTGCCGGTCATAGCCGATAGACTGCTTACGTTTGACCTGCTCCGCCCGCATCTCCTCCAGACGCCGGGGGGAACAGTAGCAATAGTAGGCATCGCCCTGTGAGACCAGGCGCTGTGCTGCCTCACGGTACAATTCCAGTCGCTGCGACTGGAAGTAAGGCCCATACTCACCCCCCACCTCAGGCCCCTCATCCCAGTCCAGTTCCAGCCAGCGCAGACCATCAAGGATAGCCTCCAGTGCTCCTTTAACCTTGCGGGCAACATCAGTATCCTCAATGCGAACAATGAAACTGCCTCCGGTGTGGCGGGCAAAGAGCCAGTTAAACAAAGCCGTCCGGATATTGCCCACGTGGGGATAGCCGGTGGGGCTGGGGGCAAAACGAACTCTGACTGATTGGTTCATTAGTAGTTCTCCGCTTCCTAACTTCCTCATTCTACCACCCCACCCGCTGACTATTCTAGGCTATATCCTTTAATGCCTG
>JBHIDQ010000140.1:0-3401 GCA_046760155.1 Dehalococcoidales bacterium | reverse complement strand
TCGTGGGCATGGCCGGGGCGGGTAAAACGGAAGTTGCCAGTGCCTTTGAGAGCAACGGTTTTGTTAGAATCAGATTTGGCGACGTCACCGACGAGGAAGTAAAGAAGCGAGGTTTAGTGCTGAACGAGGAAAATGAGCGCTACGTCAGGGAGCTTCTGCGACAAGAGCAAGGGATGTCAGCCTACGCCCGACTTAATCTGCCCAGGATTAATGCTGCCCGGAAACAATCGGACGTCGTCATTGATGGGCTTTACTCGTGGGAGGAATACACCTTACTGAAGAACTACTACGGCGAAGATTTTTATGTCGTCGCTGTCTGGGCGTCACCGAAGACAAGGTATGCCCGGCTGAGCCAGAGGTCAGAGCGAAAATTGACGCCGGAGGAGGCGGCCAGCCGTGACCGAGCGGAACTAGAGAAAACTGACAAAGGCGGACCGATTGCCATGGCTGACTTCACCATCGGCAACGAAGCTTCAGTGACCGACCTGAAGAAGGAAGTGAGAAGGATTATCGCCAGATTAAGATGAAAAGATTGACCCGACCAGATACTGACGAATATTTCTTAAAAATAGCCTCGGTGGTGGCGGAGCGTGCCACCTGCCGCCGCCATCACGTCGGTGCCGTGGCGGTAAAAAACAAACACATCCTGGCCACGGGCTACAACGGTGCCCCTTCTGGCGCTAAAGACTGCCTGGAGATTGGTTGCCTGCGGGATGAGCTGGGGATACCTTCCGGAGAAAGGCATGAAATCTGCCGGGGCATCCACGCCGAGCAGAACGTCATTATCCAAGCCAGTCTGCATGGAGTCAGCCTGGAGGAGAGCACCATTTACTGCACGCATACGCCATGCGTGTTATGTGCCAAAATGCTGGTCAACGCCAAGATAAAGCGGCTGGTCAGTTTTGGCAGCTACAATGACAGCGCCTTTGCCGACCTGTTCCGTGAAGCCGGCATCGAAGTTGAGATCAAGAAAAGACCGGCTTCAGAAATAAAATTCCTCGATTAGTACCAGGGTACGCGGTTAACACCATGAGCAAAGTTTCCATCGTTAAAACGGAAAACGATTTTTACGCCGCCTTCAGCAAGGCGCTCAGTGACATCGGGGAGAGACCAGTCGGCCGGGGTGACCGGGTGCTCATCAAACCCAACCTGTATGAACCCCTTGCCCCGGACAGCGGCGATATCACCAATCCCAAAGTCGTCGAAGCGGTCGCCCGCTACTGTCTTGAGGCTGGTGCGGCGCGGGTGATTATCGGCGAGGGGCCGAGTTACTATCAGTCGGAATCACACCTCAGGGACTGCTTCACCCATACCGGTATCAGTAAGATGGCAGAACGATTGGGCATCGAGTGGGTGCTTTTTGATGAGCACCGCTATCGAACCTTTAACCGGATTTCAGACGCCACGCCGGATGAGTTCAGAGTTGCCGAATTCGCTTTTTCCGTTGACAAATTGATCAATGTGCCGGTACTGAAGACACACTCCCAGACCACAGTTACCCTGGCAATGAAAAATCTGAAGGGTTGCCTCAAGCGAGAGGATAAGCCGCGATTTCACAATCGTGACCTGAACCGAGCCATCGTTGAGCTGAACAAGATAGTCAGACCCACGCTCAATGTCATTGACGCCACCGCCAAAACCCTCGGCAGCGTTGGTTATTCCAGCCGCAAGATACAAATTGGGACCCCTCTACTCCTGGTCAGCTCCGATGTGGTGGCGGTAGATGCGGTGGGCGGCGCACTGATGGGCATAGACCCGGCGGAAGTACCCACGGTAACCCTAGGGGCAAAAGCGGGGCTGGGTGAAGGTGATCTAACACGGATTGACATTATCGGCGAGGAACTGAAGCGGTTAAAATTCAAGGTCAAGTTGCCACAGGAGCAAATAGGGCAGTATTTTCCTCAGCTGGAAATTGCCGGCATCGAGAAGGCGTGCAGTGGCTGCCTTATCCCGCTCATCTCCAGCCTATTGCAGCTTGGTGAGTGCGGTGCCAGACTGGAGCAGCCTCTACGTATCCACGTGGGCGAGGAACCGCAAATAGCAAAGGACAAGGCATACCTGCTGGTCGGCGACTGCGCCTGCCTTGATGGTGAGGACGCAAACCAGATAGAGGGTTGTCCGCCAGACAGGGAAGAGGTATACGAACGGCTAAAATCCCTCTCCAGTCTCCCTTTATGAAAGGGAGAGGAACGACTTAAACCTGTTTTTTCATTAACCCGGCTCTTTTACCAATCTTTCCAGACGGTTGAGAGCCTCGTCTATATCTTCGGCATTAATCATACGGTGGGTGACTGCCCGCACTTTCCGGCCGCCGTGAGAAATAAACTTGACTCCCCTCTCCCCCGCCCTGGGCACGGGATCAGAAATTTCCGGTGGGAACTCGAAATTGACGATGTTGGTCTGAACTTTCTCCGGGTGAACAGTGAAGCCGGGAATATTGCCTAGACCTTCGGCCAAGCGCTGGGCAGTGGCGTGGTCCTCCGCCAGACGATTGACCATTTTCTGCAGAGCCACCATGCCGGCGGCAGCAATAACTCCCGCCTGACGCATGCCTCCACCCAGCATCTTGCGCCACTTACGAGCCCCTTCCACCAGCTCTCTAGTGCCGCAGAAGAGAGAGCCCACCGGGGCACTGAGACCCTTGGAGAGGCAGAAGCCAATCGAGTCCGCGGGCTCAGCCAATGTGCTGGCGGCTATACCTAAAGCAATGGCGGCGTTGAAGATGCGCGCCCCATCTAAATGAACCCGGAGTCCATACTGGTGAGCGAGTTGAGCCATAGCTGAGGTGTATTCCTGGGTCAGCACGGCACCACCACAGCGGTTATGGGTATTCTCCAGACAGAGTAAGGTAGTCTGTGGGAAGTGAATGTTTTGCCCACGGATGGTCTGCTCGACGTCATCAGGGTCTAACCGGCCGTCCTCGTCATTGGGCACGGTACGAATAACAACTCCTCCCAAAGCCGAGGCTCCTCCCACCTCGTACCAGAGCATATGCGCCTCACTGCCAACGATGATTTCATCACCGGGGCGAGTATTGCTCAGGACACCAAGGAGGTTGCTCATCGTGCCGCTGGGCGTGAAAAGAGCCGCCTCCTTGCCCATCATCTGGGCGGCCAGTTCCTCCAAGCGGTTGACGGTGGGGTCTTCCCGATGGACATCATCCCCCAGCTCAGCTTCATACATAGCCTGACGCATCTCGTCCGTGGGTAAGGTTATGGTATCGCTACGCAGGTCAATAATCTTCATCTTGGTCACCTTCCGTTTTTTATCCTGTCTTCTATGATAACATATCCGCTTGAATGCTGACATTATGGCAATATCCCTCAGAGTGAGATTATTACCAATCCATCCCCCTTACCCCCTTCCCTTGATAAGGGAAGGGGGATAATTTGGAAGAGAGG
>JBHIDQ010000139.1:0-3459 GCA_046760155.1 Dehalococcoidales bacterium | reverse complement strand
CCCGGAGGTGATTTTCTTGGATGAACCTACTGCCGGGGTTGACCCGCTATCCCGCCGCTCTTTTTGGGAACTGATACAGGAATTGGCGGCTCATGGCACAACGATATTTATCACCACTCACTATATGGATGAGGCAGAGCATTGTCACCGACTTGGTTTGTTGTATCAGGCGAAATTGATTGCCCTCGGGAGTCCTCTCCAACTAAAGACAGAACAAGTAAAGGGGGAACTAATAGAGGTGGTCAGTTCGGACTATGCTCAAACACTGGAATTGTTAGCTGCGGATGCCCGCTATCACCAGGTGAGCTTATTCGGCAGCGCTGTCCACGTCGTGGTCGATGAGGCAGAAACGGCTTCCCCAGAAATTAAAAATCTTTTGCATAAGGGCAATGTTACCGTCCACAGTATCGACAAGATACCCTTTACTATGGAAGATGTGTTTATCTCTCTGGTTGAAGCGCAGGAACTATCTCCGGTCAGCCAGAGCGGTGAAAAAGGAGTCTGATTATGTGGCAACGTATTATCAGCATCATTATCAAGGAATTTATCCAGCTCAGCCGAGACCGGCGTACTATGGCAATGGTCGTAGCCATACCCATAATTCAGATGAGCATCTTCGGTTATGCCGTGGCTAGCGATATCAAAAATGTATCGCTGGTGGTCTGGGACGCCAGTAACACTGTGGAAAGCCGTGAACTCATTGAGAGCTTCCGCCAGACGGAATTCTTCTCCGTCAATTATTATGCCACTGACTATGATGATATTACCGAACGTATCGAATCGGGCGCCGCCAAGACAGCTCTGGTGATACCACCAGAATATTCCAGGAACATTAATCGGGGTGAGACCGCTCAAGTACAGTTTTTTGCTGATGGTTCTGACCCCGCTACCGGGTTACAGGCCTTAGCCAATGCCAGTCTCATCGTGCAGGCCAAAGGTGCCGAACTGATGACTAAAGAACAATTGAGTAATTTGACGCTTCCGATTTCACTCCAACCGCGGGTTTGGTACAATCCGGCGATGCAAAGCTCAATTTTTTACCTGCCCGGGTTAGTGGGACTTATCCTTCAGGTGCTCACGGTACTGCTTACTGCTTTCGCCATTGTCCGCGAGCGGGAGGCAGGTACCATCGAGCAGCTCAACGTTACCCCTTTACGCCGTGGCGAGCTTATTGTGGCTAAGCTTATCCCTTACATCATCATTGCCTACGTCCAGGTAATTCTGGTTCTGACCACGGCAGTACTGATCTTCAGTATGCCAATTCGAGGCAACCTGCTGCTGCTTCTGGCATTAGCTTCTCTTTTCCTCATGTTCTCACTGGGTATCGGTCTTTTCGTCTCTACCATATCCCGTACCCAGTTTCAAGCTATGCAAGCCAGCTTTCTGATAGTGCTACCCAGTATCCTACTCAGCGGGTTCTTCTGGCCGTTAGAAACAATGCCAAAGTTGGCACAGTGGATTTCCACGGTTATACCGCTAACCTACTTCCTCCGCATCGTGCGCGGCATCGTAGTCAAAGGAGTAGGTATCGAACATCTCTGGCAGGAGGCGGCTATTCTTGCCTTATTAGGGGTAATTACGCTAATTCTAGCTACCTCTAGAGTGCGCAAAACCTTAGCTTGAGGAACGGGGTAGTTTCTTGAACCAACTACTTTGTCTCGCGACGTCAAGACGCTCGACTTCTGACTGCCAATACAATAACTACACCAAAAATTATGGCACCAGCGATAATGCCACCAGTGAGCCACCAATTATGCCCAACCTGAGAAAAGTTTACCGTAATGGTCTTATCGGAGTTAATGGTTACCATAGTAGTGGCCGAATCTGGTTCTGCCACATCACCGGTCCAGCCATCGAACTGCCAGCCACTATCGGGAACAGCGCTGATACTGACCGTACTTCCTTTTCCATAGCTATGGCTACCAACTGAGGGAGTAGTAGCTCCATTGCCCTTAACGTTGATAATCAGGGTATGATTTATCGGAGAGAAATTAGCGACGACTTTCTTGTTGCAATCTATCACCATAGTGGCCGGGTTAGTGGTACCATCTAGGCTTTCACTCCAGCCATCAAATTTATAACCTGTAGAGGCTACTGCCTCAAGACGAACGGACGTGCCATTTTTAAAGTCATAGCTAGCGGGATAAGAGGATGGGGCAACCCCATTTACCTGAACAGTACCCCCACCACTTGGGCTGACATTCACGGTCAGCTCAAAACTAGCCCCTGGTCAGCCAGCCTCGGCCGGCCTCACGGTGAACAATACCAGTATTATCGGCAGCAATACCAAGGTAAAAGTAAGCCATGGCAAAACAATCTTAATTATTTTTTGTACCATGTTTTCCCTTTCCACAATTTGATTATAGCACACTATTAGGCATAACTATTCCACATCGGTAGCAAAGCGAGTAAGGAGATAAGGGTTAGGGTAAAAAATCCCGGCTGACCCAAAAAATAAGGGGCCTTTCCGGCCCCTAGGAAACAGGACAAATAGCTATTACTTCCTCTAAAAATAAATGCCGAGACGTAGGTTTACGACTATTCTACGTTAACTTTCTTCACGTTACCGTTATGTGCGTGAAGTTTATACATGAAGCGAATAATGTCATCTCGCTTGAATCTTCGGTCACCACGAGGGCTAATTCGGTGCGCCCTGATTATGCCGAGGTTGCTCCAACGTCTCAGCGTATTACTGTGCACATTGAGAAGTTGGGCTGCCTCACTTACTGTCAGCATTGGTGACATTATATATTTAATTTCCTTCTCGTTACCTTTATTTGCCTGAGGTTCATGTATGAAGCGAATAATGTCATCTCGCTTGAATCTTCGGTCACCCCGAGGGTTAACTCGATAGGCTCTGATTATCCCGAGGTCGCTCCAGCGCCTCAGCGTATCACTGTGCACATTGAGAAGTTGGGCTGCCTCGCTTACTGTCAGCATTGGTGACACTATATATCTGACTTCCTTCGCGTTAGCTTTATTTGCCTGGGGTTCACGTATGAAGCGAGCGATATCTTTCAGTCTGAACCTTCGGTCACCCCGAGGGCTAGCTCGGAGTGCCCTAATTATGCCGAGGTTGCTCCAACGTCTCAGCGTATTACTGTGCACGTTGAGAAGTTGGGATGCTTCGTTCACTGTCAGTGTTTGCACCCTGTGTCTTCCGTTAATGGTCAACCCTGGTTCCCCTGACATGCTCTTCACTTGCCCCATCTATTCAGTTCTGCTTAGCGTGATAAGTTTCTGCTCTTTGAATAATAGTTTAAACACTAATGGTTACAGACTTGTTACAAAGCCATCTTTAGAGGTAACGAAAAAGTTACAACTTAATTACATTTGGGTTAAATTACCCAATTTGGAGTTAAAAAGAACATTTTTAGAGAAATTAACATAATAACTATTGATAGTATTGAATAAAGGAAGGGAAGCGTGTCCGCTTCCCTTTCTGCTTTCCTTGACAGC
>JBHIDQ010000138.1:0-3605 GCA_046760155.1 Dehalococcoidales bacterium | reverse complement strand
CTGCCTTTATCCTCTCGTTAATTTTTTCCATGGTCAATCCTTTTTCACCACTTACCTTGTAACTTCTGATAGGTATCAGCCAAGGCTTCCGGCAATACTCTTATGTCCGCCAGTATGGGCATAAAGTTAGTATCACCCTGCCACCGGGGCACAATATGAGTATGAAAGTGGTCTTCTATGCCTGCTCCTGCTGCTTTCCCCAGATTTATACCGATATTAAAGCCGCCGGGGTTAAATACCTGCCTCAGAACCTTGACACTCCGGCTGACGATTTCAAAATGTTCCTCTCGCTCCTCCTCAGTTAGCTCTTCCAGGCTAGCTACATGCCGGTAGGGAGCTACCATCAGGTGACCGGGGTTGTAAGGGTAGCTATTCAAAATGATGAAGTTCTTATCTCCTCGATACAAAATATAATTTGAAGCGTCTTTATTCTCTCTGGGTTTTTCACACAAAATACACCCCTCTGGTTTTTCCATCTCGATATATTGTATCCGCCAAGGTGCCCAGATTCGTTCCATATCATTCTCCTTACTTCCTCGTTTGGTGCTATTTTAATCGGCTAGCCATCAGGCGTCAATGAGTCACCGTGCTCTTGACCACGGCTGCTGCGATAAGATAAGCTACAAGTACTGAAAGTTTAACTGTTCGGAGAGAAAGAAAATGACCGTTGTCGTCAAAGATGATAACCTTCAGATAGAGCAGCTTCAGCTAGGTGCCTTCGGCACCAATGCCTATATCGTAACCTGTCAGCAAACCGGAGATAGCGTGGTGCTAGATGCCCCCGCCGAAGCAGATAAAATTATCGAACGATTAAAAGGCACCAACCCCAGATACATTTTGCTCACTCATAACCATACGGATCATACTGGCGCTCTTGCTGAGCTTCGGTCTAAATTGGGAATCCCCCTAGCTGCCCACACCGCTGATGCCGGGATTCTGTCTTCACCACCAGAAATCCGGCTAAATGATGCTGATACCATATCTTTTGGAAATGTCAAACTTGAAGTATTGCACACACCGGGGCACACCCCGGGTAGCTTATGTTTCAGAACCGGGAAATATTTGCTCTCAGGAGATACCATTTTCCCCGGCGGCCCCGGAAAAACGAGTTCGCCAGCTAATTTCCAGCAGATAATCAAATCCATAACCAGCCAAATTTTCACCCTAGCTGATGATACCCAGATATATCCTGGTCACGGCGACAGCACCGTGTTAAAGAAAGAGAAAGAGGAGTTTGCCATCTTCTCCTCACGACCGCATAACCCCAATCTCTGTGGCGACGTTCTCTGGCTTTCGTCCTAAAGGGAATTCAATTACCAGGTGATTTCCACGCGATGGAAAACTTCAGCCAGTTCAAAATTCTCCCCTTCAGCCATATTCTTGGCCCGCTGCCTCAACCACTTCTCCATGTCAGAAAATGGGTAGCTGCCTACCTGGCTCTGATGACACCGCAAAGCCGCCACTTTGGTAGCAAAGGTATCGGTGATATCCGAGCGGTAATTGACATCATCCAGGGAGGCCCAGAGCAAAACCTCCCTGACCTTATGAGGCTGAAGCCCCTCCCCCAGCAAATCAGGGTAGGCATAAATGTCCCTAGCATAAGGAAAAACGGCATCCAGTGTCACCTGCCCGGCAATTCGATGGTCGCGATGCCAGACATAGCGCCGGTAAGGGTCAGCCGTAACCACTATTTCAGGCCGGTACATTCTTATCAGGCGCACAATCTCTTTGCGGAACTCAGGCGTATCTTCCAAAGCCTGGTCCTCATGCCGTAGAAAGATAACCTCCCTCACCCCCAGTACCTTGGCAGCATCCAGCTGCTCTTGTTCCCGAGTCTTGGCTATCTCCTCCGGCTTCATATTAACATCACTGGTGCCCTTATTGCCGTTGGTGCAGACCACGTAGACAACATCCTTCCCTTCCTTCACCCAGCGAGCTACGGTACCCGCAACACCAAACTCGGCATCATCCGGGTGTGGCGTAACCACCAGCGCATAGGCGTGCTTTACTGACATTTACTGATCTCCTTAATTTCGGGTGCTTAAATAATTATTGTATAACATCGGTTTAGTTGATACAATCTTAGGTTGAGGATGCTTAAAGATGAGTGATTCTCACTACATTGTCAGAAACTATCGCCCTGCGGATTTTGAAGATTATGTTAAGTTAAATATTGAAGTCGAAAAACTGGAGCCGACAGGACGCTGCCTTTCACCTCAGGCACTCAGCGAGAACTTGGGCTGGCCAAATTATTCTCCTCTACAGGACATGTTTGTCGCTGCAATAGCCGGTAAAATTGTCGGCTTTATCAATGTCACTCCAGAACTGATCACTAAGCGTGTCCTTATTGACTGCCTAGTACACCCAAAACACCGTCACCGAGGCTTGGCGAAGAAACTGCTTGCTTATGCACTACGCCGAGCTGGAGAACTGAAGGTAAAGGTAGCCCATGTCAATATAAGACAGGATAATGCCGTCGCCAAGCAGGTGTTGTCCCGACTAAGCTTCCGGGTAGTCCGGCAATTTCTTGAGTTGAGATTGCCACTCGCTGAAGTTCACCTCCCCGAGGTTACTCAC
Organism: Dehalococcoidales bacterium; assembly: GCA_046760155.1. Lineage (GTDB taxonomy): Bacteria > Chloroflexota > Dehalococcoidia > Dehalococcoidales > RBG-16-60-22 > JBHIDQ01. The sequence continues at coordinate 1,028 of JBHIDQ010000138.1, read as the reverse complement.
CCTAACTACACCTCTCGACATCTGCAGCCAGGTGAAGAGGACAAGCTGGCTCAAATTCAGAATCGCTGTTTTGCCGATACCTGGGGATATAATCCGAACACCCCCGAAGAAATAGTCTATTCACTGAGCTTGAGCCATTGTTCACCGCAAAATGTCATCTTAATCCACGAAGGAGATAAGCTCGTTGCTTATTGCTGGACCAGAATAGACTGCGCGACAGAGGCAGCCAATAGCGAGAAAAAAGGGCGTATCTTTATGCTAGGGGTTGACCCGGATTACCGAGGCAGGGGAATCGGTAAGGTAGCACTGCTAGCCGGATTGGCCTATTTTAAAAATAACGGTATCCAGGTTGTTGAACTGACCGTTGATAGTGAGAATAGAGCCGCTTGTGCCCTTTATCGTTCGGCCGGTTTCAAGATTTGGACGTGTAGCCTATATTATGAAAAGACAGTAGAGTAGTGCTCTCAAGCCGACTAATTTGCCAGCAGCGTCCGGCATTCCTTTGCCACCGCTTCAGCGACAGCTGACCAGCTAAATCCAGATACTGATGCCCGTATTAAATCAACCGATTCGGCACCATTATTCGGCCGGGAAAGAAGAAGCGCTATCTTCTCTGCCAAGCGCTGAGGAGTATTGTTTTCCACTACATACCCCATCTCATCATGGCGAATAATACTGGTGACACCACCTACCCTAGCTGCCACTACCGGCGTCCCGCAAGCTAAGGATTCCAGAGCTACCAGCCCGAAGCTTTCATAATAGGAGGGAATAACACAAACATCGGCAGCACTATAAAAGCGAGGCAGTTCTCTCTGCTTGATTACGCCCAGGAAGGTAACCGAATCCTGAATGCAGAGTTCCTGAGATAGTCTCTGAAGTCGTTCCATCTCAGGGCGACTATTCTCACCACCACCGATGACCAAAAGTCTGAACTTCTGTTTGTTTTTGAGGTAGGCCACCGCCATCATTAACTTGTCGATTCCCTTCAGTGGTTCAATCCGGCCGACAAACAAAATATGTTTGTCACC
>JBHIDQ010000137.1:0-3648 GCA_046760155.1 Dehalococcoidales bacterium | reverse complement strand
GGTAAGGTGGGACCTCCTTTGCGAGAAAAGGAAGATAATGCTGCCATATGGTACGGACTGGCCAGCCACGTTATAGACGTGGTGGGTAGCGACTCGTCTAATGTAAAGGCAGAACACAAAGAGTGGGGAGGCGCCTCCAGGGATTTTATTACTGAACCGGGAGCCAGGTCAAGGCAAGACAACATCTTTGAAGCTCGCTTTGGTTTTGCCGGGGTGGAGCAGATGCTCCCCGTGGTCTATCAGGACGGTGTGAATGGTGGACGCATCACCCTGCCCCGATTGGTGCAGACCATGTGTGAGAACCCGGCTAAAATCTTCGGTCTCTATCCCAGGAAGGGGACCCTCCAGGTGGGCTCCGATGCCGACCTGGTACTGCTCGACCCTGCCGTCAAGTTCACCATAAGTGCACAAACCATGCATGGCAATGCTGACTTCACTCCGTTTGAAGGGAAGGAAATCATTGGCGCACCGGTCTTCTCCATGCAGCGGGGTGAGGTGCTTATTGAGGATGGCCAGCTAAAGCGAAAACAGGGTAATGCCAGGTTTCTTCCCGGGAACCGGGATTTGGCGGCATACGCTAAAAAGGGCTTTCCGGTAGAGTAGTAGACAGCTTTTACAAATTTTATTAACTAGTATGACAGGGTTATACCACCATCAACCACATAGTTAGACCCGGTTACGAAATCGGCTTCATCCGAAGCTAGGAAAACGATTACATTAGCTACTTCCTCGGGCTTGGCATACCTGTGCAGGTGAATCATATCGATTTGCCTTTGTAAGAACTCTTTAGACATGCTGAGGACGCGCGGGGTACCGGTAAAGGAAGGAGAAACACAGTTAACATTTATGGCATATGGAGCCAGTTCTTTAGCCAGTGACTTGGTGAAAGCGATAATACCGCCCTTGCAGGCAGCGTAATCAGCCGTGGTTGCTTGCCCCACCATCCCGGAGACAGAAGCCATATTTACAATCTTACCCTTTTTCCTCGCTATCATATGGTTGACGACGGAACGCGTGCAAGTCAATGTCCCATAAAGATTGAGACCAATGGTCCTATCCCATCCCTCTTTGGTTGACTGGGCGAAGGGACCCATTATTCCGGGGATAGCTCCCCCGGCCATGTTAATTAATATGTCAATCCGGCCAAATTTATCTAGGACAGTCTGCGCCATCCGATCGGTATCATCAAGACTGGTTACGTCCACCTTTATGGCTATTGCCTCAACTCCTTGAGCTCTGATTTCATCGGCAAGCTTATTGGCTGCCTCAATATTTAGGTCGGCAATCGCCACTTTGGCGCCTTCTTTAGCCAGGCGATGACAAGTAGCGTGTGCAATACCACCAGCGCCTCCAGTCACCAGGACAACCTGGTCTTTCATGTTCATTCTTCAACTCCTCCTGTTTATATTCTCATTGGTAAATCCGTCAATTTTATGACACATGGTACATATTGTCAAGCGAGAAAATTCTTGTTAGCTTTATGCTTGACAACCTTTGGTGTGTCAGGTAACTTTTAAAAAACGCCTGAAATTATTACCATGAAAGGAGTTGAATCCTGGTATGAAAAATAAAATCGGTATCGCCATTATTGGGCTGGGACGTATTGGGGAAAGCCATCTTGATGCTATCCGGTTAAATTCGGAGGCAGCTTATGTTGCCGCCGTGGTTGATATTGACGAGTCCCGGGCAAAATCCACCGCCAAAAAATACCAGACTAAGTTCTATCTCAGCGTCGAAGAAGCATTAAACGACTCTAATATCCAGGCGGCGGTGGTTTGTCTGCCTCATCATCTGCATAAGCCAGTCTCCTGTCAGATCATGGAAGCCGGACGTCATGTCTTGGTGGAAAAGCCCTGGGCAACCAGCTTAGCTGAGGGGAAAGAGATGCTGGACAAGGCGCGGGAGAAGGGAGTCATTCTCATGTCAGGGCAGTCCTATCGCTTTATGTGGGCGATGGCACAAGCAAAAGAAATGGTATCGAGGGGTGAGATAGGCGACCCGTTTAATCTCTGTTATATCGACGGGAACGCTTTTAATAAGGCTATTGCGCCAGCTTGGTGGCGAGAGCTGAGAAAGACGGGGGGAATGGCCTTCACCATGCTTGGTGCCCACACTATCGATTTTACGCTGTGGATTTATGAAGGGAGGAAACCGGTACGTGTCTATTCCGAAGCCCGCTCCATCAATCCAGACTTTGAGGGCATGGATGAGATTATTATCACCATTCGTTTTGATGATGATTCCATGGCTACCAGCTATCTTTCCCTCAATACCCAACCGGAAAAACACGAGTGTATTATTGTCGGACCAAAGGGGAGGATAGACATTACCTACCATAGAACTAATATCGTGCGTAACCTAGTAGGCATCTTTTACCCCAGTCTTTATCTAAATGGGAAGTTAGTGCGTAGTGATTGCCCGGAATTTCACCAGTTTGCCGTACAGATGAAGGAATTTCTGGAAGCTATTTCCCAGAAACGAGAGCCCTTGGTGAAATACTCCTCACTGCTGACACAAATAGCCATCATCGAGGCAGCCCAGAAGTCTGCTGCCACACATCAGCCGGTATCATTATGAAGAATATAAAATAGAGTTGCTCAGGGATTACCATAAATACAAAAGGAGGGCTTTTACCATGAAAACTCGTGCCGCCGCGATAGAGGGGATTGGAAAAGTACGCTTGGTGGAGCGTGAGATTGAACCCAAGGAAGACCAAATCTTGGTCAAGACTCACGCCTCGTCAATTTGTCTCGCCGACCTCCAGGTATTACGAAAAGGATATTATTATCCCGATATAAAACCAGCCTTTCCCTTGTATCCCGGTCACGAGGGAGGAGGCACCATAGTAGCGGTTGGTTCTCGAATTCACGAGTGGAAGGAAGGTGACCAGGTTGCCCTCATGCACGACCCCCGTCCCCCCCAATATACCTTTCCAGGAGGGGGGATGGCCGATTACTTTGTGGTCAGTCCTTACGATGTAATTCGCCTTCCTGAGGGGATGGATATGGACTTGGCTTGTTTGGCAGAGACATTTAACCCGTTTATCTCGGTGGTCTTTCGTTCTGGGGTGAAGCTCGGTGATACCGTATGCGTCACCGGCGCCAACTTCATCGGCCAGATTGTCGCTCAGGGGATGAAGAAGAGCGGTGCTTTGCACGTCACCGTTATTGACAATCGGGATTTCCGCCTCAACCTGGCCAAGAAACTGGGGGCCGACTATATTATTAACTCAACCAAAGTGGATGCCTATAAGGAAGCCATGGAGATAACCGGAGGCAAAGGTTTTGATATCGTGGCTCAGACGGCAGCCTATATTGACCCCACGGTGGAAGAATACATGAACCTGGCTACCGAGCTTGTCCGCCCCATGGGGGTCTTGATTTTCCAGGGTGACTTTCTACATCCAGTAACTTTGAACGATATCCATCGCTGGCATCACCAATCACTGGATATTCGTTCTCTCGGTTGGAGGCACTACACCCACCAGTTGATTGAGATGTGGAGTCCTGATTGTTTGAGGGTATTGCAGCACGAACTGGTGCCGGTAAGACCATTAATCACCGCTACCTATCCACTGGAGAAGGTGGAGGAAGCTTTCAAGGTAGCCAATGAGGACCCAGACCAGCTGAAGGTAGTGATAAAACCATA
>JBHIDQ010000136.1:0-3686 GCA_046760155.1 Dehalococcoidales bacterium | reverse complement strand
CTTCGCTCCAAATCCAAAATACTAATCTCTAAATCCTAAATGTTTTGGTCATTAGTGCTTTGTGTTTAGTATTTTTTAAAGGGGTCTTCGCCTCTCTTAGACTCTCTTTCTTGCCTAGTCGTAATTTCCGGGCAAAGGCTTTATAATGAAAGTAGAAACAGGTCTTGGCCTGAAGGAAGGTGAGAGATGTCAGAACGGGTGATGATATTCATCGACGGGAGTAACCTGTACCACTCTCTTAAAAATATCTTTGGTAGGACTGACTTGGACATCGGTAAGTTTTGTCGCAAGCTCCTGGGACGGCGCCGGCTGGTCAGGATCTACTACTACAACGCCAAGGTTGGCATGAAAGAAGAGCCAGAGCGGTACCGACACCAGCAAGCCTTTTTTGCCGGGGTAAACGCAATACCTTACAGCGAACTGCGCCTGGGGCGTTTGGTTTACACCAATTGGCCCAGCGTACCGCCTTACGAAAAGGGAATTGATGTGCAACTAACCACCGACATGCTAACTCATAGTTATAAGAATAATTATGATGTGGCGATCCTGGTTGCCGGGGACAGTGACTTTGCGCCGGCGCTGCAATCAGTGAAGGACAATGGCAAGCACGTCGAGGTGGCTTTATTTGGTCGAAGCGGGACTTCCCAGCAATTAAGGAAAGTAGCCGACAGAGTAATCACCATAAACGCGCGGTTTTTACGTGGCTCCTGGAAATCATATACAGGTTCATGAGTTGGGATAAAAGAAAAGAAGCCAGAGGGGCAAAAACTGGCTCCAGAGAACGACTTTCCGGCGAAGAAGGCACCATTAGCAAAGACTGGGGCGGCAGACTGCCCATCGCCCTTATTTACCCCAATTCCTACTACCTAGGCATGTCAAATCTAGGTCTGCATGCTCTTTACCGCCTCTTCAATAGCTATAATGAAGTTGTTGGCGAAAGAGCTTTCTGGGAAAGAGAAAACAGCGATAAAAAATTGGCCATTCTATCTTTGGAATCGCAGCGACCGCTTTCTGATTTCGCGGTGCTGGCTTTTTCCGTCTCCTACGAGCTCGACTATTTCAATGTGGTGTCAATACTGAAAGCCAGTAGCATACCCTTACTAGCGGCGGAACGTGACGAGAGACACCCTTTGGTTATGGCGGGTGGCCCCGGCATTACGGCTAATCCCATGCCTCTAACCCCTTTCTTTGACTGCCTCGGCATTGGTGAGGCAGAACCAATTCTGCCCGCCATGCTGCCGGTGCTACGGGAAGGCATCGGCAGCAAGCGAGATGAGCTATTGAAGGAACTAGCCTCACTGCCCGGCGTCTATGTACCGCAACACTCAGAAAAGCCGGTAGTCCGTCAGTGGGCAGCAAACCTAGATGACTTCCCGGTTAGTTCAGCGATACTGACTCCCGATACCGAACTAGGTGATTTGTACCTCATTGAGGTGGAACGGGGCTGTAACTGGAGTTGCCGTTTCTGTCTGGTCAGCACCGCCTTCAAGCCGATACGTTTTCGCTCGGTGGCGAAACTGATGGAACAGGCGAAACAGGGACTTAAATATAGAAAACGTCTGGGACTGGTCGGCCCGGCGGTCTCCGAGCACCCTCAGTTTGAGGAATTACTGGGTGGGTTGCGTCAGATGGGAGCTCAATTCTCCCTCAGCTCGCTACGAGCCAGTCATCTCTCGGAAAAAGTATTGACGGAAATAGCCAGAGGCGGTGCCCGGACGATTACCCTGGCTCCTGAAGCTGGCTCACCGCGCCTGCGTCAGGTGATTAAAAAGGGTATTGGCGAGGACGATATTCTGGGGTCAATCAGCAAACTCGCCGAGCAAGGGATAAAGCAGCTCAAGCTCTACTTCATGATTGGTCTGCCTTCTGAGACCGACGAGGATATTGCGGAAATCATCAAGCTGACCCTAAAAGGCAAAAGTATTATTGACCGAAAGCAAAGCGGCACCCGCCTCACCCTCAATATTGCTCCCTTCGTGCCCAAGGCAGGCACGCCCTTCCAGCGTTTACCGATGGCAGCTATTCCGATACTGAAACACCGTCTGTCTTTACTCAAAAGCAGCCTAGCGCCAAAAGGAATCAAGCTGAAAAGCGAAAGTCCCGCCTGGAGTCAGATTCAGGGAGTTCTGTCCCGAGGCGACACCAAAGTCACTGAGGTGCTGGCGAATATCGAAGAGGTATCACTATCCGGCTGGCGGAGGGCGGTGGCGCAGTGCCACCTGGATACTGATTTTTACGCTCACCAGAGGTGGGATGAAAGGCAAAGATTGCCCTGGGCGATAATCGATTCAGGTACCAAGTCGAGTTATCTTGAGTCGGAATTAAATAAGGCGCTGGGTTAAAAGATTTTAAAAAATTTATTATCACCCTCACCCTCTCTTAGACGCCCTAATGGGTGCGGAATGTGGTTACTAATATTGAACCCGCACTCCCCGCGCTTCCAGTTTTCTAATATTCTCCAGGTCTGCCGAGCCTTCCGACAGGTCGAGATTATTATTGGCGAGGTCTAAATAGTCTCCTTGACCCAGTCCGCTGTTCTCCACCAGCGCTGAGAGGTCACTGATTTCATTTCGATCGAGGTAAAGCTTCACCAAATCAGTCAGTGGCGACAGGGGGGAGACATCGCTTATCTGGTTGGCATAGAGATAGAGCAAGGTCAGTCCGGTGAGGGAAGACAGCGGCGAGAGGTCGCTTATCTGATTGCTACCAAGCCTAAGTTCGTCCAGATTGGTAAGAGAAGATAAGGAGGAGAGAACACTTATCTTATTGTTTGATAAGTCGAGCAGCGTCAGATTGGTGAGTGAAGAGAGCGAGGAGATGTCGGCAATGGCATTATCATCAAGGTAAAGCAAGGTCAGATTGGTGAGGGAGGACAGGGGAGAGATGTCTTTTAGCCAGTTGGTAGAAAGGTGGAGTTCAACCAGGTTGGAGAGAGAAGAGAGAGGGGAGAGGTCACGTAGCTGATTGCCGGAAAGATAGAGTGAGGTCAGGCTGGCAAGCTCAGCCAATGGCGAGATATCACGTATGCGGTTGCCGCCGAGACTGAGTCGAGTCAGATTAGCTAGCGAAGTCAGAGGCGAGAGGTCGTTTATATCGTTTCCATGAAGCTGGAGCTCTTTCAAGTTGGTGAGGGAGGACAGAGAGGAGAAGTCACTTATCTCGTTGTTGCTGAGGTCCAGCACAGTCAGGTTGGTGAGAGAAGTTAAAGGGGAGAGGTCACTTATCTGATTGCTGGAGAGAGACAGCACGCTCAGGTTGATGAGGGAAGACAGCGGCGAGAGGACGCCTACCTGGTTACTGTCAACATGGAGTTCAACCAGGTTGGTCAGTGAAGAGAGCGGGGAGATGTCGCCTATCTCGTTGACCGAAAGGTCGAGCCAGGTCAGGCTGGTGAGGGAAGACAATGGGGAAATATCGCTTATCTGATTGTAAGAAAGGTCGAGGCTGGTCAGATTGAGGCAATATTCAATACCGGAAATATCGCTGATGAACTTTGCCATGGCGCTCAACTCGGTAAGCCCGGCCAGTTCTGCTGAAGTTATCGCCTCACCGGCCGGCTTGCCCAGAGCCTGGCCTATGACTGCCTCCAGGTCCTTATCGGCGAAGACAACCGTTTCCGGTGCCGTGGGCGTGGGTGCCGGGGTGGGAGCTGGTGCGGGTGTTTGGCAGCCAACCAGCAGTGCCCC
>JBHIDQ010000135.1:0-3706 GCA_046760155.1 Dehalococcoidales bacterium | reverse complement strand
AATATTGAGACACACTACGATGTGGAAAGATACAACGGGCGCCGAACTATCCTGAGGTATGAAGAATGAGGTAAGAAAATGAGCGAAGATACAGACTCAGGCGACAAAATAGATAACTTGGTAGAAGAAACTGTCTTTAGTACCGTTGACGAAAGAAGAGACGAGTGCCAGCAGCTAATTCGCAAGTTAGCTTCCAGCCGAGGAATTTTCCCGGCAAGCATTCAAGGGTTATATGAGGCGGCGGGCAAAGGGCTTTATCACGGTATCACCGTCCCCGCCATCAATATCCGTGGACTCACCTATCAGGTAGCCAGGGCCGTTTTTCGGGCGGCAATGAAACACAAGGTTGGTGCCTTTATCTTTGAGATTGCGCGCTCCGAAATAGGCTATACCAAGCAAAGACCAGCGGAATATGCCACCTGCCTGCTGGCAGCGGCAATCAAAGAGGGATTTCAGGGGCCTGTTTTTATTCAGGGAGACCACTTTCAGGTTAATCGGGGCAAGTACCACTCAGAACCTGAGAAGGAAATAAACACCATCAAGCAGTTGATACAGGAGGCAGTAAGCGCTGGATTTTTAAATATTGATATAGATGCCTCCACTCTGGTTGATTTAGCAAAGCAAAGTCTTGAGGAGCAGCAAAACGACAACTGCCTGGTCACCGCCGACATGACTAAATTTATCCGCAGTATTGAACCAGAGGGAGTAACCATTTCCATCGGTGGCGAAATTGGGGAAGTGGGTAAAGAAAATAGCACGGTGGGGGACCTCAGAGCCTTTATGACCGGGTATCTCAGTCGGTTAGACTCAAATACTAAGGGAATCTCGAAAATCAGCGTGCAAACCGGGACAACCCATGGTGGCGTAGTTTTGCCAGACGGGTCAATTGCCAAAGTTAAGCTTGATTTTAAAGCGCTGAAAGAGCTATCTGAAGTGGCTCGTGAGGAGTATGGCATGAGTGGTGCAGTGCAGCATGGAGCTTCCACTCTCCCTGACGAGGCGTTTGGGCTGTTCCCGCAGGCGGGTACCGCAGAAGTTCACCTGGCCACCGGATTTCAAAATATCATCTATGACAGCACCTATTTCCCCAAAGAGTTACGGCAAAAGATAAACAAGCATCTTCTGGAAAACTACCAAAATGAGAGAAAACCAGAAGATACCGAAGAGCAATTCTTATATAAGACACGGAAGAAAGCGTGGGGCGATTTCAAGAAGGAAATATGGAGCATCCCAGAACAAAATCTCGGGGGGATACGGGAGACGCTTGAAAATCGTTTTTCTTTGCTCTTCCAGAGACTGAATGTGGTGGAAACAACCGACTTAGTCAGCAAGTTCGTCGGTAAATGATTCCTCACCGAGATAAGAAGCGGGTTCCTAATCAAGAAAACCCAGTTTGTCCAGTCGCTCAAAGTTGTGGATGGAGTCAATCCATCGGATAGTACCGGAGCGAGAACGCATGACGAGGGATTGCGTTTCGGCGCCGCCACTGAAGTAACGTACTCCCTTCAATAGCTCACCACTGCTGACCCCGGTGGCGGCAAAGAAGACGTCTTCACTTTTTATTAGGTCCTCCGTCCGATAGATTTTGTCCGGATCCGTCCCGGCCCTTTCCGCAGCTTTGACTTCTTCCTCATTGCGCGGCCAGGCTTTACACTGAATAATACCCCCAATGCAATGAATAGCCGCGGCAGAAAGTACTCCCTCAGGTGTACCCCCAATGCCCATAAGTACATCCACGCCACTGTCAGGCAGGACGGCTTGTATGCTGGCCGAGACATCACCATCGGAGATCAGTTTAACCCGCGCCCCGGCATCTCGAATTTCCTTCAGTAATTGCTCGTGGCGCGGTCTGTCCAGAACGACCACGGTCAATTCCGGCACTTTCCTTCTCTTGGCCTTGGCGATGTTCATCAGGTTATCCGCCACGGAAGCAGTAATATCGATAACATCTTTGGCCTCATCCCCGGTCACTATTTTATCCATATAGACAAACTGTTTAGGATAGGCCATGGTACCCCTCGCCGCAAGCGCCACTACTGAGATAGCTCCGGGCAGTCCTTTGGCAACCAGTGCGGTACCATCAACCGGGTCAACAGCAACATCAACGCATAAATCTGAGCCATCGCCGACATGTTCTCCAATATAGAGCATAGGAGCCTCGTCCTTCTCCCCTTCTCCGATGACTACTATCCCGTCCATCCGTATCGAGTTCAAGACAAAACGCATTGCGTCTACCGATGCCTGATCAACCAGTTCCCTGTCACCCATCCCCATATAGCGAGCTGCCGCCATAGCCGCCGCCTCAGTGACACGCACCAGTTCCATAGCGCTATTTCTCTCAATAGGCCGACGAGACCGCTCCGCTTCCATAGAAATAATCTCCTAGTAAGTCTATTATCAAGTCCAGCATACTATATTTTAATCATCCAGGGCAATCTTGCTTGACGGCCATAAGATATCTCAATCTCAGCCATATAATCGAAATTAAGCCTGTTGACAGGAAGCCTGTCCGTTTTGTAGTCTATTGTTGCAGTAACCATTCGGATATGCTATTGTAGGCAAAGCCGTACTTCTGGTATTCTCGAATAGCTCGTTCATATACCGGTAGCAGCGGTTTGTTTTCAGTTCAGAGAATGAAGTGGAATATTACCAGAGGAGGTTGAAAATGCCCGACTATTTGGCGACACTCGCGGAAGGAGTCCGCACTGGAAACGAAAAATTAGTTACTCAGACAGTAGAAGAAGCCCTAAATGCGGGGATGGCACCGGGGGAAATACTGAGCCAGGGACTGGTACCGGGTATCCAGGCATTGGGACAGCTGTTCAAGGATGGGCAGGCTTATCTGCCGGAAATACTGATATCAGCTCGGGCGATGAGGAGCGGGACGGAGAAGCTAAAACCGCACCTCGCCAGCAAAGATATTCAGAAAAAGGGGACGGTGGTCATCGGTACCGTGGAAGGGGACATGCACGACATCGGGAAGAACCTGGTCAAGATGATGCTGGAAAGCAACGGCTACGATGTGCATGATTTGGGAGTGGATGTTTCCGCCGCTTCTTTTGCCCAGGCAACCCGTGATGCCAACGCTGATATCGTGGCGACTTCGGCACTGCTCACCACCACCATGACCATCATCCCGGATATAGTAACGGCGGTAGGGAAAGTCGACCTCAAGAAAAAGGTGAAGGTAATGATCGGGGGAGCGCCTATCACCCGTCAGTTCGCTGATGAGATTGGTGCCGAGGGCTATGCTGATGATTGCGCCTCAGCAGTGGACGAAGCCGACCGCCTGATGAAACTAGCCGCTTAAGTGGGTCCTACGGCGATAACCGGACGTAATATCACCCAGGAGTGTCCCTTTTCCGATGGCTAAGCATTGCCTTAAGCTTTCTTTGCCACCTGCTTGCCATTTAGCCGATGGCATGTTAACATTATCAACGTTGGGAGATAATTCCCAGCGTGCCGAAGTGGCGGAATGGCAGACGCGCTACGTTCAGGGCGTAGTGTCCTTAAGGGCGTGGGAGTTCAAATCTCCCCTTCGGCACCAAGTTGGCGCTTGTAGCTCAGTTGGATAGAGCGCAGCCCTGCGGAGGCTGAGGTCGTGGGTTCAAGCCCCGCCAAGCGCGCCATATGGGCGGTTAGCTCAGTTGGTTAGAGCGCCTGCTTTACACGCAGGAGGTCAGAGGTTCAAGTCCTCTACCGCCCA
>JBHIDQ010000134.1:0-3717 GCA_046760155.1 Dehalococcoidales bacterium | reverse complement strand
GCCTTTTCGGCGGCTTCCTTCAGTCGCTGTAGTGCCATTTTATCCTGTTTCAGGTCTATTCCCTGGTCACGCTTGAATTCATCACACAGCCAGTCAATGACTCTCTGGTCGAAATCGTCGCCACCGAGGTGGGTATCACCATTGGTTGACTTAACCTGAAAGGTGCCCTCACCCAGCTCAAGGATGGAGATATCAAAAGTACCGCCACCGAGGTCGTAGACGGCGATAGTCTCATCCTTTTTCTTATCCAGCCCGTAGGCTAGGGAGGCAGCGGTAGGCTCGTTCACGATGCGCAGTACTTCCAGCCCGGCGATTTTGCCCGCATCCTTGGTTGCCTGCCGTTGACTATCGTTGAAGTAGGCGGGCACGGTGATGACGGCTTCAGTAACCTTCTCCCCAAGGTAAGCCTCGGCGTCTGTCTTTAATTTTTGTATAATCATTGCCGAAATTTCGGGCGGACTGTACTCTTTTCCTCCCATCACCACCCGCACATCATTATTAGGTGCCTTCGTTACCTTATAGGCTTTACGCTTGGCATCCTCCTCTACTGACAGCTCTCGCCCGGCCGGTTCTCCCCACTTGCGACCCATGAACCTCTTAATACTGTGAATGGTGTTATCCGGGTTGACGATAGCCTGGCGTTTAGCTATCTGCCCGACTAGGCGCTCACCATTCTTACTTATGGCTACTACTGAGGGAGTGAGGTTACTTCCCTCAGCGTTAGGGATGACTTTTGGCTCTCCAGCCTCCATCACTGCCACCTCACTTAAAGTTGTGCCTAAATCAATACCGATAACCTTTGCCATTTAATTATCCTCCTTGTCTGCCTCTTCTCCATTGCCAACTACGACCATCGTTGGGCGAATGACTTTCTCATGTAACTTGTAGCCCTTTCGTATTTCTTCAATGACAATTCCTTCTTTACCTTTATCTTGCCTTACTGCTTCGTGGAGATTGGGGTCAAATGGCTCCCCCAGTGCCTTAATCTGTGTCAGTCCCTGTGTCTCCAGTGATGTCCGAAGCTTGCGCTCAATGAGTTTGATGCCATCTACCCAGGGGAGTTTAGCTAACCTAGAAGGAATATGGGCAAAGGCTCGCTCCAGATCATCAAGGATGGGCAAAAGGCTAAGCACTAGACCGGTGTTGGCAAACTTGTTAAACTCCTCTCTTTCCTGCTCATTGCGCCGCTTGTAGTTAATAAAATCGGCCTGAGTTCTTTGCCAGTTAGCCAGATAACCTTCAGCCTTTTCCTTTTCCTCGGCCAGCGCCTGTTTCAGGCTCTCTATATCGTCCGTTTCCGTAACCTCCGGTACCACCTCGCTATTTAGATTTTCGGCTGACTCTGATGGCATCATTTTTAATCCTACCTTAATCTTTGACTTTTCAATATGACTTTAGTCACTTTATGCCGTCTATTTCCAGAAACAGGGAAACTGCTTCAAAGGGAAATCGTTTCCTTCTAATCACTATCAGCTGGTGTCATTTAGAATTGTCCTGGCTGGTATTTCTCTTCCGTATAGTCCGGCCACCAGTTTACTCAACAGCGAGGACAGATAACCTACCGTGGAGATGGCGTGGGCATAGGGCATTCGGGTAGGGCCAAGCACACTGACGGTGCCTACAGCTTCATCAGGGATACCGTATTTGCTGATGACAACGCTGTAGTTGTGGAAGGTCTCATCTTTATGCTCCTTACCGATGACTACCTGCACTTGGTGGCTTTCCAGCCCTTTTGGTATGATGTTTTTCAGCAGGTCTCTATGCTCGACCAATTCCATTAAGTCGAGCATTTTGTGACTGTGAGTGAATTCAGGTTGGTTAAGCATAAAGTGCCACCCATCGAGGTAAGGTTCTGCATACTCTTGCTCATCCTCGGTTTTCATCATGTTTAGCAAAAGGTCAGTTATCTGCTGTTCCGCAGGAGAAAGGTCTAAGTCCTTAGCTGAAATTTGCCGCCTGGTCAAGCCAGAATAGGCGGCATTTAGTTTGTTGGCCATGGTAGTTAGTTCTGGTTGAGCAACCATTTGCTCAAAAATTATTAGCTGTTGCTTTACTTTTGCGCCATGAAGGACAAAGACAACCAATGCCAGTGAGTCTTGCAGGGCAACTAGCTCTAAATGCTTGAATCGGCAGTCGGTTGACTTAGGCAGGGTCACCACCGCCATATTTTGAACCTGCTGGGCTAAAAGCGCTGCCGCCAGGCTGAGCCACTTCTCCAGTTCCCTCTCCACCTGATGGAAGAGGTGACTGATCAAACGCTGCTCGGAAAGGGAGAGCCTTACCTCTTTCAGCGATTCCACATAGTAGCGGTAACCTTTATCTGAGGGTATGCTTCCGGCTGAAGGGTGAGCACGGATGATGTAGCCCTCTTGCTCCAGACGTGCCATCTCATTGCGGACGGTAGCCGAACTTACCCCCAGTTCCGGGTCACTAGCGATACCTTGTGAGGGCACCGGTACTGCCTGGGCAATATATTTTGATACTATTGACTTAAGTATTGTTTCCGTTCTGGCAGATAACATCTCTACCTCCATTAGCAGTCTAAGCCTGAGACTGCTAATCAGTATTAATTTACCACCTTAGCTACTTCTTGTCAAGAGAAATCGGGGATTGTTTCGGAACTCTCCTTGACCGTCAGGTTTGCCTATGATATATTTTGGCAGATGGAAATTAGTTGGTTAGGTCATTCCTGCTTCAAAATCAGGGGTAGACAGGCGGTAATTGTTACTGACCCTTATCCACCCGACTTAGGCTATTCACTGGGTAAGCCGACAGCTGATATTGTTACGGTAAGCCATCAGCATCCGTCTCATTCTTATTTTCAGGGGGTTGGTGGTGAACCCAAGTTAGTCACCAGGCCTGGTGAGTATGAAATCAGCAGTGTCCTGATTATCGGCATACCTACCTTTCACGATGCGGAGGGGGGTAGCCAGAGAGGCAGGAACACCGCCTATCTGATGGAAGTCGATGGGATGACGATATGTCACCTCGGTGACCTGGGGCATGTGCTTGTTGTGGAGCAGATAGAAGAGATAGGCGATGTGGATGTGCTCCTACTGCCAGTAGGAGGAGTGTCCACGATTAATGCGTCCATGGCTGCCGAGGTAATTCGACAGATTGAGCCGAAGGCGGTGGTTCCAATGCACTATAAAACCACGGTACTGAATCGAGAGCTGGGTCCCGTGGAAAAGTTCCTCAAGGAAATGGGAATAGAACGGATTGATTCCCAACCTAAGTTATCCCTAACGCCATCAAGTCTACCTACCAGCACACAGGTATTTTTGCTTGACTATTGAGACTTATCTCTAGCCAACTCTTCCAGTAGCAAATGGTGAATAGCTACTCAGGAATCCTTTCCGAAATATCTAAAAGCCTTTGTATTGCCTCCTTGGTGCCAACTTTTCCGGCTCTTAATTCTTCACAAACGCTCTCTATCTGTTTTAGACTTTCCTCAATTTGCCTCTCTTGCTCAACTTCTTTCTCCGCCTGCTCTACTACCTCTCTGGTTTCTTCGACTTCACGTTTTGCCTTCTCCTTGGTGGCCAGTTCAGCCTCTTTTTTCACCTGTTTCTCGGCCTCTTCGGCTTCTTTCCTGGTTAGTTTTTTAGCCTCTTCAACTTTTCTGGCTTCTTCCGCCTCGAGTTTAGCCTTCCCCTTAGCTTCTTCGGCCTCTCGTTTTGCCTTTTCTCTGGCGGCTAGTTCAGCCTCTTTTTGAGC
>JBHIDQ010000133.1:0-3748 GCA_046760155.1 Dehalococcoidales bacterium | reverse complement strand
CACTTTGAAGGATGCCATTATCGTAAAGATATCGCGGAAATAAAAGAGAGGTAGCTAAAATGCCACTAGTCGGCATAGTTATGGGTTCCAAGTCAGATACCGAAGCACTCAAGCCAACACTGGAAATATTAACTCAGCTTGGTATTGACCATGAGGTTAATGTCATCTCCGCCCACCGCACTCCGGAGAAAGCCAGGCAATATGGACTGGAGGCTCAAGAGCGCGGAATTGAGGTCATCATTGCCGCCGCCGGAGGGGCGGCGCATCTGCCCGGGGTCTTAGCCAGCTGGACTATCCTGCCCGTCATCGGTGTACCGCTAGCCTCTAATGAACTGAAAGGGATTGATGCCTTATATTCCATCGTTCAGATGCCCGCTGGGATACCGGTGGCCAGTGTTGCTATCGGCAGCGCTGGCGCCAAGAATGCTGCCTATCTGGCCGCCGAGATTTTAGGTCTAAAATATGATAATATTCGAAAAGCCTACCAAAAGTATCGGAGGGATTTACAAGGAGATAATCAATGATTGAGCGGTATTCTCGTCCCCAAATGAAAAGAGTGTGGTCGGATGAGAATAAGTTTAACAAATGGCTGGAAGTAGAGATTGCCGTCTGTGATGCCTGGGCGGAGATAGGCACCATTCCTCGAGAGGCGATATCGAAAATAAAACTGGCCAAATGTAACATCAAGCGCATGGAAGAAATTCTCAAGGAAACTCACCATGATATGACTGCTTTCCTTGGCTCGGTATCGGAAAGCCTAGGCGAAGAATCACGCTTTATTCACCTTGGTCTGACTTCCTCTGATGTTATGGACACGGCACTTAGCTTGCAGATGGTGGAAGCCGCTGAGATATTAACTCAAGATATCAAAGAACTCATTTCAGTACTGGCACAAGAAGCAATGGAATACAAATATACGCCGATGATAGGTCGAACCCATGGTATTCACGCCGAACCGATTACTTTTGGCTTGAAGCTGGCAATATGGGTTGAGGAGATGAGGCGAAATTTGCAAAGGCTTACCGAAGCCAAAAAGACTATTGCGGTAGGTAAGATTTCTGGAGCCGTGGGCACTTACGCTATGGTGCCACCCGAAGTGGAACAGAAAACTTGTCATAAGCTGGGACTGGTGGCATCTCCGATATCAAATCAGATTTTGCAACGTGACCGTCATGCTCAATTTATAACCACCCTGGCAATAATCTCAAGTTCTCTAGAGAAATTTGCTACCGAGATCAGAGGACTACAACGAACCGAAGTAGGTGAAGTCGGTGAACCCTTCGGTACCGGCCAAACCGGCTCCTCAGCCATGCCTCATAAACGAAATCCAGAGTTATGTGAACGAATCTGCGGCTTGTCCCGAATGGTAAGAGGACATGCCTTAACCGCAATGGAAAATATTGCCCTGTGGCATGAGCGTGACATCAGTCACTCCTCTACGGAACGTATTATTCTACCTGATGCCTGCCTGCTAGTAGATTACAGTCTGGCTCTCTTCACTTCCGTAATTAAGGGATTACAAGTCTATCGGCAACGGATGAAAAAGAACCTAGAACTGACCAAAGGTCTGGTTTTCTCGCAGCGAGTAATGCTGGCTCTTATTGATAGAGGGCTTTCCCGGCAAAAAGCCTACGAACTGGTGCAACGTAACGCGATGAAAGCTTGGCAAGGGAATAAAGATTTTCGCAGCTTGCTAAAGACTGACCCTGAGATTATTACCGCACTACCTCAGCCAGAACTCGAATTGCTTTTTGACTATCAATACTACTTGCGACATGTGGATGAGGTTTTTGAGCGCCTGGGCTTAACCAAAGCCCAGTGGAAAAGCAGTATCACGGCACCAACCGACCTGACACCAAGAACAATGTAACCAAGGATAACCAAACTTGGAGATACTGAGGAAATGAAACAATCGCCGGACATAATTCGTAAAGCGACAAAGGCTCTGGAAAATGCTATTGAAAACAAGAACGTTGCAGAGGTATTAGCCAGCTTTGCTGACGACTGTGAAATTGAACTTCTGCGGCAACGATTATTTGGCAAGGAAGGTGTAAGGAAGTGGCTTGATTGGCTATATAAAAACCTGTGGCAAATCAAGTTCCAGCCGATAGTTATTGTCGTCAAAGGCACTACCTTATTCGAGGAATTTATCGTCAGGGCAAGGCTACACAGTGGCGTTGAAATCAAATCGAAACAGGCGCAAGTCGTCGTCTACGAGAACGACAAGATTAAGAGTCTGCGATTATACTTTGATCGGCTTGACTTCGCCGAGTCGGTGACCAAGGACCTTGTTAGTAAGGCAGCGGTTAACCGAATAATAAAGAAATCCTTAGCCGGATTAGTCGACTGAAGCAAAAACATGCGGAGGCTTAGAAATGAGTAACAACCATCCAGTTCTCTTAAAAACCGACCTGCCCTTACCGCTGTTTATCCGAGGTAAGGTGCGCGATAGTTATGACCTGGGTAACCACCTGCTCATCATCGCTACTGACCGAATCTCTGCCTTTGACGTGGTGCTGCCCAGTGGTATTCCAAATAAGGGTTTCGTGCTGAATCAGCTATCCATCTTCTGGTTTAGGCAGATGGCAGAACTGGTGCCTAACCACTTAGTTGAATCTGTTGATGACGTTCACTGTCTTGACACCTATATTCCCGAAGAGAAACGCTTTGACTACCCTTCCTACCTCGTCGGGCGGTCCATGGTAGTCAAAAAAGTAAAGCGCATTCCAGTTGAATGCGTGGTGCGTGGTTACCTTGCCGGCTCAGGCTGGACTGACTACCAGCAATATGGCACCATTTCTGGATTCCATTTGCCCAAAGATTTGCAGGAAAGTCAGGAGCTGCCCGAACCACTATTCACTCCAACCACCAAGGCAGAAACCGGGCATGACCTGCCGATTACCATGGACGAGATTGAAAAAATGGTTGGTGAGGACGTGGCGGAAAAGATAAAAGAAGAGAGTCTGTCCATTTATGACCATGCCCGTGATTATGCCCGGAAAAGGGGTATCATTATTGCCGATACCAAGATGGAATTCGGGCTGGATGATGGCGAGCTTATCCTGATTGATGAGCTTCTGACTCCTGACTCATCGCGCATCTGGGACGCCGGCCGGTATCAAGTTGGCCAGTCCCAGCCCAGTTATGATAAACAACCACTTCGTGACTGGCTGGTTGAATCTGGGTGGAATAAAGAGCCACCTGCCCCTACGCTACCTCCAGAAGTCATTGAGGCTACCTCCAAACGATATGAGCAGGCTTACGAAAGGCTAACCGGTAAAAAAGTGGTCTCAGCCCTCTAGCAAGTCTTTAGTACTGGGCAGCTCACCACTAATCCGCTCGTCGATTTTAGTCGCGGTATCAAGCGCTTTACCCAAGGCTTTAAAGAGGGCTTCTGCTTTGTGATGGTCATTAGCGCCATAAGCAAACTTAGCATGGAGGTTAAGTCTGGCTTCAATGGCAAAAGACTCGAGGAAGTGACGGATAAGATCTGTGGCAAAACCCAACATATCGTTCTCACGGAAAGGCAGCTCCAATACGGTATATCCCCTACCACTGATGTCCAAGGCCACGGTGGCTAAAGCATCATCCATGGGTACTGATGCATCAGCCATGCGCACAATGCCTCGCTTATCGCCGAGAGCTTCACTAAAGGCTTTACCCAGACATATGGCAACGTCTTCGGCAAGATGGTGCTGGTCACTTCCGGTAGCTGAAATCCTTATGTCAAAGGCACCGTGCTGTGCCA
>JBHIDQ010000132.1:0-3787 GCA_046760155.1 Dehalococcoidales bacterium | reverse complement strand
CGCCGCGACTTTACCATCAACGCCATGGCCATTGAGCTTAGCCCCAGCCGCTACGGTCAGCTTCTTGACCTCTATGGCGGCCGCGATGACCTTGAGCATAAGCTTGTCCGTGTGCTGCACGACAAAAGTTTTATTGACGACGCTACCCGCATCTGGCGCGGTTTGCGCTATGAGCAGCGACTGAATTTTCAACTGGAACCGGCCACCCTGCAGTTGCTGAAACGGGATGTATCGTATTTAGACGCGGTTAGTGGCGACCGCATCCGGCACGAGCTGGAACTCATTTTAAAAGAGGAATACCCGGAGAAAGTCCTGTCCCGCGCTGATGAGTTGGGCGTGCTGCCGAAGCTGCACCCGGCGCTGAAAGGTAATGGCTGGCTGACCGAAAAATTTGAACAGGCCCGCCAGTTAAGCTCACCGGCTTCACCATCGGTTGGGCTCTACTTAACGTTGCTAATGTATCGCTTGAGCGAGCCGGCAAACGAACAGGTGATTTCACACCTCAGGCTGTCTAAATCAGTTAGCCAGACGCTGCAAGACACTATCAGCATTAAAACCAGACTTAAGTCACTGGCTAATCCCAGACTTTCCCCAAGTAGCCTTTACTCTCTCCTTCATGGCTACTCCCCGACGGCAGTTACCGCCAACTGGTTAGCCAGTGACTCTCCGCTGGCTCGTCAGCATATTAACTTATTTCTCAGTAAGCTCCGCTATATTAAACCAGCCCTCAGCGGTGAGGACCTGAAGAAGCTGGGATTAGCACCAGGTCCCGGAATTAAAGAAACACTGAATCGGCTCCTCGAGGCCAGGCTGGACGGGAAAGTAACCTCCAAGCGAGGCGAGGAAGATTTGGTCAAGCAGTGGTTAGCCGGGACAGAGAGGTAGTAATGGTAAACAGAAAAGGATATTTTGTTCTTCTGGGCCTGTTAGTGTTGGCACTTCTTCTTTCCGGCTGGGCGATATCAGCCCAAATGCAGGTTCGTAAGCTGGAAAAGACCATCGTGACGCTGCACTATCAATTTGAGTACAAATATGATGACCAGAACTTGACACTGACCATACCTTTAAGAGACTACCTTTACTATAAAGAGAGACCAAGACCTTCTTGGTTGAATTATAATTCCACGGGAGCCCACCCTTACTACTATTTTGCCGAGTATATCCCCATGGCGACTGACCCCGGTGACGATTACGTAATTGAGGCTATAGTTGGTTATTTAGATGAGGTAGCTACGGCTAATGGCTTGAGTGACCGTGACCGTGCCGAAATGGCGCTCACCTTTGTCCAGAGTCTGACTTATATTGGAGATAATGTCACCACTAGCTTTGATGAATACCCCCGCTATCCCGTGGAAACCCTCTTTGACCGTGAAGGTGACTGCGAGGATACCTCCATTTTGCTGGCGGCAATTTTAACCGATATGGGCTATGACGTGGCGATGCTTCTCTTTGAGGAATTTGACCACATTGGACTCGGCATTAATTTCCCTCCTGAATATAAAATGTACGGCAACTCCTGGATACACGACGATGGGAGGAGGTACTGGTACCTTGATACCGCGGGGGGCCAGTCAATCGGCTGGTGCCCGGAGCCCTATGACCAGACCTCAGCTTATATCTATCCCATTGGTGGATGACGGTAAGGAGAACTTGGTTAAGAAGTGGTTAGTCCATAAAATGCCAACTGAGACTTTCAAAATTGAAAACAGGAGGTAGTTGCTATGTCAGAAGAACAAGCTACCACCAACAGGGAGAAGAAGAAAATAGGCCCGATAGAAGCTTATGATATTCTTTTACGACGCCAGATAGGCGAAGACCGCATTGTTACTGAACGAACTAATATATTCCTTGCCGGAAGCTCATTTCTATTTTTAGCCTTTGTCATGTTGTTAACATCCAACCAGGATACAATCGTCTTTATATGGCTTCGCATTCTTTTATCAATTGTGGGTATTTTCTTAGCTTTTCTGTTATATTGCCTTAACCGAGCTGCGATTAATGCACTGAATTCCTGGCATATTTGGCAAGGCAAAATAGAGAGGGACGCTCCGGAGTTCGCTTATATCCGGGAAAATAAGATTGCCCCTCACATTACGGCTATTCAAAGAACAGGAAAGCTAAGGGGTTGGCTGAAAAAGTCACCGTTAACAATAGAAATCATATATGTGGTCTCACTTCCCCTGACGTTTTTTCTATTATGGCTCGGTTCACTCATTGCGGCAATGCTTCTCTAAGAAGACTCTTTATATTGTTCTGTAGTAGCCAACGTCTCCACTAAATACGTCTCCATATTCTGCTGGCAGCGGGTGTATAAATCTTCAGCTTGAGCTTTGTCTTTGAATAAAGTAAATAAGGTTGGGCCTGACCCACAGAGGTGAACATTGGGGGCGCCAATCTTCAGAATGTGGTCTCGATATACCTTCAGCTTGGAAAAGCGCGTGAAGGCGACATTCTCAAAGGCGTTGAACAGAGTTGATGGCTCTCTACCTGTCTTTAGTTCATCAATTAGTCGCTGCGTAATCTGCCCATCTGTATAGTGGCTGGTTTTGAGGCTGGCGTAAAGCTGCTTTGTCTTTTCCGGCCGCCGGGGCACATCGGGCACCACCAGGACAACCCAGCGCTGGGGTAGTGGCGGTAGCGGGGTTACTATTTCGCCTCTACCCTCGACCAGAGCCGTGCCACCGTAAAGAAAGAAGGCGACGTCTGAGCCTAACCGCACGGCTAACTCAAGCAGCTTTTCCAGTGATAAGCCTAATTCCCAGAGCTTGTTCAGCCCGCGCAGGGCAGCCGCCGCATCACTGCTGTCGCCAGCTAACCCCGATACCAGTGGGATGTTTTTGGTCACTTCTATGGTCGCCCCTTGGGAAACTTCGTAGGTCTCTTGCAGTAAGCTGACCGCCTTGGCTACCAGGCTCTTTTCTGGAGTCCAGTCTGGCATGTCGGACTTAAAGGTAATCTTCTGGCTTGGCTCAAAACGGAGGCGGTCACCTAAATTTATCGTCTGGAAAACGCTGCGGATTTCGTGATAGCCGTCCGCGCGTATGCCCAGAACCTCAAGGGTCAGATTCAACTTGGCTGGTGCCAGCACCGTCAACCTGTTATTTTTCATCTTTCACTCGGGCAAATACCCGCCATAATTTTGCCCACTCCTCAAGGGTCAGGGTCTCCGCCCGCCGTTGTGGCACTATGTCTGCTTTCTTCAATAGGGACAAAACTTCTGGTTTGGCTAATTTTAAACCCTGTGCCAGAGAATTGGCGATTTGCTTGCGAGGAGTAGTGAAGCCAGCCCTTACTATCTCAAAAAAGCCTCTTTCATCGGTTACCTTTACTGCCGGTTGAGGGTAAACGTCAATCCGCAGTATCGCTGAGTCAACCTTGGGTATTGGATGGAAAGACTGCGCTGGTACATAGCTGACGATGCTTGGTTTCCCGTAAAACTGCACCGCGATGCTGAGCACACTCCTCCTGCCTGGCTCAGCGACAATCGTCTCCGCCACCTCTTTCTGCACCATAACCAGCATCATTTGCGGCTTGGTCGAAGCCTCAAGAAAATGGCGCAGGACGGGGGAGGTGATGTAGTAGGGCAGGTTGGCGACCACCTTGTATGGACTTAACGGTGGCAGTAATGTCGCCGGGTCAATGTCGAGTATATCCTCATTGATGATGGTGACATTGGCAAAAGAAGCCAGTGTCTCTTTCAGAAGGGCGGCTAGTTTATCGTCCAGTTCAACAGCAAAAACCTGACCGGCTCGCTTGGCCAGTTCCCTGGTCATGATGCCCAGACCGG
>JBHIDQ010000131.1:0-3939 GCA_046760155.1 Dehalococcoidales bacterium | reverse complement strand
ACCAGTACCACCACCATAACCAACCCTAATATCCTTCTTTTTTTCATCTTTTCCTCCTCCTAAAATTTTAGAACCCAACCGTGCTAAAATTTTTTCTGTTGAAAACTATCACCCCCTTCATTAACAATTAGTGCATCTCCGACTAAAAAAGGACGCTGGCAACCGCCAGTCATTCAGCGATTACCAGCAATTCTTTTCATCACTACGCCCCTAATCTACTTCTTAATTCAAGGTTCTTTCATATCAGGTAAGTATATTATAGTCCTACATCATTATTTGTCAATACCCCAAAATTATGTTTTCTTTACTATCGTATTACGCCTTTCTATCTGGTTGGAGGTTAGCTCTGGTATTGTATATGGGACATTGCAGCTCAACCCATAACAAAACGTCACACCGTGCAATGGGCGAAAGTTCTGAAAACTGTGGAAGCTGGGCAAGTCCCCGTCATGGAAGACGCAGGGGGACCACGCGTGCCGTCAGCGGCTTGGAGATGGTCTTCAGAAAACTGCCCATCTCAAAAGTGACGGCGGCTCCTGGTTGGGCACATACCACCAGAACACCGGGCAGTGTTTCGGTTATCTCTCCGCCAGTAATACTCATACCCGCCGGTATTTCGGACACTAGGGCGGTCCCAGAGGCATTGCTCAGGACGACAATCAAGCGGTCATCCTCAGTGGTAACCTTCGGGGCCTGGCGCATAACGATGAAATAGTTATAGCCTGCCAGCAATTTACCGCCAGCATTGGCTTCGGCCTTGACTGTGTAAGCACCATCCTCGATATCCCCAGGGAGTAGCTCCCAGCTATCCAGTTCTGCACCTATGCCACCAGCGCTCTGGACCGTGGTCTGTCCCACCACCTCACCAGCAGCGTTGTATACAGTCAGCTTCACGTCAAGACCTTCGAGGGCGGTCTCGCGGTAGTCCTGCCCCGGCTTCTCTCGCCGGAAGGCAAAGACCCAGAAACGTGTGGGGAATAGCTCCATCCCGTACCACTCAGCACTGTATTGGGGTATCACCGCCAGATAGTCGCCCGTTTTCCCGGTAATATTGGCCACCGGCTGGGAAAACAGCCAGTCACCGGGGGACTGACCGTCTATCTTCTTGCCAGCAGCCGCCTCATTCAGGATAGCGCGGTAGGTCTCCGGGGAAATATCCACGCTTTTTGTGGCACGATAATGGTTCAGTATGCCTGCATTCACCCGCTTCAGAAAATCGTGGTCAGACTCGGCGGAGAGAGCATCAGTAAGCAGGAGCAAGGCATTGGTAGCATTGCTATCAACAATAGTGCGGTTCCACTTCTCACCATCACGCGGCACGCCGTTCAATACCTCATAGCCGATGTTTGCCTGGGTGTCATAAGCCGCAACCACAAGGCCGAAGGCAGGGAATCCCAGCACATCCTGATTTGCCAGCGCCTGTCCGGCGAGGGCATGGGCTTCCCATATCCATTGGCCGAAGGTGAAGCGAATAGCATCATTGCCGACGTCATAGAAGAGGTGAGCTGTTTCATGCTGGTAGGACTCGTCCAGCTTGGCGTAAGGCGGCTGGTCCGGGTTTTGCTGCAGGATGTTGGCATTGAGCTGGACAGTATTGGACTTGGCATCCCAGCCCCAACTCGTCGCGTTTGGGTCATATTCCCAATTGACACCCTCAGTGCCAATGCTGAAGGGCTCGCCCAGGTACTTGACCAAGAAAGGGTAAGTGCGGAGAAAGCTTTCCACAGCCCGTTGGCTGCCGCCGGGTAGCTCACTCTTGACCGTTATCGTGAGCGGCGTCACCTGTGGTGGCTCTGGAGGCACAAACACCGGGGGTGCTTCTTGTCGGGGAGGTAGTGGTTCCCTTGGCGGGGGCTGCCTTGGTGGCGGTGGTGGACTATATGCTGGTGGGGATGGTGATATCTGATGAACCGGCGGTGGCTGCATTTGCGGAGACCTGGGTGGTGGAGGAGCCGATGTTGGTGGCGGAGCTGGAGCCGGTGGCGGCGTGAGAGCCGGTGCGGGTGGAGATGCAGGCTGAGGGGCAGGCGCGGTTTGTTTGCAGCCAGCTGGCGGCATAGCAATCAGAACCAGAGCTATGATGAGAAAGAGAATATGACGGCCTGAGGCTGCGATTATTGGCTGCACCTTGATGAATTTTTCCATCGCTTGCTGTTCAAATTATTGTTCAAATGATATCGTATATTTATTAACTTTGTTTTGCCACTGTTTCCCCGATATTTCCTCTCCAGGAGTACTTGAGTATCTCAATTTCTTCCTCGTCACCTTCATAGTCGGGGCAATAATCCAGGGGATCTCCCTCTTTGGTACGATTATGAGCGACGTGTACTCGCCCTTGTTGGTCGATAGCAATGGCCGGATTTCCCATTTTAGCAATATTTTCATAGGACCACGCATTTCCGTCCCAAAATGCATATTTCAACAGCTCAATTTCATCGTCTGGCTCATCTTCACCGTTATCTTCATGCCCCGGAGCGGCTTCAACACTATAGACAATATGTGGATTATTACTGCTATCCACGGCAATCTTAGTTCCCTCATTACCCCCACCATTTGCATCGACAACTTGTATCCTCCACGATATACCGTCAAGGTAAGCGTATTTAACCGAGGCATTGCCGTAATCGCGATAGACGATGTGTGGTCTGTTGTCAGAATCAACCGCAATCCCGGTATCGCCACCAGCCCGCGTATCGCCATCCACTATTGACACACTCCACTCACCAGCTGTCCTCTTGGCATAGGTCAATCTCGTTACGTTAGTGTCCTCATCTAGATTTTCACTCCGAAAACTAACATGAGTATTGTCGCTTGAGTCTATAGCCATAAAGACATCTTCACCATTAGCATGCACATTCTCTGTCTGCCATGCGTTACCATCCCAGTATGTATACCTGACTCCACTTTTGATATAGCCATTTTGAATATTATAGATTATATGCGGATATCCACGGCTGTCTAAGTCAATTGAGGTTGAGACAACATGATAGCCCTTAGGCTGCTCAAAGGTCTGGATGTGCCAGGAACCTTCTGACCTGGTAGCATATATCAGTGCATTGGTCTTATCGCCGCTATTGCAGCTGATATGAGGATTGCCTGAACTATCCACCGCTATTCCGGACTCCTCTCCAACGTCGCCGGTTGAGACCACCGTCTCTATCTGCCAGGAACTACCATTAGAGTAAGCATATTTTAAGTCTCTATTGCTTTGATCATAATAGGCAATATGCGGATTACCATTCGTATCAACAGCGATGCTAGGATCTATACCAACCCACCCTTCATCGTCGACAGTTGTAGTCCGCCATTCTGGATTGAAATCTTCTTCACCGTCTAACTCATCTTCGCCATTACTTTCATGGTTGTCTTCAGGAGGGTGAGTATCACCTATGACTTCAACCTCTGAGGAACCCTCTTGCTTTCCCTCTTTATCAGCCTGTTCAGCTGTGGTGGATGGTTCAACCTCATATTCCTTGCCATTTTCATCAATGGCTCTCTCTACAGGGATAGGAGCTGTTTTTGTTTCCTTTTCGTTGCTACAGGCTACTGCAGTTAATCCGCCAAGCATCAGCAGTACAGCCAGTGAAATCAGTATCCTACTCTTCATCTCCTATGGCACTCCTCTGAAAGTATCAGAAAAACCAATAGTAAAGCTGATTGTCACAATCTAGCACATATTGTGACAAAAGTCAAATTAGCGAGGCCGCACATTAAATGATGGTTTGGTTCATCAATTTCCCAAAGGTAGCGATGAATAACTGAGCCGGCGGAATGTAGTTACGGCTTAGGGAGAGGGGTTAGTATCGGCTGGAGACTAAGTTAACATTTCAAAAGGGGCTTGACAATTAATTAGGAAATCTCTTTGGTGGCTTTGTCCAGAGCAGCTAAGATGGAACATGACTAAACGGACGAATGTTACCTAGCTGAACATTCTGAGTA
>JBHIDQ010000130.1:0-3942 GCA_046760155.1 Dehalococcoidales bacterium | reverse complement strand
TGTACATGTTCCGTGAAAGAGAGAAGATTATCGACCTTTTTGAGATGGTCAGTGGCCAGCGGCTTACCTATAATTACATGCGGGTTGGTGGTGTTAGCCAGGATGTCCCGCCGGAATTTTTACCGGCATTGCGTAAGTTTGTTGAGCGGATGCCCCGTTTTATTGATGAATATGACCGCCTTCTCATGCAGAATGAGATACTGCTGGCTCGCGCCAAGGGTGTCGGTATCTTGACTAGAGAACAAGCAATTAATAGTTCCGCTAGTGGCCCGGTGCTTCGCGCCAGCGGCGTCAAATGGGATATCCGCCGGGCAGACCCGTACTCCATCTATGACCGCTTTGAATTCGATATCCCCACCGGCACGGTTGGTGACTGCTATGACCGTTACCGTCAGCGAATTGAAGAAATGCGGCAGAGCCTGCGCATCATCAAGCAGGCTATGGAGCAGATACCTCCTGGACCAGTAAGAGCCGAGGTGCCTCACCTGGTTCGACCACCAGTTGGGGAAGCCTACGCTCGAATTGAAGCCCCCAAAGGTGAACTCGGCTTTTATCTGGTATCCGACAATTCCATCGCTCCCTACCGTTGCCATATCCGCCCGCCCAGCCTGATAAACTTGACCGCTCTCCGCGAGATGACACGCGGCTGGAAGGTAGCCGATTTAATCATCATTTTTGGCAGTATTGATATTACCGTAGGTGAGATTGACCGATGATGGCGCTAATTGATTTCAGCATCAATAACCAGGTTCACTTACAAGCGGTACCCCCGGACTGGCCGGGCGGGTTCTGGTGGCACTGGCTCCTTTTTACCATCGTCATCATCGGTTTTGTCCTCACCATGGTCATGGGAGCTATCTACATTGAACGGCGGGGCATGGGACGGATGCAGTCCCGCCTCGGTCCCAACCGAACTGGCCCCTTTGGCTTACTTCAGCCAGTGGCCGATGCCATAAAAGTTATGCTCAAAGAGAACATCGTGCCGACTGCTGCCGACAAGCTGGTTCACTGGCTGGCACCGGTGGTCGCTTTTGCCCCGGCATTGATGATTTTTGCCGTGATACCGTTCCAGAGTGGAGCACTATTGGCTGACCTGAATATCGGCATCCTTTATGTGGTGGCGATTAGTTCCGTCACCACCGTCGGCATATTCATGGCCGGCTGGGGCTCAAGCAATAAGTATTCACTGCTCGGTGCCATGCGTAATGTCGCCGCCGTGGTGAGCTATGAGATTCCAATGGTTCTCGCCATTGTTGGCGTGGTGCTCATCGCCGGCTCGCTATCACTGAACCAGATTGTCCTGGCTCAGGACCTTCCCTTCATCTTGTTGCAGCCACTGGGCTTTCTCCTCTTTTTCGCCGCCGGCTGTGCCGAAATTAACCGCAGTCCCTTCGACCTTATGGAAGCCGATTCCGAGATTGTGGCCGGCTTTCACACTGAGTATTCGGGAATGAAATTTGCCATGTTCTATCTGGTAGAGTACGCTGAGGCCATTGCTATCTCCGCCATAATTACCACCCTCTTCCTCAGTGGCTGGAGAGGTCCACTGTTACCTCCCTGGCTCTGGTTTATCATCAAGGTTCTGGTTGTCTTCTTTGCCATGGTCTGGACACGGACGACATTGCCCAGGATTAGAATCGACCAGCTAATGGCGTTTGCCTGGAAGTTCCTCTTCCCCTTAGCCATAATCAATCTGATTATCACCGCCATACAGGTACTTGCCTGGCCGGCCGACTTACTTTGGGTAATGGTCATCGTTAACTTGGCGATAATGACCATACTGGTACTGATATGGTCCAAATTCTTCTTCAGGTTAGGATGGGGTCGAATTGAAGTTTAATAATGACCATACTGGTTTTATAATGGTGCAAATTCTTATTCAGCTTAGGATGGGACAGAATTGAAGTTTGATAAATATGGCATCGGTATTGCCAAAGGTCTGTCGGTAACCATCAGGCACTTGCTCCGTCATCCGACGGTCTCACAATACCCGGAGCAGCGACTTAATATCTCGCGCCGCTTCCGCGGCAATGAGCTCATCTGGAACCAGGAAAAGTGCACCGGCTGTGGCACCTGTGCCAAGACCTGCCCCCAGGGTGTCATCGAGATTATCACCTCGACAAACATGACCGAAAACAAATATGCAGTCGAGAAGTATCAGGTAGATACTGGCTACTGCATTCAGTGTGGCTTGTGCGTTGAGGCTTGTCCCTATGAGGCACTGTATATGGGGTACTCTTTTGAGTGCGCCAAGTATCGGCGTGGCGAACTGGTGCAGAGTAAAGAAGTGATGCTCGACTCACCAGACCGCAAAGTCAGCGGCTATTTCTACCCGGAGCGTGCTGCCAAATTACCCAGGCAGACTTTACTTATCGAGAGGGTTACGGAGAAAAGGTAATGGGACTTGCTGTTGCCTTCTGGATACTGGCCGTAGTCGGCATACTGGCTGCCTTGGGGGTCGTTTTCCTGCGCAACGTTTTCCGGGCGGCGCTCTCCTTGATATTGTGCTTCCTGATGGTCGCCGGACTCTATGTCACCCTCAGCGCTGACTTTCTCGCCGCCGTCCAGATTCTGGTTTACGTCGGCGCCATCTCAGTATTAATCATTTTAGCCATTATGATGACCAGAGAAGTCCAGCGGGGCAGCCCCACCAACCGCCTCCAAATCCCCGCTTTTATTGTCGCCATATTGTTTTTAGAGGTACTGGTTTTAACCCTGATTAATACCCCTTGGCAAATCACCAGTACCCCACCCATCGCCCCAACCACCGCTGCTCTGGCCAACAGTCTTTTCGGTAAGGGTGGCTTTATTTTGCCAGTGGAGATTGCCGCCGTACTTCTACTATCGGCCATTCTGGGTGCCATCGTTTTGGCGAGGGAGAAGTAAAGCAATGCCTTTGGGCTTATATCATTACCTGATACTGTCCGCCATCCTGTTCTCCATTGGACTATATGGCGTGCTGGCCAAACGCAATGCCGTAATCATCCTGATGTGCATTGAACTAATGCTCAATGCCGTCAATATCACCCTGGTTGCCTTCTCCCGCTATGTGGTGCCAACACTGCTCACCGGACAGATTTTTGCCATTTTTGTCATTGTCGTCGCCGCTGCTGAGGTAGCCGTAGGCCTGGCCATAATATTAGCCATCTATCGCGGCCTTGAAGATATCGATGTCACCAAAATTAACTTGCTGAAGTGGTAGCCAAATGTGGGTAGAAGTTAAAAAAGCGAAAAACTTGATGGTCGCCGAGATGTGGAAGGAACTCTTTGAGGGCGAAGGGATTCCCACCCGCATCCTGCCCGCTTCAGGAATACCCATCGGTCAGGAATTTGCCGAGTATTCCGTCCTGGTGCCCAAAGATAAAGAACATGTCATTAAGGATGTGTTAAGGAAACTATGATACCCCATCAGTTTGTTTGGCTCATATTTCTGTTACCGCTCTTCTCGTTTCTTATCATCGGGCTTTTCATCCGCCCCTTTGTCAAAACGGAGTCGAGAGTCGCTGGCTATATCACCATAACTGCCATTGGTGGTTCTTTGGTGCTGTCCATCTGGGCACTCTTTGCGGTGATGTCAGCACCCCACCATGAGATACCCATACCCGACGTTAGCTGGGTGGTTATTGAGGATGGGGTTACCATTCACCTTGGGCTGATCATGGATTCCCTCACGGCGGTGATGCTGATTGTGGTTACCCTGGTCAGCCTGATGATACAGATTTACTCCCAGGGTTATATGCATGGTGACCCCGGCTACCACCGCTACTACGCCTGGATGTCACTATTCACCGCCTCTATGATTGGCCTGGTTCTGGCGGATAATCTCATTTTCCTGTTTGTCTTCTGGGAACTGGTTGGCTTATGCTCTTATCTCCTCATCGGCTTCTGGTTCCACAAACCGTCAGCGGCAGATGCCGCCAAAAAGGCTTTCATTGTTACCCG
>JBHIDQ010000129.1:0-3955 GCA_046760155.1 Dehalococcoidales bacterium | reverse complement strand
GCTGGTGCCGGTCTCAAGGTAGCCAAACACGGCAACCGGGCGATGACCAGCCATTGTGGCAGTGCCGATGTCCTGGAAGCTTTAGGGGTCAAAATTGACCTTGGCGCTGAGGCAGTCGCTGAGTGCATAGAAAAAGTGGGCATTGGTTTCATGTTTGCCCCCCTCTTCCATCCGGCAATGAAGCATGCCGCTGTCCCACGCCGTGAGATTGGCATCCGCACCGTCTTTAATATTCTCGGCCCCCTGACCAACCCCGCCCGCGCCGAGCATCAGGTAATCGGCGTGCCCAGCGAGGAACTGGGCAGTAAGATTGCGTCCGTGCTCCATCGTTTGGGCACCAAACATTCTCTGGTAGTGCACAGCCTGGATGGCATGGATGAAATCGCAATCAGTGGCCCATCGCTGGTATGGGCAGTGGATGAAGATGGAGTATCACCGCCATATAAGGTTTCACCACAGTATTTTGGTTTTAAACAGGCCAGTCTGGCCGAAATTAAGGGTGGAACACCTGAAGAAAATGCCAAGATACTACACCGTATCTTGGATGGTGAGAGGGGCCCCCGGCGAGAGGTGGTAGTGATGAATACTGCCGCTGTCTTACTCGCTGGTAACCGAGCCTCAGACCTGAAAGAAGGAGCTCGGCTGGCTGAAGAAGCCACTGATAGCGGCCAAGCCAGAGAAAAACTTGAAGGTCTGGTGAGGCTCAGTCAGAGTTTGGGATAGAGTGTCATGCTGAAGAGAATAATTGCTGAAAAAAGAGAGGAAATTGCGCAAAGGAAGCGGAGTTTACCCATCTCCACCCTGAAGGAACGCTTTTCTCAGCGCCAAGCTCCGCTTGATTTTGCCTCTGCCCTTAGAGATTTTAATACCCGTTTGATTGCCGAGGTGAAGCGAGCCTCACCATCGCGAGGAATTCTCCGCCCCGATTTCAACCCGGTGGCACTGGCCAGAACTTATGCTGAAAATGGTGCCGCTGCTATCTCGGTACTCACCGAGACTAATTACTTTCAGGGCAGCCTTGACCATCTGGCAGTAATTAGAAAAGAAGTAGGGCTTCCTTTGCTGAGAAAGGATTTTATTTTTGACCCGTATCAGGTATATGAAACCCGTGCCTATGGTGCTGACGCGCTGCTGATAATCGTGGCTATTCTGAGTCAGGAGCAGCTTGAAGAATTGCTATCACTGAGTCGTAACCTCGGTCTAAGCTGCTTAGTCGAGGTTCACGATGAAGACGAGGTTGCAAGAGCGCTTCTTGGTGGCGCTGAAATTATCGGCATCAATAATCGGAACCTTAATACCTTTAAAGTTGATATCGACACCACTCGCCGGCTGCAGCCCCTTATTCCCCAAGAACGAATCGTGGTCAGTGAAAGTGGTATCAGCCAACGGAGTGATGTCGAAAGACTAAAGAAGTGGGGTGTAAACACGGTGCTGGTAGGTGAGGCTCTGGTAACCGCTGCTGATATCCCAGCCAAGATGAAGGAGTTAATACTATGACGCGCATCAAGATTTGTGGTATCAGGCAAAAAATTCATGCTTTAGCGGCTGCGGAAGCCGGGGCTGATTTTATCGGACTAATTTTTGCCCACAGCAGGCGACGGGTGACCCTGGCTCAGGCAGCAAAGATAGCCGCGGCGGTAAAGCAAAGTGGCCATGCCACCGAGGTCGTTGGCCTCTTTGTCAATATGCCCGCCACAGAGGTAAACAAAATTGCCGATGCCTGTCATCTGGACTGGGTTCAGTTAAGTGGTGACGAGCCCTGGGAGTATTGCCGTGAGATTAATAAGCCACTGATTAAAGCAGTTCGGGTAAACCGACGACAAAGCCCTCAGGAAATCTGTGATGTCTTGGCTAACGGGGCAAAAATCCTCGCTCACCAAAAACATGCTTTCCTCCTTGATTCCCGGGTTAAGGGGAAGTACGGGGGAACTGGAATGACCTTTAATTGGAGTCTAGCCCGGCAGGTAGCCGAAAGCTTTCCAGTGATTATCGCTGGTGGTCTTACCCCGGAAAACGTCGCTCGGGCAATAAGAACGGCAGCACCCTGGGGAGTGGATGCTTCGTCGGGTGTGGAAGTAGCTGGAGTCAAACATGTTGCTCGAATCAGAGCGTTCATTGAATCAGTAAGGAGGGCTGATGCTAACCAGAGATAGGCCTGATTTCCGTGGTTACTTCGGGGAATACGGTGGTAAGTTTGTCCCCGAAACATTAATGGCGGCCCTTAGCGAGCTTGAGTCAGCCTACCATAAAGCACAGGCTGACGCCGAGTTCCAGAAGGAATTCCAGCAACTATGCCGCGAATACATTGGCCGACCTACCCCTTTATATTGTGCTCAACAGCTGTCTACCAAAATCGGTGGGGCGACCATTCTTCTGAAACGGGAAGACTTGGCCCATACCGGAGCCCACAAGATCAATAATGCCGTCGGACAGGGGTTATTGGCCAAGCGCATGGGCAAAAAGAGAGTAATTGCTGAGACCGGCGCCGGTCAACATGGAGTAGCCGTGGCCGCAGCTTGTGCCATGTTCGGTCTGAGCTGCATTGTCTATATGGGAGAAGAGGATATACGCCGCCAATCGCCCAACGTTGACCGCATGAAACTGATGGGGGCTGAAGTACGCCCGGTATCTTCGGGCAGTCAGACACTAAAAGATGCCATCAATGAAGCCATTCGCGACTGGGTGAGTAATGTTCACAACACCTACTACCTGCTTGGTTCTGTCGTCGGTCCCCATCCCTACCCGATGATAGTGCGCGACTTCCAGTCGATAATCGGGGAGGAAACCAAGGAGCAGATTCTGACCACATATCAGCGCTTACCTGATTATCTAGTCGCCTGTGTCGGCGGTGGCAGCAACGCCATAGGTCTATTCCACCCCTTCTTCAGCGAGAGGCAGGTCAAATTCATTGGTGTTGAGGCCGCGGGACGAGGTCTGGAGACCAATCAGCATGCTGCCCCACTCGCCGTCGGTAGGACTGGTATCCTGCACGGGACCAAGTCTTATCTGCTCGCCGATAATAACGGCCAGATACAGACAACCCACAGCATTGCTCCCGGGCTGGACTATCCGGGAGTAGGTCCGGAACATAGCTACTATAAAGACATCGGTCGTGCCACCTATGTCGCGGTTACTGATACCCAAGCATTGGAAGGTTTCAAACTCTTATGTCAGACCGAGGGTATAACTCCGGCACTGGAACCAGCCCATGCCATCTACTATGCCGCAAAACTAGCCGCCGATTTGCCATCGAACAAACTTATCGTGATTAACCTCTCCGGCCGTGGCGATAAAGACCTGGAAATGGTTATCAGAGCAACCGGGATGGAGTTATGAGTCACATTACTTCCGTTTTCCGACCAAATTATAAAGCACTGATTGCCTACATTACGGTGGGTTATCCCGATGTAGAAACAACCCAAAGGGCAGCCATCACCTTAGCCAACAATGGCTGCGATATTATTGAGCTGGGTATCCCCTTTTCTGACCCCTTGGCTGATGGTGCCACCATCCAGAAGGCAAGCTACTGGGCACTTCAGCAGGGTATTACACCACAGGTGTGCCTGGAAGTGGCCAAACAGCTACACCAGAAGATAGCTATTCCCCTTGTATTTATGACCTATTACAACCCGGTGTTTAACTTCGGGCTAGAAGCTTTCTGCCAGAGCTGCACTGAGGCCGGAGTTAGTGGTTTAATCATCCCTGACCTGCCGCCAGAAGAGGGAGAAGAACTAGAAGCTATCACCGAGAAGCACAGCCTCGACCTGATATATCTCCTCGCACCCACCAGCACTGAGGAACGCATTGCTCTGGTGGCAGCAAAGTCCAGAGGGTTTATTTACCTGGTTTCTCTTACCGGCGTTACTGGAGCCAGAGAGACCCTACCTCCAGAGTTAGCCAGTTTCGTGAAACGAATCCAGCAAAAAGCCAAGCAACCTCTCTGCGTTGGCTTCGG
>JBHIDQ010000128.1:0-3967 GCA_046760155.1 Dehalococcoidales bacterium | reverse complement strand
GAATCTATGAATATAAATACAAAAGACTAGTTGTGTACTATCGCTCCCCTGAGCCATAACCACATTCCGCACGCCCGGGGCATACGGATAGCTCAACTCAATCACATAGCACTATTGCTCAGCTATAAAGCTATCTTTTTACCACCTCATTCGTTATACTATATGCACAGGGAACACCATAATTATGGAGTTGTCAGGTGCAAGATGAGGTGAGCCTCGTCCGGCGGGCACAGCAGCACGACCAGGCGGCTCTAACTCAAATATATGAGGAGAACTTCGATAAGATTTATCGCTATATAGTTCTCAAAATAGGCGATAGGATGGAGGCAGAGGACATGACGCAGCAGGTCTTTCTGAGCGCCTTTAAATCTATCTCTTCCTTCAAGCACAAGGGGAATCCTTTTTCTTCTTGGCTGTTCCGTATTGCCCATAATAAGGTAGTTGACTACTTTAGAAAGAAGTCAAAGCGGGCTACGGTTCCGCTTGATGAGGCACTGGCCAGTGGTGGTAGCGACCCGCGACTGGAGGTGGAGCGTAATTTAGAAATTGGGCGACTGGTTTCGGCAACCAAACATTTGACTAAGGCACAGCAGGAGGTGATTTCCCTCCGCTTTGCCGGTGAACTATCGGTGGCCCAGGTAGCCAAAGTTATGGGTAAAAGTGAGGGAGCCGTCAAGGCGTTGCAGCACAGTGCCATAGTGTCTCTGCGTAAAATACTGGCCGCAGGGTAAGATAATGGAGAAGGGAAAAGAATTCGATAACATTCTGGAGGAATGTCTGGAGCGGATACTCACCAGGGGTGAGACTATCGAGCAGTGCCTGGCGAGCTATCCGGAGCAGGCTACCGAGCTTGAACCATTGCTCCAGACTGCCCTTTCCACCAAAGAAACCTTAGCCATCAAACCTCGCCCTGAGTTCCGGGAAAGAGCCAAATACCAGTTGCTTGCCGAACTGAGGGAAATGGAGGAGAAGCAGCCGCGCCGCTTTAGCCTCTTTAGTTGGCAACCGCGGTGGGCAACGGCGGTAATCGCGGTCCTCATCCTCGTTCTGGCGAGTGGCAGTACCGTGGCTGCTGCCAGTGGCAGTATGCCTGACCAGCCTCTGTATCCGCTGAAGTTGGCCACCGAGAGGGTTCGCTTGGCCTTAACCCCCTCAGCCCTGGGCAAGGCAGAACTGTATGCCAAGTTAGCCGATAAGCGGGTGACCGAGATAATCAATATGGTGGATAAAGGTAAGCTGGAGCAGGTAGAGCGGACTACCCGGCGATTGAATACTCAACTTGTCGCCATGACTAGCTTGGTTAGTCCCGCCGAGAGAGAGCCTGCGGCGCTCACGGTGCCATCGGCGGCAGAGGAACCTCAAGAGAAAAGACCCGGTATGGTTCCGACTCCAGCACCACCCGTGGCCGAAGAACTTCCAGAGAGAAAGCCTGAGGTGCGCGTAGCTCCAGCCCAGCCCGTACCGCAAGAAGCACCGGCACTACAAGCACCACCAGCCGGGGCAGAGGCCGATGTCGACAAAGGCATTGAAACTGACCGACGGGCTAAACTCAGAATGATTGTCGCCCGTAATGTGTCCAAGCATCGGGAGGCGCTTCGCTCCGCACTGAAGAGGGCACCGGAATCAGCCAGACCAGCCCTGCTCCGGGCAATCGCCGCTTCGGATGCCGAATACGAGAAAATCCTCCAGGCGCTTAGGCAGAGGGTGAGGAATAATCAATCACGCCGTTGATTTAGACTAGGCGCTTAGACCTGGAAAAAATTTCCCCAAAATCTTCAAGTCGCCACTAACCAAGTGGCGACTTTTTCGTTATTTATTAGTGGAAAAAAGAATTAAGGAGGTACGCAATGAGCAAAAGGTGGTTATTGGCGATTGGTCTGGCATTGATATTAGCCGTGGTCGGCCTATCCGGTTGTGCCCAGGGCAACCCTGCCTTCAGTGCCACTCCATCGGAACTGCAGGTCAGCCTGAATAACCAGCAGGAAGGCATCTGGGTCAGCGGTAACGGAAAGGTATCCGCCGTTCCTGACATTGCCTTTTTGAGGTTGGGCATTGAAGCTCAGGAAGTTACTGTCGCTGAGGCCCAGTCTCAGGCGGCTGAGGCGATGAATGCGGTGGTGTCCGCCCTGACTGATAACGGAGTGGCGGAGAAGGACATTCAAACTCAATACTTCAACATTCACCGGGTAACCAGGTGGGACGATAGTAAAGGGCAGGAGGTTTTGCTTGGCTATCGAGTTACCAATATGGTAACCGCCAAGATAAGAGACATGGAAAAGGTCGGCACCATCATTGATGCCGCTGCCTCGGCAGGAGGTGACCTGACCCGCATTGATAGCATCAGCTTCTCCATAGATGACCCATCAGCTTATCAGGTGGAGGCTCGCCAGAAGGCAATGGCTGATGCTGCCGCCAAAGCCGGGCAGATGGCGGAACTGGCTGGAGTATCCTTGGGCAAACCGACTTATATCACCGAAAATGCCTACCTCCCCTACCCGGTTTACCGCCAGGATTTCTACGAGAAAGTCGCCGGAGCGCCGGCGATGGAAACACCAATCAGCCCCGGTGAGCTGGACGTCAGCGTCAACGTTCAGGTAGCCTACGCTATTTTAGACTAGTAAGCTAATCCCTAGAGATGGGCGGCTTTCGTCCATCTCTATTCACATATAAATAAAGCATTACGCCTAAAGAAAAGGAGGTGAAAAGAATGTCCAAGAAAATGAAAGTTCTGGTCTCGGTGCTGGTGGCTATCCTCGTGCTAACGGTTGGTGGCACCACGATAGCGATGGCACAGGAGGGTGAAGAGCCTGAGCCACAGGATGAGGAGCTCACCGAAGAAGTGGAGTCGAATCGCCTTCTCACTAGAGTCGCCGAAATTCTGGGTATCCCTGAGGAGGAGCTAGTCGAAGCCTTTCAGCAGGCTCGACAGGAAATGATGGCCGAGAGATGGGAAGTAGCTTTTAACCGATTGCTCGAAAAGGCCGTGGCAGAGGGGCTGCTTACTCCGGAAGAGGCTGAGGAAATCAGAGAATGGTGGGCGCAGAAACCTGAGGCTTTAGACCCGGGTCTATTGCGGCATGCCTTCGGCTTCTGGAATCAGCACCGTGGGCAGCTGCCGGGTGTCAGGCAAGGTCAACGACCTGAAATAAGGCAGCGCCTTGCCCTCAAGTTTCAGGAGAGGGCCAGGGAAAGATTAGGCATTACTCAAGATGAGTCCGCTGAAATGAACCAGTGGTGGCAGGACCGGCCAGAGGTTTTCAATCAGCTACCGCCACAGGCTCGAATTTTCAAGGCCTTCCGCAATCAGCCGCCGATTGCTGCCCCCAAGGGGTGGCATGGACCAATGCCAAACGAAATAGCTGACTGAATTGCCCTCTGGACAACATAATAACCAGTAGGGGAGCCTCTCATCGAGGCTCCCCCTTATTTTAGAGACAACTGTTCATTCTATTTTTATATCAGCGTATCTTTCCCACTCACTGTAAATACAGCCGCAGTAGCGCTGGCGGTAGAGGTTAAGCGACTTGGTCAGGTGCCGACTGTCCGAGTAACGTTTTCTCAGGTCAGCGTAGAGGAATTCTACACCCGTTTCCTCAGCTAGCTTATTGCCGGTTTCCTTGATGAGGTCGTGTCTCTGTTGGGGGCTGATGAGCAGGGTGGTGGTAAAGGCGCTGAAGCCCATCTGGCGGGCAGTTTCCGCGGTTTTGGACAGGCGTAGTCTGAAGCAATACCGGCAGCGCTCTCCTTCGGCCTCATGACCAACTACCCGGCGAAAGTAAGTCATCATATCGTAGCCCTCGGTGACGATTAGTGGTAGATTTATTTCTTGCCCCAGCGACTTCACTGCCTCCAGGCGTTGTTGGTGCTCCGTATAGGGATGAATATTGGGGTTATACCACAGGGCACTGACCTCGTATCCCTGCTCTCGCCAGTAATTGGCCGTGTAGGCAGTACAGTGGGCACAGCA
>JBHIDQ010000127.1:0-3988 GCA_046760155.1 Dehalococcoidales bacterium | reverse complement strand
CGTCCTCGTCGATTACGGCAACATCACCCTCCATACTGATTGCTTCCATCGGGCAGTAAGGGATGCATAACTCACAAGCGATACATACTTCTGGGTCAATCCTCATTCTGCTATTCTTCTCCTTTACGCTAATTTTGGTTTATTTTATCAGGGCCTCAAGACCAAGTTCTTTCAACGTCTCTGGTAAGGGCATTCCCGTTTTCCGGTCCCAGCCCATCATCTGATAGTATTTATCCAGCATCTTTTCCCAGTGAGGAGCAATCGGTTTATCTTTATTCGGGCCATCAACCGACTGGGAGCAGTATCTGAGGGAAGGCTTCTCCAAAT
Source organism: Dehalococcoidales bacterium (assembly GCA_046760155.1). Classification (GTDB taxonomy): domain Bacteria; phylum Chloroflexota; class Dehalococcoidia; order Dehalococcoidales; family RBG-16-60-22; genus JBHIDQ01. Next base: position 3,661 of record JBHIDQ010000127.1, on the reverse strand, counting down.
CTGGTGTCAGCCCGACTTTGAGGTTATAGAGTCGCATCAGATTGACGATACGCTTGCCTATTTTCATAACCTCTTCCACGCTTATATTCCAGCCAGTGGCGGCATTGAGTGCCTCCGTCTGAAGTTCAGTGTCGTTGAAGCAGGTAAACCAGCATTGAACGAGGCTATCGGTAACTTCGAGGGAACCCGTGGAATTGGCCTCCGCTTGAACTACCTGGTCGGGGTCGAAGACATCCATGGGGTCGGGCATTTTCCATAGCCCCTTGTTTTTGACGAGCATTTGGGTTTGGAGAGTGCCGGTATCAGAAACGGTAGTGTCAACCATTTCTACCCAGCGTCCGCGGTGGTCATGTCCTCTGGGTGAGGTACCCTTACCGGTGAAGATTGCCCAGTTAACCGCCTCTCCTCCCAGTTTCTCGGCGGCGCGCTTCACTCCCTCGGCCAGAGTATCACCGTAGCCACGACGATGAGCAATGTTTTGCAGTAAGGCCAGGGTAGCCTCGACATTTCCCCAAGTCATCTCCAGTCCGTCCAGGTCTTCTTTCTTTAAAGCTCCTTTTTCGTAGCATTCCATCGCCCAGCCAACGACCCAGCTGGCTTCATTGGTGTCCATGCCGAGTCGATCCACCACGTTACTGAGCATAGCGGCGGCTCCGGGGTCTTCCTGGTAGATTTGGGGTCCCCAAGATGCCCACTGTTCATACTCCGGTTCCTTACCAAAGTATCCGGCATATGGACCTTCGGTTACTGTCATCAGTTCATAATGGTGAGAGGCGCAGGCGTAGCAGGGATAAGGCTTGCTCTGAAAGAGGGGACGGACACGTGCCCCATCAAAGAGGTCTTTTTTAGGAAAGAGATTGGTCTGGTAGTTCTTTACTGGCAACCAGCCAGCCGTCTCGGCACCGGGTAGAACTCGGCTGGTGCCCCAGTTAAAAACGTTGCCACCGCCGAAGACCTTAGCCCCCTCGGTGGTTCTCTTGGCGAGCTCTCCCAGTTTCTCCGGGTCAACGAACTGCAATTTATTGGGAACTCGAGCGGCAGCAAAAGCCTTGAGCTTTTTTGAACCGAGCACGGCACCGACTCCATTGTGGGCGGCGGCGTGGCCTCTATCTCCAAAGATACCGGCGAACCTGACCATGTTCTCACCGGCGGGGCCGATGCCGAAGACGCTCATCGTTCGCTCTTTGTAGCCCAGTTCTTCTTTGATGGCATCTTCAGTTTCCCAGGTGTCCTTACCCACGAGATGACTAGCATCCCTGAGTTCAACACCGCCTTCGTGCAGGTACAGGTACTTCCAATTGGGGGAGGCTCCCTGAACCAGGATGGCGTCATAACCACACCACTTCAGGTAAGCGCCGAAGTTGCCGTTGGCCTGGGTGGAGGTAAGGCCATTGGTCAAAGCGCCTTTGGTGACGACGGAAATACTAGCACAGCCCGGAATCCTGGTACCACCCAAGGGTCCAGAGCCTAAGAAGAAGATATTCTTGGGGTCAGACCACTCTACCTTGGGGTCTACCTCCTCAAAAAGATACTTCACGCCGAGTCCGGTACCACCCAGAAATTTGCGGAGAGTGGCTTCATCTAAAGTTTCATCCCATATTTTCCCTTGGCTGAGGTCAACTCTTAATACCTTACCGGTGGACCCATACATATGTACTTTCCTCCTTTCATCCCCCATAGAAGCCGGGGGACAGTTTGATGTCGTCTCCGTCTTTCAGTTTGGTATTTAGTGATGCCGGGTTAGACAGGAAGCTACCATTCAAAATAACCGCGCAGTAATCAAGAAAGTCTTGGTTTGGGTCGGCAAAAGCCTTTTTGGCAAATCTGGGATATTTTTTAGCCAAGGTATGCAGTAAATCCATAATGGATGTCTCTGGGCTGATGGCCTCTTGGAAAACCAATTTGCCCCAGCCCTCATGACCGAAATCTTCTTTCAGCCACGACATAACCTCAATGGTAACTTTTGGGGTTGATTTTCCTTTTCTTTTGCTGATGGTTGATTTCATTGTTTTTCCAATCCCCCATGTTTAACCCAGCTAAACTGCATTCTATTGGATTCTTCCGTGAATTCAATTAGGTGTGAAGCTATTCCTTGGCAACCTGCAAGTATTCGCGACCCGATTTTACGAGCATTGGTACCGCATTGTAGACGATGAACTGAAAGCCTTGTTCTTTGCGCTTCCTCAAGGTATCAATGTCATAAGCAACGGTGCCGGCTGCCTTTCCGGCAGCGCGTATCTTCTTCACCAGCTTATCAACCATTTCCTGCACCTCGGGGTGTTTGACCTGCCCGGGATAGCCCATCGCCGCAGATAGGTCAGTAGGACCGACAAAAACGACATCGATTTCAGGTATGGTGAGGAAATCTTCAAGGTTTTCCACTGCCTCCATGGTTTCGATCTGGACCATAGTCAGGAGCTCACGGTTGGCTTCGACAACGTACTCACTGAGGGGAGCGGGAATACCCCAGCCATTCGCCCTCACTCCGGCAAGTCCTCTCCTACCTTCGGGTCGGTACTTGACCGAGCGCACCACGCTCTCGACATCAGCTTTATTGTATAGCATTGGCATGAGCACACCCAGAGTACCGATGTCTAGATAACGGAGAATGTTCTGCTGAATATTGACCGCTATCCGGATGATGGGAGTGATATTGACGCTGTCGGCAGCCCTGACCATATGTTCGCAGGTCTCGATGTCCATTGGGCCATGCTCGGTATCAAAGAGGGCAAAATCAAAACCGATAAGGCCGACAATCTCAACAATGGAAGGACAACTAATATTGACGAAAACACCATAGGCAGTTTGACCCGCCTTGATTTTTTCTTTGGTGAGGTTTTTTCTCATACTTTGTCCGTGAAGCAGTAGCTATCTGGGTGGTATGATAACACAAGTCAAAATTGTTTGTCAAAAAGTGGGTTAAGGAAGGTAAGGCAATTGTGCTATAATTGGGCTATGAAGAAAGAGCTTATGGATATTCTAGTTTGTCCGGTGTGCAAGAGGGAGCTCGAGTTGAGCATCGAAGAGGAAAACGAGGCGGAAATAGTTACCGGCTCCCTTTATTGTGCCAAGTGCGACGTGTACTATCCGATTGTGGATACAATTCCTAATCTACTACCACCAGACCAGCGTGATTAATCAGGACGATAAGTTACCCAGGTCTGGGGAGATTCCCATACCTCAATACTGGAGATGGTAACCGGTGTTCCACTCAGTTTTGGTTTGAGTTCTTGATAAATAGTAGTGGCAATATTTTCGGATGAGGGGTTTAGTTTATCAAACGGCGGTATCTCATTGAGACAGGTATGGTCAAACCGGGATAAAATATCGTTTAGGTGCCGCTTCAGTTGGGTAAAATCATAGGCCATGCCAGTGTCATCAAGCTCGGAGGCACTTATCTTGGCGACAACCTGAAAACGGTGCCCGTGCACTGCCTCACATTTGCCCTGGTAACCGCGCAGGAAATGGGCGGCATCAAAATGACTTTCTACGGCTATCTCGTACATTTTTCCTCTTAAAATTATTCCAGTTTAAAGACACCCTGTTTTTCGGTAACGTCTTGTAATAGTTCTTTGATCGTTTTACCACTTACCGGATGCACCAGGTCAGGGGCAATCTCATCCAGAGGAACCAGGACAAAGGCCCTTTCGGTCATTTTGGG
>JBHIDQ010000126.1:0-4038 GCA_046760155.1 Dehalococcoidales bacterium | reverse complement strand
GGATTATGTCCCCCATAGTCACTCCCAGCGCTGGGTCAACCGAACCCCGGCAGACAAATATTGCCATGGCAAAGGGAGGAGTCATAAAAGCCATTTGAAAATTAACGCAGACCATCATGGCAAACCAGAGAGCATTAAATCCTAGGGTGGCGGCAATGGGCGTTATTATTGGAACCATGATGAAGATAATCGCTAAAGGGTCAATAATAAAGCCAAGAATGAAGGCAATGAACATTACGACCGCGAAAGAACCCCAGCGCCCACCGGGGACACCGACAATGAGCCTTTCCGCTACCTCATTTCCTCCACCACGGAAAAATACGCCGACGAAAGCAACGGCTGCCGCTAAGAGGAGGAAAATAAATCCAGACGCCCGGAACGTACTGAGAGAGACATCTTTCAGCACCTTAAAGTTAAACCTGCCGTAAGCTATGGTCAGCAATGTCGCCGCAAAGGCACCTACGCCAGCGGCCTCACTGGGAGGCGCTACACCCATGAAGATTACTCCCAGCACAGCCATGATAAGGATGGCAGTCGGAGCCATGGCGACAATAAGATTAAGCGTTTTCTTTCCGAATGATATGCTGGGCATTTGTTCGGGAGGGATTGCCGGTGCTATTTCTGGCTTGAGATAGCTGTGAATCAAAATATAGATAATATATAAACCGGAGAGGAGAAACCCGGGGACGAAGGCAGCGAAAAACAACTTTCCCACTGAGATTTGAGCCATTGGCCCATAAACAACCAGCATCACGCTGGGAGGAATGAGAATACCGAGCGAGCCGCCAGCGCAAACCGAACCGGCGGCTAAACTTTTACTGTAGCTCCGCCTTACCATGGTGGGGAGGGCCACCAGTGTCAGCATGGTCACCGAGGCGGCGACTATGCCAACCGTAGCCGCAATGATTGTACCGATGATGACCGTGGTCACGGCGAGTCCGCCTCTTATGCCACCAAACCATACGTATAAGGCATCGAACATTTTCTCGGCTATTCCCGAGTATTCCAGCATGGTGCCCATGAAGATAAATAAGGGCACTGCCAGAAGGATATAGTTTATCATCAGGTCTGTGGCGCGTTCATAAAGCAGTTTACCGATGACATCCCCAAATACGAGATAGCCCACCCCCAGTCCTATGGCACCGATGACAAAACCCACGGGAAAACCGGTCAGCACCCCCAGCACGATGCCACCCAGCATTAAGGCGGTAAGAATTTCGGGACTCAAATTAATCATAGGGCCTGTTCCTGATGAGAAAGTGTAAATCACGGATGAAATTAGCGGCACCTTGAAGCAAAAGCAGAATAAGCGCTATGGCAATTACCGTTCGGAGTGGGGCGAATGGCGGATACCAGGTGGTCTCCGTCATTTTCTCATTAACCGCCCAGGAATACTTCGTCTTGTTAACGGCGGCAATGGTAAGCAAAATAATAAATGGGGAAAAAATGAATATGTTCCCCAGGACATCAATCAGGGCTCGCCCTCTGCGCGGTAGATGAGCATAAAAAACGTCTACCCTGACATGGGCCCGGTGACGATGCACATATGCCCAGCCAAAGACATATGTTGTGGCGCCAATCATCATGGCGGTCTCAAAGGCCCACATTGACGGCGAGTTGAACACAAAACGTCGGGTAACTTCTAACGTTATTAATAAAACCAGCGCCGGGCATAACCAGCATGCTGCTTTTCCCACGCCATCATTAATGGCATCAACTGTCCGGAGTATAGCTTTCATAGCTGAAAAAACTCTTCTCTCGATGCTAGCCGTACTCCCCCGAAGCTATCCTCGAGGGAGTACGGCCTGGGCTAGACTAGAGACCCTTTGGAAAGGCTACTTGCATTGCCTCCAGGAACTTGTCCTGTGACTCTATCACCTTAGCCGCGAAAGGATACTTGGCGGCTCTCTCCGCATATACTTTCTTGGCTACTTCCACCAGCGCATCTTCGACACTCGTTGCCATCGGTTCAACGGTAACGCCGTAATCTTTGTAGAACGCCAGGGCTTTTTGATCGGCCGCAACCTGATCGGCGAAAAATTCCAGGCCCGTTCGGTAGCACGCGATTTCGAGTATTTTCTGGAGGTCAGCCGGCAGCTTGTTATAGGAATCTTTGTTGACGAAGTAATAAGCGTAATCCGTGGGCTGCCGAACTGGCGACATATAGGCATACTTGACAATCTCGTAGAAGGCGTTGGAATAATCCATGGCTGGGGAACTATATTGGAAAGCTTCGAGTACTCCCCTTTGCACGGATTCATAGACCTCACCACCGGCAATGGAAACTATCGAAGCTCCCATATCGGCGAAGGCGATGCCGTCAATACCGCCACCGGCAGTGCGGATTCTCAGCCCCTTGATGTCTGCCGGCGAATTTATCGGCACGGTGGAGCTGAGGAATATTTCCGGAGTCATGGGCACACCGTCGAAAGCGTAAACGTTACTATCTTGCACCATCTCACGCAGCATTCCCAGGCCTCCACCAATCTCGTTCCAGAGCAGTGTTCCCATCGCTGACAAGCCAGCAACTCGGTAGTTGAACAAATCAGCGTAGGGCCACCTGTCCATCAACCAGACAGTATGCTCTATACACATGTCTAACGAGCCGTCCTCGGTGCCGGTAAACTCTTTCTTGGCGGGAACCACGCCGCCTCCGGGATAAGCTTTTATCATCAGGCGTCCGCCGCTGGCGGCCTCAACCCGGTCAGCTAGCTTCTGAAGTGATTGCACCAACATATCTCCCGCGGCACTCTTCTGCTGTATCGACCAGTTAAACACTTTCTCAGGTTGAGCCGGAGCTGGAGCCGGGGCTGGAGCGGGTGCAGGAGCTGGTGCTGGAGCCGGGGCTGGAGCGGGTGCGGGTGCTGGAGCGGGGGCCGGAGCGGGTGCAGGTGCAGGTGCCGGAGCGGGAGCTGGAGCGGGTGCTGCACAGCCAGCAGCCAAGCCTATGGCTAAGACCACTGCCATCAGGATGAAAAATGCTTTCCTTTTCATTAATTTACCTCCTTAAAACTCATGGTTACCTCTTCTGCGCTACTGATTCCTACTCTTGAACGTGACCACCCCCTTTTATTCCAAATTTTCTAGCAAACCGAAATTAAGGTTTGATTAATATTATATGCCAATCTTATACTTGATTCAATATCTCCTCTATCTGCGCATCGGTCAGGCTCTCGTACTTATCCCTCGCCAACAGTTCATACACAGATTTTTTAGTCCACACGTCAAAACGGATGTCTCCGTCTTCCACAGGATATCCAGAAAACTCAAACGTAGCTGGCCGAATTACCACATCCGGATTATAGACCCAGCCGTAATCCCATACCTCTTCTGGATTTGCGGTGAGGAAAACTATCTTTCCCGTATACTTGCCCCCGGGGCCTTTGTAGACACACGGGATTACGTGGGCCATCTTCCAGCCTATTTCCTTTAAAGCATCTATGGTAAGCGTCTTCAAAATCCAAGGGTCAAAGTTAATCTCAAGGTTGGCATGAACGTGGGCGTAGAGACCAGACTCAATCAGCCTGAGGTTCTTTAGCCAGTGAGCCGACTCAAGGTAGTTGAGTATTTCCCGCTCTTCCTTTGGGCCAACACATTTGAAGTCAAACTGCTTGTAGAAGTTATCCATGTAGCTTTTTCCCCAGCCGATTAAGTTCTTCCCGGACTCACCACGGTCATGGCTGGCTGCTTCCAAAACTACGTTGGGATTATATCTCCAGTACATATCAATAGCCGGAATATAGAGGCTTCTTTCCGGGTCATGGGGATGGACACTGTGTAACCCGGCCACACCAGGCGAAGGAGACACCAAATCAATTTTCCTGTCTAGGGTAAGCCCTTTCTGCGCAAAATATCTCGTCATCAGCTTGTCGAGAGACCCCGCTTCTACCCTATTCTCCCAGTACATATGAATGTGGTATATCTCTTCATCTGTCTGCGTCAGCATTCGCATTAGCTCTTGCCACTGGTCTGACTTGAAGTAATTTACTACCCCTTTGGTAATTTCAGCTTGACTCATAATTCATTCTCCTCTTTATT
>JBHIDQ010000125.1:0-4086 GCA_046760155.1 Dehalococcoidales bacterium | reverse complement strand
TGGCTGGAGTTACCCCGGGGCCCTTTAAATCATCCTTCAAAACAAAACAGATTTCTCCCTCAATAACCGGGCGCAGCAGGCGGCTCATCGAAATCGGCTCGCCTTCTGGAATCACCATCGAATCAAAAAGGTGTCCATAGATTGGCTCATTAATGCCGAACATTTGCTGATTGGCTTTGGCACAAAGCCCAATCTTCCTACCGACAATCACTTCACCGTTTTTGACTCTGGTCTGTAACGACCGTACTTGGATGGCATAGGCTTCCGGTATGGTTATCTCCGAAAATCTGTCCGTAAAGTTGGTTATGGCGGTGACCGTCTTTTCTGCCTTAATTACTTCCTGGGATAACTCGTCTAGCTGCTTTTCCGATAATGGCATTCCATACCTCCTTGCTCTTAGTCCGTTGCTATGCTATGTTAAGCACCTGCTCACTAAATGTCAAGATGGATAACCAGCTTCCAAACAGCTCTTGCCATGGAATAATAATAGGGATTTGGTGTCATCAAAACACGTCTTTCCAACCTTTGACAGATTTTGATATAATGCGGGTATGCCAAAATCAGAACTTTTGCGGGCAAGGTGCAGACGGTACCGGGCACCGTCGCTCCTGATGAGGCGATACATACCATTCTGGTGGAAAATGCCAAGCCGGTGCTGACTTTCGTCTAAAGAGGAATGTTGACCTCATTCTGTTTTGCTAACTGCCAAGATTAAATTCAAAGGAGGCACGAGAGTAGTGATGGAGAGGCAAATATTGAAAGATAGAGTGGCGATTGTCACCGGAGCATCGCGAGGTCTGGGTGAAGGTATTGTCAAAACGTTTGCCCGGGAGGGTGCCACGGTGGCTCTCTTTAGTCGCGATATGCAGCGTCTTCAGCAGCACGAAAAGGATATCCGGGATTTAGGCCAGAAAGCGGTGGCATTTAAAGTCGATGTTGCTGATGTCGGCCAGGTGAATCAGGCAGTCGAGGAAGTATTAAAGCTGTTTGGCAGAGTGGATATACTGGTCAATAATGCCGGAATAGCACCGTCAATGCCATTTGTTGAGATGCCCGATGAAGTTCGGGATAGCGCCATTGACGTCAACCTAAAAGGGGTATGGAACTGCACCAAGGCAGTGCTACCAAGTATGATAGCGCATCAGTACGGCAAGATTATTAATGTATCATCGGTTACCGGGCCGATGACTTCGAGTAAGGGGATGACGGCTTATTCGGCTTCGAAAGCAGCTGTATCTGGGTTTACCCGGTCGCTGGCGCTTGAGGTAGCCGAGTATGGTATCAATGTCAACGCCATCTGTCCCGGTTCTTTTGACACGCCGATGATGCGAAGTGTGGCTAAGCCAAGGGGCTGGGATTCAGAGGATGATTATGTTCGGGAGCTCGGGAAGGAGATACCGCTGGGAAGACTGGGCACGGTGGAAGAGATGGCCGACCTTACCGTATTCTTGGCTTCAGATAGCTCGAAATACATCACCGGAGTCGAGATTGTGATTGATGGCGGCAATATAATACAGGAGCACAAAGGATATCATAAGGAGGGATAAATGGCACAGAGTGAAATCAGAGTATCTGAGGAAGCGTTGCGCAAGTTCACCAGGGAGGTATTTGTGCGGGTGGGCATGTCAGCCGAAGACGCAGCAACCGAAGCTGACGTATTGATATGGGCTAACCTGCGGGGGGTGGACTCCCATGGAGTACTGCGCATTCCGTGGTACTTAGGAAATGTGGAGCGGGGCATAATGAACCCGAAGCCCGACATTAAGGTGGTCAAGGAGACACCAGCCACCCTGGTAATTGAGGCTGACCAGGCCTTCGGTCCGGTGGTCACCGTCTTCGCCATGAACCGAGTAATGGAGAAGGCGAGGCAAGTGGGCATCGGCTGGGGGTTTATCGGTAACCACTCCCACCAAGGCGCCATGGGTTATTATTCACAGATGGCGACGAAGCAGGACATGGCAGGAATCGTTTTCGTGTGCAGCCCGCCGAACATGGCTCCTTATGGTGCTAGGGCGGCAGGAACCGGCAACAACCCGATAACCATCGCCGTACCGGCGAAACGCCACCGTGTAATGTTTTTGGACATGGCCACCAGTGTGGTGGCGCGCGGTAAAATCTGGCTCGCCGTTGACAGAGGTGTTCCCATACCGGCGGGTTGGGCTCTGGATAAGGACGGTAACCCCACCACCGACCCTTCCCAGGCGGCTATCTTTCTGCCGACGAGTGGTGCCAAGGGTTCCGGGCTGGCCCTGATGCTTGAGTGTTTGGGTAGCGTCATGATAGGTAACCCGCTGCTCGAGCCAGTACTGCTGGGCAAGGGAACAGAGCCGCCACCGCAGCCCAAGAAACCAGAAGTCAAGGGGAGCCACCCGGACCACGTTGCCCGTCCCATCCAGAATAGTGTTGTCGCAGCTATCGACATCGGCATGTTCACTGATGTGGAGGCTTATAAGGAGCACATCGATAACCTCATCGACGGTATTAAAGCGCTGCCCAAAGCGGAAGGGTTCAGCGAGATATTCGTTCCCGGTGAGCCTGAGGAAAGAGCTTTTGACGACCGCTCCCGGAACGGAATTCCTCTTCCCGAGGGTACCATTCGTAATCTGCGAGACGTCGCCGAAAGGTTTGCTATCGAGCTGCCATCCGGCCTGTAGCTTGACCGATGAAGTAACTCGTTTGAGGAGATAATATGGTCAATCTTGACGAACTGAGCAAGGCGATAATAAACGGGGATACCGACACGGCTTTTGAACTGACCAAGAAGGCTCTGGACGCCAGTGTTCCCGCCGGTGAGATTTTAGATAAAGGCCTTATTCCCGGTCTCCGAGAAGTGGGCGACCTATTTGAGAAGGGCGAGTTTTTTCTGCCCGAATTAATCGTCTCGGGAGATGCGGTATCACAGGCGTTAGAACTTTTAGAGCCGATATTAAGTAAAGAAAAAGAATCTCATATGGGCAAATATTTGATTGGCACGGTGCAGGGGGACGTCCATGACCTCGGCAAAAATATTGTCATTATGATGTTGCGGGGAAACGGCTGGGAGGTAACTGATTTGGGTGTCGATGTATCTCCTGAAGATTTTTGCTCCGCTGTAGACAAAGGCGATTTCCAGATTCTCGGCATGTCATCACTGCTAACCATGACCATGCCCAATGCTGCCAGGACAATCGAAGCTTTAAAGGCAGCCGGGCTGAGGGATAAGGTCAAGGTAATGGTCGGTGGTGCGCCGACAACCGCTGAGTGGGCGGAGAAGATTGGTGCTGATGCTCATGCCAAAGATGGACCCGTTGCGGCGAAAGTAGCGGCAGCTCTGGTCGGCAGAGCTTAGGAGGCGATAACAATGCGGAAACTTAACGGTCTGGAAAGGGTGCTTACGGCACTGAAGCTGCGGGAGCCAGATAGGGTGCCTCATTTCGAAAGAGTAGCCAAAAGGGTGGTTGACGGGATACTACCCGGTGCTTCCTACGAAGAACTCGTTGAATATCTGGACTTGGATGGAATCAGGTTTATTGATCGGACTCAGTCCTGGAGCTATGAGATGGTGGACGAAAGCAAAAGGATTAAGCGGGACCAATGGGGCGGGCTGGTGCGTTACACCACCGAGGATAATCCCGTTCCCATGGAACCGGCGATTAAATCGGAGAAAGACCTTGATACTTATGTGCTTCCTGACCCTGACGAGGAATGGCGCTACGATTACCTCAGGCAAGTGGTGAAGAGATTCAAAGGGGAGAGGGCAATCGTGGTTGGCGTTACCGATATCTTTGCTTTAGGCAGGGAGAATTTCCTGGGAGACGTGGGCTATTTCCGAGGCATGGTGAAAAATCCCGACTTTATCGACCGGGCTAATGAGATTATGCTCGACTACCAGCTACGGTATATCAAGAATTGTATCGATTTAGGTACTGATATATTCTGGATCAACGGTGACTGGGCGATGACGGAGAAACCGATGGTATCGCGTGAATTTACCCAGAGGTTTCTCGCCCCTCCCCTCCAGAAAATGGTGGCCTATGCCCACAGTCGGGGGATACCATGCATCAAGCACACCGACGGCAATATCTGGCCTATCTATGATGTCATCCT
>JBHIDQ010000124.1:0-4090 GCA_046760155.1 Dehalococcoidales bacterium | reverse complement strand
CAACAAAAAACTGGATAATCTGTTCCTCTGATTGACCCTGGTCGATTTTTTGCGCTATCAAGGTGGTCATCGCTTCCCGTGAGCCGCATTCGGCGTGACTGCAGTTGAGCAAAACCATGGTGCAGCCACACTGGCAGATAAGCTGTTTGCTGATGTCACTCACCGTGGCCGCATTAGCCCTGGCGGGAAAGCCAAAAACCAGCGCCAGAATAAATATTAAAATGATGCCGAGTTTCCTCTTCAATGCCATATCTATTCTCTCCTTACCCGGGACGGCTTTGTGGTTGGCAGCTTCCGACGCTCAGGCCAGAAAACGATTACCCCGCCGAGAACAAGGACTCCTCCTCCAATCCATATCCAGTTAACCAGCGGATTGACCAGAACCTTGAAGGTGGTGACGTCCTCATCCCAGCCAACCAAGATTACATACAGGTCTTCACGGAGGGTAGTGCGGATGGCTACCTCGGTCACCGGTTGTTCGTAGCTGCGATGAAAATATTTTTCTGGGATTAACTTACCGAGCAATTCCCCCTGGTTATAGACAGAGAGGGTGGCGGTAACCACCTCTTTGCTCTGGGTTTCATAATAGTCCAAGTTTTCATAAGTGAGGGTGTAGTTTTTGATAGTCATCGACTCACCCGGTTTGATGGTGGCTTCCTTTTCAGTTTCGTAGAGAGATGAGCCAATAACGCCAATAGCGATCAGGATAACAGCAATGTGAATGATGTAGCCACCATAGCGCGGTTTATTAGTCATAATCAAGCCCCAAAATGCCTTCAGATAATTCTCTGTCCTCATCCGGTGGCGGGCTCCCGTTCCCCGGAACCATTCATAGACTATGGTAGCGAAGACGAAGCCACATATTGGATAGGCGATAAGGGCATACCACTCCCTCACCCCCAGGACGAAAAGGACTATTACCAGAATTAGAGCTACCACCAGCGGCCAGAGAAAATTGCGGACCAGGTTTTTGATTGATGCCTGCCGCCAACCAATGAGAGTACAAATCCCGGCAAGGAGAATAAGGGTTAAAAAAATAGGGCCGTTCACCTGATTGAAAAAGGGTGGCCCAACACTGATCTTGACGCCGCGTACTGCCTCGGAGATGACGGGAAAAACTGTGCCCAGGAAAATGGCAAAGGCAGCACCGACTAAGAGCAAATTGTTCAGCAGGAAAGTACTCTCTCTGGAGACTAGAGATTCCATCTCCGCCTCACCTTTTAACTCGTCACTGCGATAGTAGAGCAAGCCAAATGAGCCGAAGAGAGTAATCCCGATGAAGATCAAAAAGAAGGGCCCCAAAGTAGATTCGCCAAAGGTATGCACTGAGGAAAGAATACCACTGCGGGTCAGGAAAGTGCCAAATATCGCCAGAGTGAAGGTCAGGATTATTAGCACCATGTTCCAGACCTTGAGTATTCCCCGCCTTCTTTGCATCATAATAGAGTGAAGGAAGGCGGTGGCTACCAGCCAGGGCATCAAGCCGGCGTTCTCCACCGGGTCCCACGCCCAATAGCCTCCCCAGCCAAGCTCAACATACGCCCACCAGGCGCCGATAAGATTACCCACTCCCAAGAAAAGCCAGGCTAGAAGCGTCCACCTTCTTATCACTATTAGCCACTCATCACCGAGTCTTCTGGTCAATAAGGCAGCAATAGCAAAAGCAAAAGGAATGGTAAAACCGACATACCCAGCCAGTAACATCGGCGGGTGCAGTATCATCCCCGGGTTCTCAAGTAGCGGGTTAAGGCCCATCCCCTCAGCCGGGACAGTGGGAAGTTTCTGGAAGGGATTTGATACTAATAGTAACAAGAGGAGGAAGAAAGCCTGAGCTATCATGGTTACCGAAGAGGCATAGGGGACTAGCTCTTTACCAATGCCCCGCTTTTGCAGCACTACTACGGTGGCAAATAGTGAGAGCAGCCATGCCCAGAACAGCAGAGAGCCATCATTGCCTGCCCACAACGCACTGAGGCGATAGATTAGAGATAAGTCACTGCTGGTGTATGAGGCAACGTATTCTATCGCGAAGTCATGAGTAACGAGGGCGTAAACCAGAATTGCTACCGATAAAGAAATCAGCCCACAAGTAGCCAGAAGGCTATTTCTGGCACTATGAACCAGTGCCTGGTGTTTACCTCTTGTCCCCAATACGTAGGCGCCCGCTGAATAGACAGAGGTTAATAGTGCCAGAAACAAAGCAATATAACCTATATCTGCCATGAGTTACTTTCCAAATTGAAAATCATTGTTGAGGCACATATTTGGAGGGACACTTCGGCATCAACGTATGGGCTTGGAAGATGCCGACCGGATTAAGTTGACCTTCGACCACGACCTCAGTGCCCACCCTGAAGGTATCAGGGACAACTCCCTGATAGACCACCGGCAGACTTTCTTCCCCATCGATAATGGTGAACCTCAGTTCACGCCCCGCGGTTTCCTGCTCCACAGAGCCAGGAACAACCTGCCCTTTCACTCGTATATTTTCGCCATAGATTGAGTTTTCCTGACCGGTGAGTTCACTAACCGTGTAGTAATAGGTCGCCGAACTCTCAAAACCCACATAGGCTAGATAGCCTATGGCCAGAGATATAATGATTCCGCCAACAAGGAATTTCTTTTTCCTAAGCACGTTTCACTCCGATGAAAGTTTCTGTAATGTAAGTAAGAGGCACTACTAAGTATTGTACCCCGTAACTAGTTTTGCTTTCAAATAGGTTAATTACGAGGCTGGCTGGTGACATGTAGTGCAGGTATCACTGGTGCGTCCAGCATGGTCGGCAGGGATAGCTACGTCTCCGCTTGAATGGCACATCAGACAATCATCACGTCCCTCTAAGGTATGTGGTATTGCGGTTGGTCCCGCTGTTGGCGCTGGAGTTGGAGCCGGTGCTGGGGCTGGTGCCGGGGCTGGAGCGGGTGCGGGTGCCGGCGTTGGCGCTGGGGCTGGAGCAGGGGCTGGAGTCGGTGTTGGCGCTGGAGCCGGTGTGGGTGCTTCACCACCGCAGGCAGCAATTAATGGCACTATCACCATAATTAGTAGCACTCCAATTAGTGCCCACAATACAGGTTTAGTCTTCATTTTACTACCCTCCATACAACATCATAATAATTATCAACTTGACTAAGCTGCAATAAGAGGGGAAGCCAAGAACATCTTAAGCTTCCCCTCTTCAAACCACGGTACCCCAATAACTTTACTAACCTTTTATTTTAGTGTATCGATAGCTGTCTGAAGGAGTGCCTTGGTATGTTGGGGATTATGGACGCCATGGCTCCTATCTTCCAGCACCATCAGGTAATTCCACAAAGCTCCGGCGCGCGCGGCAGAGTATGTTCCTGGTACAGCATGGTCAGTGTCATCCATGATGCCGTCAGCAACCAGGAGTGCTTTCAGTTCCTCCATCAAGGCTTCAACCTCGGTCTGAGTTTCATCAATGTCAAAAGACTCAATTTCACCATGGCAGGCCTCACAGCCAGCCACGTTGGGTGTTTCGTGGCCATGATAGACATATTCCATATTCATGGTGTGGCCACCTGCCTGCTTTCCATAAGCGTCAGCCATGTGACATACCGGGCAGCCCTCGGAGACTAATTTATAGTGGGTGCCAGCACCCGGGGAATCACCATAGCCACCTACACCGAGAAGCATTGCGGACTGTGGACCATGGTGGGGACCCCAGTAACGAGAGGTAATCTCAACATCACCGCCACCTACCTCTGGAACTGAGTAGCTCCACCTGGGTTGATGGCACTTGGCGCACAGATTGCCATCACCCATATCAAAAGTATCTCCGGTAAGCTTTAGTGTCACTGGAGCCTCGCTTCTCAGTTCAAAATCAGCCTTGGTGTAAGTGGTGTGAATCTCATGGCAGGTGCGGCAATTGATTGGCGATGGATTTTCTACGTCTTCGGCAATTTCATCTTTACCTGACGCAATACGTTCCACAAAGCCTTCACTGGTATGGCAAATAGCACACGAGGCACCATTTCTTTCAAAAGTGCTACCCGACCCATGAAGTGAATTAGCCCATTGTACCTGTCTTGCCTTAATCAGTGTGGTATCATCGTGACATTCAGAACAGGT
>JBHIDQ010000123.1:0-4161 GCA_046760155.1 Dehalococcoidales bacterium | reverse complement strand
CCGATTTTAAAATTTGTTTATCAACCTCACCCCCTTAATCCCCCTCTCCATTCTTGGAGAGGGGGAAGAGTTTTTAGAGAGGGGTGAAGCCCCTCTCTTATCTCTACTCCCCCTTTCCTTACAGGGGGAAGAGGGTCAGGGGGATGGGTTACCGATTAATCCGCATTTTGGTTTTTACCTTCTGGACTATTCTGGACATGGCTTCACCGGCTTTAGCTCTAATCAAGGCAATAGCCTGCTCGTCCATAGGGGTGGGGCTCAGGTTGATAATGACCAATTTGGCACCGGCATCGGCAGCGTAAACTGGCATCATGGCGGCGGGATAAACTACCAGGGATGAGCCGATGACGATGAATAAGTCGCAATTAGAGGCATGCATGGTCGCTTCGTTTAATACTTCCTCTGGCATTGGCTCACCAAATAAAACAATGGCCGGTTTCAGGATACCGTGGCAGGTCTCACAGTCGGGGACCTCTTCACCTTGGTCCAGCCGGACTTTGATTTGCTCGAGGGGATAACGCCGATCACAGCTCAGGCAGACTACCCGCTGCATATTGCCGTGGAGTTCGAATACCTTGTCATCGGGAACTCCCGCCTTTTGGTGAAGATTATCCACGTTCTGGGTAATGACGCAATCCAGCTTGCCTAATCTGTCCAACTCAGCAATGGCGCAGTGGGCGGGATTTGGCTTTATTTCACTGACCAGGCGCTCTTTCCAAAGTAACTGCCACTGCTTCCATCTTGAATCGGGGCTGCGAACAAACTTCTGATAGGTGAAGTCATCGGGGTCGAATCTATCCCAAATTCCGCCCGGGCTGCGAAAATCAGGGATTCCCGATTCGGTGCTGACGCCGGCACCGGTGAAGGCGATTACCCTTTGGGCGTTGATAATCAGGTCAGCTACTCTGTCGGTAATGGTTTCCAGTTCCTTTTTGTCCACCTGCTTAACCAAACCTCAAGTTCTAATCAGGGTTAAATTGGCATTCTTTCAACTCTAGCGCGCAACCGAGCCGCCTTTCTCGGTGCGGCAATCCAGAAGGCGATAGCGGCCAAGACAAAGCATACCATGGAGAGAATGAAGGCGCTGAAATAGCTACCGGTAATATCATAGATATAGCCACCCAGCCAGGGACCAATGACGCCACCGGTCCCCATGCCGGTAAGTAACAGTCCGGCGATGGCACCGAAGTGTTTTCCGTGGAAGATGTCGGCGGCCCCGGCGGTCATTGTGGGCGAATAAATGCCACTCCCATAGCCAAAGCAGATGGCATAGAGATACAGGAGCCAGGGCTGGGAGGTATCCGTAACTGAAATCAGGGCAACTACCGCACCGATGGTCAGGATGGCGATCAGCGTAACCGTTATCTCTCGGCCAATCCAATCGGATATGCCGGCGGAGAGTTGCCCGGCGACCATAAAGATGCCGTAGAGGGCGAAGATTGAGGCGGCGAAGGTGCTGCTGTAGCCCACGTCTTCAGCGAATTTGACCTGATGAGCCAAGACCAGATAGGTGCCCACGCCCCAGAAGAGAAAGTAGGACAGCATCAAGAGCCATAGCTGGTAAGTTCTCATCGCCTGTCTCAGTGTCCAGTCGTGGGGTGCCGAATTTTCGGCAGAGGCTGCCTCGGGTGTGGTGCTTTTGCTGGTGGGTAGTTCCTCAGTCCCGTAAGCCCTCAGGCCTCTGTTCTCAGGTCGGTAGTGAAAAAAGAGGAGGTGGAGGGGAAGGAGGAACACCGCCAATGTGCCCGCCAAGACAAAATAGGCATAGCGCCAGCCCAACCGGGATATGGCGAATTCGGCGTATAAACCGTAGGTGAAACTAAAACCAGCCCCAACCTGACCCAGTCCCATTGCCAGTCCGCGTCTCCTAGCGAACCAGTTTGCCAGCGTCGGAGCCAAGAGGGGCCAGCCGCAACAGGCCGTCCCGATGGGCATCAGGATACCGATGAGCAAATAAAAATGCCACAACTCCTGGGCAAAAGCACAGCCAACCGTCGCCAGACCGAGAATGGTGATACCTAACGGGATGAGCCGGTGCGGCTTCCAGCGGTCGCCCAGACTACCGGCTAGTGGCGCAATGAAGCCATAAATAAGCAGGTTCAGAGATAACATGAAAGCGGTACTACCCCGGCTCCAGCCAAACTCGTCCAGAATCGGGGGAAAGAAGACCGAGAAAGAATGTCTGATGCCGTATATCAGCATCATGCTGACGGAAGTGATGCCAACAATAACCCAGCCGTAAAAAAAGCGCGGACGCCTGCTCATCTACCCAGCTTGGCTAATCTTAGCTGACCTTGGTTACCAGCGTCAAGTTTGGTGCCACCAAGCAACACTTGCTAAAATAGGTCACTTCAGAGTATAGTTTAACAGATGTGTCCAAAAATGATGTCAGATTTGAAACTTTTTATGCAGCCTAGTGCTTCATCACTATTGACCAGAGTCAGTCAGTTTCTCACCGAGCAGGGTATCAAGTCGTATCTGATTGGCGGCTTGGTGCGTGATATGCTGCTGGGGCGAGATACGGCTGATATTGATATTGCAGTCGCTGCCGATGCGCTGGAAGTTGCTCCCAGAGTAGCCAAGGCTCTGGGTGGTAAGTATGTTTTGTTGGACGAGGTAAATAGAATTGGCAGGGTGGTAGTCAGTAGCCAGAGCACCAGATGGGAGCTCGATTTCTCTACAATCGAAGGTAGCCTTGAACAAGACCTGGCACGACGCGATTTCACCATAGATGCCATGGCCATTGAGCTTGAGACGGCCTTTCAATCGCCGGTGCTTATTGACCCTTTTAACGGCTACGATGACCTTGGTCAGGGCATAATTCGAGCTGTTGCCGAGATTGCCTTTCCCGCAGACCCGGTCCGCCTGCTGCGGGCAGTGCGTCTGGCGGCTGAGCTCAACTTCAAAATTGAGAGCCAGACCAAGACCCTAATTCGGCGTTACTCTCATCTCGTTGCCAGTGTCGCCGGGGAGCGCGTAAGGGAGGAGCTGCTTCGGTTATTGGCGATGTCTCGGGGCGGGCAACTTTTGACTTATCTTGATGAGCTGGGTTTACTTACCGTTATGTTTCCCGAGCTGGTTCAGACAAAGGGAGCCGAGCAACCCAAGGAGCATTTCTGGGATGTTTTCCAGCACTCAATACAGACGGTAGCGGCGGCTGATTTTCTGTTCCGGCAGGGAGACTGGGCGTATGCCGATGCAGAGGTGCTGTCGGCGGTGCCCTGGTCAGCCGAACTGAAACAGCACTTTGACCAGGAGGTTAGTCATGGCAGTACCCGAAAGTCGCTGCTCAAACTGGCGGCGCTGCTCCATGACCTTGCCAAGCCACAAACGAAAACGATTGAAGAAAGCGGTCGAATGCGTTTCTTGGGGCATGCCAAAGAGGGAGCAACCATAGCAACTGACATTCTGGAAAGGCTGAGGTTCAGCAGCAAGGAAATAAAGCTGGTGGGGGTTATGATTAAGTACCACCTGAGACCGACGCAGATGAGCCATGATGAGCTTCCCTCGCGGCGGGCGATTTACCGTTACTTCCGTGACGCCGGAGAAGCGGGCATCGATATTCTATTCCTGAGTCTGGCCGACCACCTAGCCAGCCGGGGGCAGTACCTGGACCGGGCACAGTGGCAGGAGCACGCGCAACTGGTCGCCTATGTCTTAGCCCAGCATTTTGAGGAAGAAAGCCTGACGGTGCCACCGAAACTGATTGACGGGCATGATTTAATGGATAAATTTGGTCTCAGTCCGGGAGCCAAGATTGGTGAAATTCTGGAGGCAGTGCGTGAGGCTCAAGCGGCTGGTGAGGTAACTACGAAGGAGGAGGCTTTGGCTTATATCGAGCATTTATTAATTTCGCCCTCTTCGAAAAATAAGTAATTTCGGGTAGAAAATGACGACCAGAAATACGATAGTCTTATTAAGTATCTTAGCCCTCTTTGCCTTTGCCATCATTGCTCTCCTCAATCCGCTGTGGGGCAGGGAAGCAATGCGGCTGGGGCTTGATTTGCGGGGTGGCATCCACATGGTCTATCTGGCTGACTTCTCCGAGGTAGAGCCGGGCACAGAGGCGGAAGCGATGGCTGGTGCCATCGCGGTCATTGAGCGAAGAATCAATATCCTGGGCGTAACCGAGCCGGTGATTCAAAAGCAGGGTGCCGACCG
>JBHIDQ010000122.1:0-4165 GCA_046760155.1 Dehalococcoidales bacterium | reverse complement strand
GGAATTCAACCCTGCTGTAGCGGATTGCAGGTTCAGGGCACCGCTAGCTCCCCATCTAGCACGACCTCAAAAAAATCCTAAACCGTATCTACCACTTTGTCAAGCTAATTTTTGGGGTTATGGTAACCTATCCCTCTGACTCCCTTCCCTTATTAAGGGAAAGGGGAGTGTAGGGAAGAGAGGGGCGAAGCCCCTCTCTAATATCTCTTCCCTCTCTCCTTTTAAGGAGAGGGGGATAAAGGGGGTGAGGTCAAAAAATAATCTAAGAGCTATTGTCATATTTATTACATCCCATAGTTCAAGCGGACCACTAGGCGTACCGGCAACCCGCTCTTCATCATTTTATTCTGGGTGACCTGAATGTCATAAGGAATGCGGTAAAGCCTGATTTGCCTAGTTTCACTATCATAGATAGCGTAGCTGGCTCGAGGGTCACCATCCCGGGGTTGCCCCACGCCACCCGGATTGATGATGAGCCGATTCTTGCCCAAGGCAAGTCCAATATTAGCTGCTAATTTACTGAAAGAACAGGCACCATCTTCATCTCTAAAGACTAGGGGCACGTGTGAGTGACCTAGCAGGCAATATGGCGACCGGAAAAAGTTGAAATTCTCCCTAGCGATGCTGGTTGATATCGTATACTCCCAAATAGGGTCTCTCGGACTGCCGTGCACCAGCGTAAAATCATCTTTCTCAATAGTTAAGGGTAAGCTTTCGAGATACCGGACATCCTCCGGGCTCAGTTGCTGTGCCGTCCAGCGGCAGGCGGCAGCGGCATCAGGATTAAAATCAGCAATATCTATCTTACCGAGGGCACCCCAATCATGATTGCCGGCAACACAGACATGTTTATGTTGACGTAGCAGCTCAATACACTCATGTGGGTCTGGACCGTAGCCAACGATATCCCCCAAACACCACACCTCTGCTACTCCTCCCCGGTGCTCAATGTCTTCCAGCACCGCGCTAAAGGCAGCCAGATTGGCATGAATATCGGCAATAATTGCATAATGCATTTGGTAAAGACTATAGCAGTTTTTACGAGGCATGACTAGTGGGTTATTCATTAGGTTGAAGTTAGAGTTACGAATTGCAAACAAGTTTTGGGTAACCGGTGAATTTTGACAAAGGTAAGGTAAAAATTATTCGTACTGCCACGTAACTAGTATTTTCCCACTAGCTGTTTTGTGCCTTAAACTGCAAGCGTGCTATAATTTGAGCTATGAAAGTCTCGGAGCTGGGAGAATTCGGGCTGATTGACCTCCTGGCCAAAATGGTTTCCAGTTCACAGAAGAAGCAGTCCGCATCATGGCAACAGGTCATTCTTGGCATCGGCGATGATACAGCCGCCTGGCATGGCGAGGCTGGAACGCAACTGATTACTACTGACTCTCTCTTCCAGGACATTCACTTTACTTTAAGTATCACTCCTTGGTACGAACTGGGCTGGAAAGCGCTGGCGGTTAACCTTAGCGATATTGCCACGATGGGCGGCGTGCCTCAATACGCCTTAATCTCGTTGGCGTTACCTGAGGATACCGAAGTAGATGATATTACCGCTCTGTATCAGGGAATGATTGAGCTGGCACAGCAGTTTGAAGTCGCTATCATCGGTGGTGATACCAGTCGCGCACCGTTAGTGTCCATTACCATTACCGTTCTGGGCAGCACGAAAAACGGTGAGGGGCAAATTCTTACTCGCTCTGCCGCCAAGCCGGGTGATAAGATAGCGGTTACCGGTTTTCTCGGTGCGGCCGCAGCTGGCTTGGAAATGCTGACCAATCAGCTTCAGTTTGACCCTGAGACTTCCGCTCAGCTAAGAAATGCCTTTCTTCGTCCTTGGCCACGGGTAGCCGAGGGTCAGCTACTGGTAGCACAGGGAGTGAAAACGGCCATCGATATTAGCGATGGGCTGATTTCTGACCTGAAGCACATCTGTCAATCCAGTCAGGTTGGTGCCCGGGTGGAGGTTGACCAAGTGCCGATTTCATTGGGCGTCAAAGATAACTTTGCTGATAAGGCGCTGGAACTGGCACTATCGGGCGGGGAGGACTACGAATTGCTGTTTACCGCCAGTGCCGATGTCATCGATAGGGTAAGAGAAGCAGCCTCTTGTCCCGTCACTATAATTGGCGAAATCATCACTGATAAGCTAGGCGAGATAGCCTTGGTTGACTTGAATGGCAAACCTTTTTCGCTGCGTAAAACAGGATGGGAGCACTTTAGCGCGTGACGAATCGCCAGGAAGAAGACAACCGGGAAGAGCGACCACGAGTACCAATTAGTACCGACAAAAGCGCCGGTTTATGCATCGGCTGTGGACGGAATAACCCCTTTGGGTTGAAGTTGAGTTTCCAGTGGGATGGCAAGACGGCGAGGACTGAGTTTACCCCCACCAAGTTTTATCAGGGCTGGCCGGATATCGTTCATGGCGGTATTATCACTACGATGCTTGATGAGGCAATGGGTCATGCCATGCTCTTCAGTGGTTTTTTTGAGTTTCTCACCGCGGGGATACAGGTAAAGTTAAAACGCCCTGCCTTAGTTGGTGAGCCCCTCGTTATCACTGCCTCGGTAACCAAAAATGAAGGAAGGTCTGTCGAGGTTGAGGGGGCGGTGTCTTTGCCTGATGGTACGCTGGTGGCGGCAGGCACGGCGACACAGGTTATCATTGAAACTGGAATTAGGCTTGAGGCAGTGCTTTGGGATATGGATGGAGTGATTGCTGATACTGGCCCTTATCATCTTAAGGCGTGGCATGAGGTTTTTGGGAAAAGGGGATTAAAATACTCTGACGATGATTTCAGGCGTAACTTTGGCAAGCGGAATGATGCCATCATCAGAAGCGTCGTTGGGGGGTGCATCTCTTCGGAGGAAGTGGCTGCCATTGCCGCCGAGAAAGAGACAGCCTTTCGCCAGAGAGCCAAGTCAAATTTGAAGCCATTCCCTGGTGCCATAGAGCTGATAAATTCCCTGAAGGATTATGGGGTGAAGGTAGCCTTAGCTTCCTCGGCGCCCATCGAAAACATTCAGTTAGTTACCCGGGAATTGGGCATAGATAATTGCTTTGATGTCGTTGTCTGGGGCAGAGAGGTCACCGAAAGTAAGCCTAACCCGCAGGGTTTCTTGCTGGCGGCACAAAGATTAAAGGTTGAACCGAGGAACTGTGTTGTCATTGAGGATTCTGTAGCCGGAGTTACCGCGGCGAAGCAAGCCGGGATGAAGTGCTTGGCGGTTACTAATACCAATCCTAGTGAGAAATTGGCAGAGGCTGACCTGGTGGTTGACACGCTGGTGAAGGTTAATGTGGCTGACCTGGCTGGGCTATTCTATTTCTCATAAGGAAGGTGGATAGTATAAAAGGAGTTCCGTATGGAGAGGTCTTTGGTCCTGATTAAGCCCGATGCCATGCAGACTGGATTAGGTGGTGCTATCATCAGCCGTCTGGAGAAACTCGGGCTCAAAGTGGTGGCGCTCAAAATGCTCCATATGGATAGAGCTTTGGCCGAAAGGCATTACGCTGTCCACAAGGATAAAGCTTTCTTTGAAAACTTGGTCAATTACATTACCTCGGCGCCGATAATTGCCGTCGTCTTTGAAGGTGAAGGGGCGGTGGGGAAAATCAGGAAGGCAATGGGGGCGACTGACCCCGCCAAGGCTGAGCCGGGGACTATCCGGGCTGACTTTGGCTTGACTATTGAACGCAATGCCGTTCATGGCTCAGACTCAGTGGAGACCGCCGAAGAGGAAGTCAAGCTTTTCTTTACTGAGGACGAAATCTTTTCCGAGGAGAAGTGGTAACTAGGCTATTGAATCCTGAGCACTAAGTTTGCGTGGTTCCATAGCTTATCCAACTGGTAGAATTCCCTTTCCTCGGTGGCAAAGATGTGCACAATAACATCGCCATAATCAATCAGGAGCCATCCTGAATCTACCGTGCCTTCATGATGAATGGGCAAAACCCCTTCCTTCTTTAAGGTATGCGCAACTTCTTCATAGATCGCCCGAATCTGTCTTTCCGTTTCACCGCTGCAGATAACAAAGTAATCGGCAAAGCTACACACCATTCGGGTATCCAGCAGCACAATATCACCAGCCTGCTTGTCGCTGGCGACGTCTACGGCTTTACGGGCAACTTCGATTGCTTCCAGAATTCAAGCCTCCA
>JBHIDQ010000121.1:0-4166 GCA_046760155.1 Dehalococcoidales bacterium | reverse complement strand
GCAACTATCGATTGGCCATGCTGGCTTCATCGCCGTAGGCGCCTACACCGCAGCACATCTACGGGCAGATGCCAGATTATGGTGATGACTGGGTAGCTTTTGCCAGATACTACATGGAGAACATCTGGAAAGGCTCGGGTAAGCCCAAGATGGCGATGCACCTGCTCAATAACCCCACCGGGTACGGGGCTCGGGATGCCGCCAAAGCTGCCGCCGACGAACTAGGCATTGAGATTATCTCCGTCGATGAGCACAAGACAGATACTACTTCGGAAATGGATTCCTTAACCCGAATCAAGGCGTCAAATCCCGATGTCCTCTACATCTCTAGTACACCGGCACCGACCGCCGTCATCATTAAAAATGCCGTTGACCTGGGTCTATATCCGGGGGTAACCATCGGCCTGGGTCATGCTAGTATCACCAAGGCACTGGTTGACATCGCCGGAGCTGATGTTGTCGAAGGCGTTTACGGTGTATTTCCCACCGTAAACTGGGGTGACAATGTTCCCGGCATGGCCAAGATGACCGAATATGTCCGCAAAATGCACCCCGAAGACGAAGGTAATATGGACTACATCACATCATGGGCACAAAGTTTAATTGTGGCCGAGATTCTGAGGCTGGCGATAGAAAATGCCGGCTATGATGTGCTGGCCAAGGGAGATGTAGAATCCTGGCGAGCCGTTGAAACCCAGGGCATCCAGAAATTAAAGGACTATGATGTCGGTGGGCTTCACGGTCCGGTGAGCTATACCCCGGGAGATAACCGACTATCGAAATCGGTCAGAATCTTTCAGATACAGAACGGAAACATCACTCCGGTAACCGACTGGATAGAAGCGTCGGTGGTCAAATACGAGGAATTCGACTGGTTTGGTAAGTAGTGGCTGCAGACAGGGGCTCCGCAGATGCGGAGCCCCTGCGGGGAAGAAGTAAATATGCTCAAGATAAATAACATTGAGGTTACCTATCTCAATGTTATCCGGGTGCTACATGGTGTTTCCATGGATGTTGGGGATGGCTCAATTGTTACCCTCCTTGGAGCCAACGGTGCCGGTAAAAGCACCACCCTCAAGGCAATATCTGGACTGCTCCATATCGAGGAGGGAGAGGTAACCGATGGCAGCATCCAGTGGAACGGGGAAAGAATCGACCGCAAAAGCGCCGAGGAGATAGGTAAGCTGGGTATTATTCAGGCACTGGAAGGACGCCGGGTCTCTGGTCACCTCAGTGCCGAAGAAAATCTGACTGTCGGGGCTTATCAGCGTAAGGACCGCCGTACCGTGAAAGAGGACCTGGAGATGGTCTATCATTACTTTCCACGGCTTAAAGAGCTTCGGCACAACATCGCCGGTTACCTCTCCGGTGGCGAGCAGCAAATGCTGGTTATCGGCCGGGCGATGATGGCTGCCCCCAAGCTCATGATGCTCGATGAGCCATCACTAGGTCTGGCACCGCTCCTCGTCGAAGAGATTTACGATATTATCAATCGATTCAATATTGAGCAGAAAACCTCGGTACTCCTTGTCGAGCAGAATGTCAGGATTGCACTAAGTATTGCCCATTACGGTTACGTCATGGAAAACGGTCGGATTGTTCTCGACGGTTCGGCTGATTTCCTCAGAAATAACGAAGATGTGAAAGAATTCTACATGGGGCTATCCGCCATGGGAGCCAAGAAGAGCTACCGTGAAGTAAAACACTATAAGAGGCGCAAGCGATGGCTTTAAAAGATAAACCAGATGAATACTTTGATGAACTGGAGACAATGTCGGTGGAGGTGAGAGCAAAATACCTTAATCAGAGACTATCTCAAACTGTAGCCCATGCTTACCGTCACGCTCCCGCGGTGAAAAACATGCTCGATAAGACGAGGGTCAGTCCTGACCAGATTGTTACCGTAAAGGATTTAGAAAAATTACCCATCATCAGGAAAACTGACCTGATCGAGTTGCAAAAGAAGAACCCCCCATACGGGGGCTTCCTTACCATTTCTTCCGAAGATGTTGAGCGCATCTTTCTCTCACCCGGCCCGGTCTATGAGCCAATCCAGCACGCCGGTATCAAATGGTTTGCCAAGGCATTCTGGGCGGCTGGATTCAGAAAAGGAGATGTGGTGATTAACACCTTTACCTATCACCTCTCCCCTGCTGGCATCCTCTTCCACGAAGCGCTAAGGGATTGTGAGGCTACCGCGATACCTATGGGCACCGGCAATACCGAGATTCAGATTCAAACCATGCTTGATTTAAAAGTTACTGGATTCGTGGGTACACCCAGCTTCCTGATGACCCTAATCAAACGGTCAGAAGAAATGGGCTATAACTTCCAGCAGGACTTCTTTTTGCAGCGCGCTTGGTTCACCGGTGAGCCCTTAGCTCCTTCGGTACGGAAAACTCTTGAAGAAGACTATAAGATTGATACTTATCAAGCCTACGCCGTTACCGAGACCGGAGGTGCCCTTGCCTACGAATGCCGCGAGAAATCGGGGATGCACCTTATGGACGAATACGTTATTGAAATCGTCGACCCGGAAACTGGAAAGCAACTCGGGCCAGGCGAGACCGGTGAGGTAGTGGTAACCCCGGTGCATAATAAAGTCTGGGGCCTCATCCGCTTCGGTACCGGTGACCTGTCCTCATATACTACCGAACCATGCCCCTGTGGGCGGACAGCCAACAAGTTAACCGGTATTGCTGGTCGAACCAGCGATGCGGTTAAAGTCAGAGGTATGTTTGTCGTTGCCCGACAAGCCGAACAAGTATGCCTCAGTTTCGAGCCAGTTTCCCGATTTCAAATTCTAGTGACACGCCGGCAACAGCGGGATGAAATAACCCTGAAGGTCGAGCTAAAACAGGAAGCAAGCCAAGAAAATAAGCCAAAATTAGCCAGCGAATTGAATCAAAAATTTCAGGATTCTTGCCGGATTAAGCTAGACCGAATTGACTTTGTCAAGAAAGGGGCTATCTCAGAGGAGCAACCCAAAATAGTCGATGAAAGAACCTGGGAATGAGCAACCTCGATTTAATGTTTTTCCTCTCCCAGATAGGCAGCGATAACTTCAGGATTGGTTCTGATCTCGGCTGGTGTACCTTCAGCAATTTTCCGCCCGAAATCAAGCACCACAATCCTATCGGCGATATCCATCACCACTCCCATATCATGCTCGACAAGAACAATACAGTTGACTCCGTCTCTGAGTACCGGTGATTCGGGGTAGGTAGCCCCCTGCCCCTCAAAGATATCAATAATGAAGCGGGCGATGTCCTCCTTCTCCTCCAGGTTCATCCCGGCCATCGGTTCATCAAGCAGCAGCACTTTGGGTTCTATTGCCAGAGCTCTACCCAGTTCAACCCTCTTGCGCATGCCATAGGGAAGCATACCAACTACTTTCTTTCGGATTGGCTCCATTTCCAAAAAATCGATAATGTCCTCTACTGTCTTACGATGTCTGATTTCCTCCCGATGCGCCCAACCGAAATATAACGCACTACTCAGGAAATTATGCTTCATCAGGACATGTCTGGCCGCCATAATATTGTCCAGACTGCTCAACCCGGTAAACAATTCAATATTCTGGAAAGTTCTCGCCAAGCCAGAGCGAGCCGCTTTGTCGGGTCGAATTCTAGTTATTCTTTGTCCTTCAAAATATATCTCGCCCTTCTGCGGCTTATAGAAACCATTGATGCAGTTCAGCAGACAGGTTTTGCCGGCACCATTTGGTCCAATAATGGCCAGAATTTCGTTGTCTCTTATGTCCAGGCTGACATCGATAAGTGCTTTCACACCACCAAAGGAAAGAGAGAGATTTTCAATTCTTATTTTGACCTTATTTTCGTTGCTCGCTTTAGCCACCTCGGCACTACTCTTTCCATAATAAATACTTCGCTACCGTCCCGCCGAGTCTCTCGCCCTGGCTTCCTCGGCAAACAGCTTATCCCGGTATTGAATTACCCGATAGCACTCTGGACCTTGGCACTGCAATTGCTTTTCCAGTTGCTTACTTCTCTTCTCCAGGAGCTTGGTTGCTTCCTTATCGGGCTCACCGTACTTCTGGTAACCAATACACTTTGCCGACTCATCTTTATAGACGAGCAGGGTTACCTCATCATCAACCGCATCACAATAAATCGTGGCTGCGGTTATCTGCCAGTTTACCATAC
>JBHIDQ010000120.1:0-4169 GCA_046760155.1 Dehalococcoidales bacterium | reverse complement strand
AGCCCCAAAATTATGGTTGCGCCTACACTTATCCGGTGTTTATTACGCCCGATCCTTTTAAAACCTTGCTTCACTAACCGTTTTAGCCTTGTCAATTGTCTCTCTTATGCCACAACTCTGCAATGAGCTTAGCCATATTCCCTCGTCCTGATCGCCACTAGCGTCAGCTAG
The DNA here is from genome assembly GCA_046760155.1 of Dehalococcoidales bacterium. Taxonomy (GTDB): domain Bacteria; phylum Chloroflexota; class Dehalococcoidia; order Dehalococcoidales; family RBG-16-60-22; genus JBHIDQ01. The sequence continues at coordinate 3,998 of JBHIDQ010000120.1, read as the reverse complement.
GCATGACCAAGATGAGCGCCTCTTATCTAGAATCATGCCCAATATCAGCGTGTCTGCCAAATTCTAGACCTTCATTTATGTCCCGGTCAAGATAGCCCAATAATACCGCCAGTGAATGTCAGGAAGGCTGCCTCAAACGAAGGATAAGTATTATGCCGACAAAGCTAACTAAAGCCCAAATTAAGAAAGCCAGCTGATAACTGCCCGTAATATCATATATGTGACCAGTTACGACCGGACCTATCCCGTTTCCACTTTCACCGCTAAAGATAAGAAAACCCAGGATGGCACCATGTGAGCCTAAGCCAAAATACTCCGCTACCAAAGGGAATACGGTTGCGGATATCGCCCCATAGCCAAAGCCAAAAATGATGGCAAACAGGTATAGCTGCCATAACTCATTGGCAAACAATGACCAGCAAAATGAAATTAAGACCATCGCTAGGCCTATAATTATCGTCCGCTTATAGCCAATCCTATCACTGGTCATGCCCATGACCACCCTGCCCATAATGCTCAAGCCACCAACAATGGTCAAGATAAGAGCAGCACCAGTTGCCGAGATTCCCAAATCAATGGCATGAGGCACAATATGCACCATGACCGCACCTAAACCCAGTGTAAAACAGAAAAAAGCACCGCTGATTAACCAAAACTGCTGGGTGCAAATCGCCTCCCGCAGTGAAAGCCCCATACTCTGCAAATCTCTTTTCTGCCCTGAGTTAATTTCACCATAGGGCTGCAGTCCCATTTCGGTTGGGTCGCGTCTAATAAATTGTGCGAGCAAGATAACTAGCACTATAACGGCTATGCCCAATAGAAGATACGAAGTACGCCAACTATAGTTAGCTAGAAGCCAGTTGGCTATTGGTGGCACAATCAGGGTGCCGGCACCAACCCCGGAAACAACGACACCCGTCATCATGCCTCTTCTAGTCGTAAACCACCTGGATACGGTAGAGGCCAAAGGGACAGCGCAACCGCTCATCCCAATAGCAACTATCACGCCGTAGAAGAAATATATTTGCCAGAGAGTACTGACCAGTGACATTAAGATGTAACCTGAGCCCAGTGTGAGACCGCAGATAGTGACAACTTTCCTTGGTCCAAATCGGTCAGTCAGTTTCCCGGCAACTATGCCCAGAAATCCGAACATAATAAAGGAGAGTGAGAAAGCCCCTGAAGTCGTGGCTCGTGTCCAGCCAAACTCCTCAAGCAGAGGCCCGAAAAAAATACCAAAGGTATATAATGAGCCCCACATGATGGTGACAATGAAAAAGGCTACCACAGTCACAAAGTAGCCGTAAAAAATTTGGGTGTTGCGGAATATTTTCATAGGTAAGAAAATATTAGCATAATATTAGCATCTCCGCAGTTATTTATTAAAAGGCAAGAGACTTGAGCAACAAATTACGATATAAATATTGGCCTTTATTATGCAATTCACTAAGGCTAGGGGGCTGAGCAAAGCAAAATCGCTACCGCAGAGGGAAATCAGTGGTGTTGGCATCTTATGCTGATGCCGAAATAAGAGACCGGTGGAATGCACTGAGGAAAACCAAAATGGCTATCAGGCTTTCTTAGGCACGCAGAGGCCATTGACGCATACATAGCCTGGCGGGCAGTCAGCATCGATAGAGCATGACAGATGCAGACCCGGCATTTCTGCTGGGGCTCTCCTTCGCAGTCGGAAACGAACGATCTCGTACAGCCTAATAACCACTCCACCCAATGTAAGGGCAGGCGCCGCAATGACAAAGACCACTACCGCCACTACTAGAGCCGCTGGTATAGCCCAGACGACCAGCAGAGACAACACCCTAAAAAAGTCAGTATACCACTCCATATCCCTCCGCCTTCATCATTACTATGCTCTAGTATCTCCTACTCGCCGACTTAGAACAATGGCATTAATACCTTTTGTTCAGGTGCAAATTGACCTGTTTTCTTTAGAAAATTACCCTATTTCCATGGTTACAGTAAATTGTGTATATCCAGTTTTTATTATTTTCGTCCGATGACTAAGAGCCGACTTCAGGCTAGAAAAGAGCATATCAGCAATTCCACACCGAGTTTTTGGTAGAAAAGATTGAAAAGAGAAACGAAAAAAACGGCTAGATTTGGCTGGCCTAGATGGCAGCGGAAAGCTGTCTTTAGGCTATAGAACCAGCATGGCATCACCAAAACTGTAGAAACGATAGCCGGAAGCTATGGCTTCCTGATAGGCCCGATTGATAAGTTCTTTACCGCTAAAGGCAGTAACCAGCATCAGCAATGTTGACCGCGGTAGATGAAAGTTGGTAAGCAGGGCATCTACCATCTGGAATTGGTAACCGGGCAGGATAAACAGGCTTATCCAACCTTCAAACGATTGCAGTTGCAGCGGGTCATCGAGTTGTGCCATCTGCTCTAAAATTCTTACCGTAGTGGTACCAACACCAATAATCCTTCGCCCTTCTCTTTTCGCTTGAGACAACTGGTTGGCCGCCGCTTGACTGAGCACTCCGTACTCGTTATGAATAGGGTGTTTAGATGGGGCGTCTTCTCTAACTGGACTGAAGGTATCGAGGCCGATGTGCAGGCTAACAAACAGAAGATGAACTCCTTTTTCCTCCAGTCTACCGAGCAGTTCCGGAGTGAAGTGTAAACCAGCCGTCGGTGCGGCCACACTGCCGGCCACCCGGGCGTAAACGGTCTGATACCGTTCCGGGTGGGCTAGTGGTGTGTGGATGTAGGGTGGCAGTGGCACCTTACCCAATTCCATCAGCTGTGTTTCGTTAGAGAATTTAAGTACTTTCGTGTCGCTTTCTCCCTGCCTGATTACCTCAGCCCAAACCTGAGAGCGATTGGTCGTCGCCTCATCGGTTATCTCAATACTGGTGCCCGGACGAAGCCGCTTACCCCGCTTGACCAGTGCTTCCCAGATATTAACTTCAAGGCGGCGCAACAGTAAAATCTCCACCCGGCCACCGCTATCAACCCTTCTCCCGTAAAGACGAGCCGGAATAACCCGGCTATCATTAAAGACTAAAACATCGCCATCACGTAAATAATCAACAATCTGGAAAAACTTATGGTGCGCTATTGAATCATCGCCACGGTTCAGCACCATGAGCCGTGATTGGTCTCTTGGCTCAACGGGAGTCTGTGCGATAAGCTCCGGAGGAAGAAAATAGTCAAAATCACTGGTCTTCACAAGTAATTACAAACCTCTCAGGCAGACTATAACTAAATCACACTTTCTCATTGTACAACTGTTTTACCAATTGTTTCACCTGAGAGCTTGCCCCGAAACAGAGATGAACCCCTGAGCGCACGAAAGTATGATTTTTAATGAGATTTTAACGGCAATTTTACGGGGAAATAAAGTGTCAGCGCCTTAAAATGAAAGCATAGTAATGAATGACTTGAGTAAAAGTAGCAGGCCTTGAGCTGAATTGCTTTAGCACGGAAAGGAAATAAGATGGACAAACAGACGCTTATTAATCAGGCAGTCGACAGGTATCACCGGCTAGACAGGATGCTGAGCAACGAAATACTCAGCGACGAGAATAAGGCATTTCTCCAAGGTCGAATGTTGGAATTGATGCTGTTCATTTACACTCTGGATGAGCAGGCAATACTGCGGCTAACCGAATGCCCCGAAGCTACCAAACCCGAAAACGTCAGCGTCGCTATCAGGCTTCTAAGAGTTAACCTGAACTGAAAAGTAAGCGTCTGCTATTTAATGGCTTTTTCAACTGAATTTGCTGGTATTATGATGTAATTAGCCTTAAAGTATGACTAAAGTTTATACCAGAATCATACTAATGAGCTATTTACAAGCGGGGATTATGTAAATTACGATATGACTATACCTTTCACTGGTTAAACTGTTATGTTTGTGGAAAGGATGAAATAAGTGAAGCGACCGTCTTCAGTCAACTCAAGTAGTGAAATATTGCTATTGATGAAAAACGGGAACAATGGTAATGGAATAAAGTTTAGCTACTGCCCCC
>JBHIDQ010000119.1:0-4177 GCA_046760155.1 Dehalococcoidales bacterium | reverse complement strand
GTGGTCGTAGAAGTGGGCATTGGGCAGCCGGTGGCGAGATTAAAAGAGCTGTACCAGACAATTGGTCAATTAACCTTCCCACCACGTCCGCAGAAAAAAGTAGAGGCTTTGCTACCTCGTGTTACTGAGGAAACTGGCACGGTAACTGAAGCTGAAGAAGAGGAAGAAGAGTAGTTCTATCCCTTAAAGCGAGTTTGCCGAATCAATCGTCATCATTGGCAGGATTGGGAGAGCTGCCATGATTTACCTTCCGTGGTAATTGCTGGCGCAACTATCATCTCAACCTGGTGCATTTCCTGAATGGTAGTTACCCCACAGACACCCATGGCAGTACGGATAGCCCCGACCAGATTCTGGCTACCATCAGTGACGGAAGTCGGACCGAAGAGGATTTGTTCCAGAGTGCCGGTACTGCCAACCTTTATCCGGGTCCCCCTGGGTAGTGCCGGGTGGGGGTGGGACATTCCCCAGTGATAACCTGACCCCGGCGCCTCTCTGGCCTGAGCCAAAATGGAACCCAGCATCACCGCGTCAGCACCGGCTGCCAGGGCTTTACACAGGTCACCACCTTTACGAAAGCCCCCATCAGTGATTATCGGCACATACCTACCCGACTCGCGCCGATATTCGTCTCTGGCAGCAGCGCAATCGATGGTCGCCGTTACCTGAGGGACACCGACGCCGAGGACTTCCCGGGTGGTGCAAGCGGCACCTGGTCCGACGCCAACCAAAATGCCGGAGATTCCAGTGCGCATAAGTTCCAAACAGGCACCATAGCTGACACAATTACCGACGATAACCGGCAGGGGTACGGTTTCACAGAGTTCGGAGAAAATCAGTCCCCGGTAGCTTTTGGATATATGCCGGGCCGTGGTCACCGTGGACTGCACCACCAGAATATCCGCCCCGGCTTCAGCGCTGATGGGAGCAAAGCGCTTGGTATTGGCCGGGGTCACCGAAACCGCGCAAATCGCACCCTGCTTTTTAATCGCCTGGATGCGTTCACCAATAAGGTTCTCTTTAATCGGCTTGGCGTAAATCTTCTGCAACAAGGCGGTAACTTTAGCTTGAGGTGCCTGAGCGATTTCCGACAATACTTCCTGGGGATTACCATACCGCGTCTGTACCCCTTCCAAATGGAGAACCGCCAGACCGCCCATCTTGCTCATCAGGACAGCCAAGTTGACATCGGTTACCGCATCCATCGCGGCGGCGATAATGGGAATGGAAAAGACGAGGTCATTTATCTTGAAATCAATGTTGGTCTGGTCGGGATTGACCGTTATGTCTCCAGGGACGATGGCTACTTCGTCAAAACCATAAGTACGGCGCAGTTGCTTGAATTGAGAGTTAGTCATTTTTTCTCCGTTCTTTGAGTAAAGAATATAGCAAAAGCTTGGCAGGAAAGTCAAGAAAATTTTAGTTATTAAGGCAAAGCTAGACAGGTTATGAAGGGTAGGTTATAATAATTAAGTTTGTCTCATAAAAATTTAATTCAGGAAAGAAGCGTCAATGCCTAATCTTTTTGTTGTGGCTACTCCCATTGGTAACCTGGAAGATATTTCATTGCGCGCTCTCCGTATCCTGCGTGAGGTTAAGTTGATTGCTGCTGAAGATACGCGCAAGACAAAGAGGCTACTGGCCACTCACGATATCAAAACGCCGATGACCAGCTACCATGAGCATAATAAGCGGACCAAACTTGACTATCTTTTAGGTTGTCTCAAAGATGGTGATGTGGCTCTCGTTTCCGAGGCGGGAATGCCGGGAATGTCTGACCCCGGCTATGAACTGATTAAGGCGGCTAATCAGCAAGCTATTCCGGTGATTCCCGTTCCCGGACCTTCGGCGGTTATCACGGCACTGGTTGTCTCTGGTCTGCCTACGGACCGGTTTCTCTACATCGGTTTTCTGCCCCGCAAGGCTAATGCCAGGCGAAATCTCCTGGAAGCGGTGGCTGACGAACATGGTACCATTGTCGCCCTGGAATCACCTCACCGACTAATCGCGGCCTTGAATGATATGCAGCTTATTCTTGGCGACAGGCAAATCGCGGTCTGCCGCGAACTGACCAAGGTTTACGAAGAAGTTTTCCGGGGAAGCATCAGCCAAGCTATTAAATATTTTACCGAGCCGAGGGGAGAGTTTACCCTGGTCATTGAGGGCAAGAGAGCGAAGAATAAGCCACAGTTGACCGAAGAGATTGAGAAGCAGTTACACTATATGTATCTGACCGGGGCAACCGCCAAAGAGGCCATCGCTAAAGTTGCCGCTGAGACCGGATTATCACGAAAGGAGCTTTATCGAGCCTGGCTAAAGCTTGATAAGGTCTGGGAGATAGAAAAGGATTCATATCAAAGTATTGAGAGGAGTAAATAGATGCGTCGTGGGTGTATCTCGTTAGGGGAAGTCAAGTGTGATGAATGTCAGCGCATTATACCCTATCCGGAGCGTTACTTAGCCATTGATGAAAAGGATGGCGTTGAAGACGAAGAGGGTGAGACAGCACGCTATTGCGTTGAGTGCTGTTTGCAGAAGGGCTACGCTCATTATAAAACCGAGAAAGGTGAAAGAGTACTGACCTTCTTTAAGGAGTAAACATCAATTCTCGTCGTTAAGGGTGGCTTATGAGGGAAAGAATTTTCATTGGTGTTGCCTGGCCTTATGCCAATGGTTCACTGCACCTAGGGCAGATTGCCGGTGCCTATTTGCCGCCGGACATTTTTGCCCGCTACCACCGCACCAAAGGTAATGAAGTCTTGATGGTATCAGGTTCCGACCAGCACGGCACACCAATAACGATCAAGGCAGAGCAGGAGGAGAAGAAGCCGAGTGAAATCGCTGCCAAGTACCACCAGCAGTTTCTGGAATCATGGCAGAAGTTTGGTATTTCCTTTGATTTATTCACCACCACCGGTACCGCCAACCATGCTCAGGTAGCCCAGGACATTTTCCTCACCCTACTGGAGCGAGGCTATATCTACAAGGACACCGTATCCCAACCCTTCTGTCCGCAATGCCAGCGCTTTTTGGCTGACCGTTACATTGAGGGTACCTGCCCGTATTGTAACTCTCCCGGAGCCAGGGGCGACCAGTGTGAAGCCTGTGGCAAGCCCTTAAGTCCCGCCGAGCTGATTGACCCTCAATGTCGTATCTGCGGTACCACACCAATTTTCAAGGATACCGAACATTTCTTCCTCAAACTTTCCGCCTTTAACAACCAGCTCCTAGCGTGGATAAAGCAGCAGACCCACTGGCGACCCAATGTCCTCAACTTTTCCACGCGCTATCTGGAGGAGGGGCTCAAAGATAGGGCAATCACCCGCGATATCGATTGGGGAATACCGGTGCCGGTTGATGGCTTTGCCGATAAACGTATCTACGTCTGGTTTGAGGCGGTCATCGGCTATCTCTCCGCCGCCAAAGAATGGGCAACCTTAAGTGAAGATAAGGAGAAATGGCGCGCTTTCTGGCAAAATAATGAGGCCAAGAGTTATTATTTTATTGGCAAGGATAATATCCCTTTCCATACCCTCATCTGGCCCGCCATGCTAATGGGCTATGACGACAAGCTTAACCTACCCTATGACGTACCGGCTAACGAGTTCTTAACCATTGAAGGCAGGAAACTCTCCACCAGCCACAACTGGGCGGTCTGGTTACTTGATTATCTCTCCCGTTATGACCCTGACCCGCTGCGTTATCTGCTTTCAATCAACATGCCCGAAACCGCCGATACCGATTTCTCCTGGCGTGAATTTGTCCGCCGCAATAACGATGAGCTGGTCGCTACTTATGGCAACCTGGTGCATCGGGTGCTTACTTTTGTTTACCGCAACTTTGATGGCAGCGTGCCAACGTCGGGAGAATTTGACAGTCAGCATCAGGCGATTATCAATACCGCCAAGAAAACTCTCGAGACAGTGGATAAGCTCCTTTATGGCTGCCACTTCAGGGAAGCAATAAGATCAGCAATGACTTTAGCTCAAGAGGCCAACCGCTACCTCGATGAAAAGTCACCCTGGAAAGTGATTAAAGAGAACCGAGAGGATGCCGCCAAGTCTCTGTATGTGGCTCTTTGCGTCATTGCCAACCTGAAAACGATGCTCTACCCTTTCCTGCCCTTCAGTTCCCAGAAACTGCATAAACTCCTGGGCTTTAAGGGTAGTATCGAAGA
>JBHIDQ010000118.1:0-4318 GCA_046760155.1 Dehalococcoidales bacterium | reverse complement strand
CCCAAAGCAGCTCCAGAGCTTGAACCGGAGCCAACAACTGGTATCATCACGGTTACGGTTGACGAATTGAGTTCATCTTTTAATAGAGATAAGGCAGCCGCCAATTCTAAACTCCTGAATAAGATTCTTAACGTAACCGGAATGGTGGACAAAATATTCGTCAAGGACCATCTGGATATTTATTATATTCTACTCACTAGTAACGCCAAACAAGAAATCTGGAATGTCCGCTGCACATTTGGCCGGGAACAGATCCCCCAGTTGACACGATTAGCCACCGGACAAACGGTGACGGTACAGGGCAAATATGATAGTTACGAAAGGAACATTATTCTAAAAGAGTGTACTCTGGTTCGCTGAAGTGTAAACCAACTATTAAATGGAGGAGAACTATCAATGTCAATGTTAACCTGGGTCGGTATCGTCGTACTCGTTATTCTTATCGTCTTATTCTTCGTAGTTAGGGGTAGACGTTAAAGGCTGAACTGCTAACAGTACGCTCCACCAATATATGGCTAGGATGCTCCCCTAGCCATTAAGACAAAATACTGAAGTCTTCTTTATCTTCAGCCGCTTAGCCTTCATTGCCAATTTTCTTATTTGCACTCCAAACAGTCACTGATTCATCCTTTTCTTTCAGGGATATTGACCAGCACATTAAATAGGCTATAATTAGAGTCCAAATCAGTGAATAGCCCAAGATGACTGAAAGGAGGTAACCGTGATGCCTGATATCAGCAGTAGTAGAAGGAAATATCTGCTCGCCGTCGCTTTAGGGGCGGTTGGGGGCAGTATACTTGTTGCTGCGGCGACAAGAGCTATGCCCAAAATGATGGCTCGGATGATGCAAAATATGATGGCCCAAATGGGGGGAGAAGGCTGTAACCCGGCAGAGATGTGACAGAAAATGATGGGGGCTTCGGTGAAGCCCGAGAGTAAGGATGACTAAAGCCAATTATCCCTCTCCAGAAATATAACCACATTCCGCACGCCCACTCGTGAAACACATTGAGTATAGACAGGCTGGGGAACAAAGATTATAATCTCAAGTAGATATGGATTCTCAACCCACACTCCGCGTCCTTTTCAGCAGGCAGGAAATAGCCACCACTGTCAGCCGGCTGGCGGCTGAAATCAGTCAAGATTATCATGACAAGTATCCCCTTTTAATTGGTATTCTTAAAGGGTCCTTTATCTTTCTGGCTGACCTTATTCGGCACTTTGATTTCCCCCTGGAGGTGGACTTCATCGGTCTAGCCAGCTATGGTAAGGGTAGACAGACTTCAGGAAAGATCAAAGTGGTGCAGGAACCCAGTTCCCCGATTAAAGACCGGGAGGTGCTGGTGATTGAGGACATTATTGATACCGGATTGACCACCGCTTTTTGTTTGGATTACCTGCGGCAGCAAAAACCGGCCTCTTTAAAACTTTGCGTCCTGACCGATAAGCCTTCCCGTCGGCAGGTTCCGGTTACTATTGACTATCTGGGGTTTACCGTGCCCAATAAATTTCTGGTTGGTTATGGCTTGGATTTAAATCAGGAATTTCGTAATTTATCTGATATTTGCTTTATCGAGGATAAAGATTAATGCCAACCAAACTCACCCGCTTAATCTCGGTAGCTAAAGGAGAGCATCCCGCTGACCTGATTCTGGCTAATGCCAAGGTAGTAAATACCTTTACCGGCGAAATTGATTCCGGTAATGTGGCTATTTATGGCGACAGGATTGCCGGGGTGGGAGATTATCATCAGGCAAAGCAGGTGCTGGATTTAAGTGGCAAATACTTAGCCCCCGGCCTCATCAATGGGCATACTCACCTGGAAAGTTCTATGCTTGACGTTGGGCAATACGCCCGGGCGGTGGTGCCACAAGGCACTTCAGCTCTGGTGACCGACCTGCACGAGATTGCCAACGTCTGCGGACTGGAGGGAATAAAGTATGTGCTGAACTGTGCCCGCCGTTTACCTCTTGACCTTTTCCTGATGGCCCCTTCCTGTGTGCCCGCGACTCACCTGGAGACGGCCGGAGCCAGCATCAGTCCTCAGGATATTCACCAGATTCTTCGCTGGCCGGAAACCATTGGGCTGGGTGAGGTAATGAACTTCCCCGGGGTGATTGGTGGTGACGCCGGTGTGCTGAGCAAAATTGACCTGGCGAGGGGGAAGATTGTTGATGGCCATGCCCCCGGCGTTAGTGGCAAAGACCTTGCTGCCTATATTGCTGCCGGTATTCTTTCCGACCATGAGTCGGTTTCTCTCGACGAAGCCGAAGATAAGCTGAGGCAGGGCATGTTCATCATGATTAGAGAGGGGTCTTCGGAAAAAAACCTGGATGCCTTACTGCCCTTGGTCACCGATAAAACCTACCAAAGGTGCTTTTTCGTCGTTGATGACCGTAGCGGTGCTGACCTGCTCCGCGATGGTGATATTGATGCCGTAGTGCGCAAGGCAATTCGCCGGGGTCTTGACCCGGTGCGTGCCATTCAGATGGCGACCATTAATACCGCCCAGTATTTTCGCCTGGATAAGCTGGGGGCAGTCGCCCCCGGTTATTTCGCCAACTTAATTGTGCTCGATGATTTACCTAATCTGCCAATAAATATGGTCTTTTTCCAAGGGCGTTTGGTTGCCCGGGAGGGAGAACCATTATTCACCCTGCCTCAAGCTGATGCCAGTGGGGTAAGCAACACCGTGAACATTAAACCTTTCCCCGTGGAGGCGTTAAGACTCACCGCCTCCGGGGAAGACACGCCCGTTATCAAGGTTGTCCCCGGTCAGATAATCACCCGCCAAAAACAGGAGAAGGCTAAGATTGCCGCTGGTGCTATCGTGCCTGACACCGACCGGGATATTCTGAAGCTGGTGGTAGTGGAGAGACATAAAGCTACCGGCAATATTGGTCTGGGATTGGTCAGTGGCTTTGGTTTAAAAAAGGGGGCGCTGGCATCTTCCATTGCCCACGATTCCCATAATATCATCGCCGTCGGAACCAACGACGAAGACATATTCACCGCGGTAAAAGAGATTGCGCGGTTGCAGGGAGGCTTGGTTGTCGCCGCAGGAGGCAAAATATTAGCCAGCTTGAGCTTACCAATTGCTGGCCTATTGTCTCCAGAGCCGCTGGAAGAAGTGGTCGCCAAACTGGAGAAGCTGGAACGGTTGGCGAAAGATTTGGGCACCACGTTACCCTCACCCTTCGCCACGCTTTCTTTTCTCGCTTTGCCGGTAATCCCCGAACTCAGGCTCACCGACCTGGGATTAGTAGACGTGAATCAATTTAAGTTAATGAGATGAAACCAGAGGGGAATTAAGATGCGCTTTACCCGACAGCAACCTATCTTTGAGAACCGTTACGATGCCGGGCGACAACTTGCCGCCAGACTGACCGAATATAAGAACCAGTCGGCTGTTGTGCTGGCTATCCCCAATGGAGGGGTACTGGTGGCGCTGAATGTCGCCCTGTCACTCGACGCTGATGACTATAATCTCATCGTTTCGCGTAAAATCCCGCTGCCGCTTAGCCCTGAAGGTGGCTTTGGCGCGGTTACCGATGACGGCACTATCATTCTCAACGAGGAAGCGGTCAAGAGATTCGGTTTGAGCCCACAGCAGATAAATTACGGGGTAAGCCAGGTAAGAGCCGAAATCCGCCAGCGAAGCCTGCTCTACCATAGGGACAGGCCGCCTTCTATCGTAAAAGGTAAGACAGTGATTATGGTCGATGATGGCCTGGCTTCAGGTTACACCATGATGGCCGCCGTGGAATCGATACGCTACCGCCAGCCCAGAGAAATAATCGTCGCCGTACCGGTGGCCTCCGCCGTAGCACTGAAAAAAGTGGAGAAGATCGCCGATAAAGTAATTGCCTGTGTGGCTGGCTTCGGGCCAGAATTCTACGTCTCTGATTTCTATCGCTACTGGCATGAGCCCAGCGACAAAGAAGTAGTGCAGTGCTTCAAAGAATGGGGAATGCGGCACCGGCCAGATATCGAGGCACTGGGCAAAAAATAACCCAGAGGGTCTTGACATTTCAAAAAATTAGGGGCAACGTGAAAATTTGGAGGATAAGCGAAGTAAAGTTAACAAAGAGGGGCTTGACAAATGGCGAATACCTGTGTTAATTTAGTCATCACATAGGAACATCGGACACGAGTAAAATAATTATTACTCGGTTGAGCTGCCAAAGCTCAAGGGGCGAAAGAAGAGAGAAAGCTTAATCTAAGCTAGCCGGGAAAGCAATTTGTGGTGGGGGGTGTTGAGCCGCCACCCAAATCTGGTCACTTGAGTGGCGGGGAACCAATAGTGAAACCGACCCAG
>JBHIDQ010000117.1:0-4411 GCA_046760155.1 Dehalococcoidales bacterium | reverse complement strand
AGGAGGTGACATTGCCTGAGGCTGGCCTCATTGAGACCAGATGGAAACAAGGCGCTTAAAAGATGAACAAGACACAAGTCATTATAGTCAGTCAGCAGTACCTGTTTCGGGAAGGAATCGAGCATACCCTCTCCGGAATGAAAGACATCAAAGTTTCCGCCACGGCGGAGGTTAATGACGAAGTGCTCTCAATTATTGATACTTCGCCGCCGGATGTTGCCCTGGTGGATATTGACGTGCCTTCTGATGGCGGGTTGAAATTAGCGCGCAAGATAAAGCAACGCTTGCCGATTATTGGTGTGATTGTGCTCACTTCGAATCCAGACGATGCCCAACTCTTTCAGGCGCTCAAAGCTCAGGCGGTAGCTTATTTGAGCAAGGAGGTTACGGCTGAGGAGTTGGTTAGTACCATCAGGCGTGTCGCTCGTGGTGAGCACCCGATAAATGAAAACCTGACCGACCGACCGAAATTAGCCGAACAAGTATTACAGCAGTTTCAGGAACTCTCCCTGCGAAGCGAAACAGAAGGGTTTATCGCTCCGCTTACTCCCAGAGAGAGGGAAATCCTTAGTTATATCGCTCAGGGCTATCTTAACAAGCAAATTGCTGCCGAACTTGACATCAGCGAACAAACCATAAAAAATCACGTTACTTCAATCTTGCGCAAATTGAATGCTAATGCCCGCACGGAAGCGGTAGTCGTCGCCATAAAGCAGGGTTTAATCTCGCTCGGTTAGAGGCTCATCCCACCCCGGTTAGGTTTATGCGGTGAGGTTAATCAATTGCCTATTGCTTCCCTTGACATCGGCTATATAGCGAATTACTATTTAGACTACTAATAAGACTAATAAGAAGACAGAAGATAGCAAAATGCAGATCAGATATGAAAGAGAGGCTTATCAATTCCTAGCCGTCTACCGCTTTCTGGCTTACGCGCTGGCGGTATTGTTCACGCAGGTTGCCCCGGTACTGGGTAGAATGCCTCCGGTTCAACTCTATATCATCCTGAGTACACTCGGCGTCTACACCATCTTGAGAGTCTTCTCCCCTCTCCGCTGGCAAGCGAGAGGTACGATGACCTATCTAATACTGATCGGTGATTTTCTGCTTTGCATCCTGCTGGTTATCTATACCAATGGTCTAAACAGCATCTTTCTGCTCTATTCACTGACGCCAATTATGACCGCCGCTCTGCTCTTTGAGGAAAAAGTATCCCTTTCCCTGGCAGCGATTGCTTCTCTCTCTCTATCCATTAGTCACCTCGCCCTGAGTCAGTTCACCGAGAGATTTACCTGGATTATGCAAGGTTATAATCTCACCCTGCTGATAGTCTATACCCTTTTCTCCTTTGTCGTTGCCACAGTACCTTACCGCATTAACCTGAATATTCGCCGCCGCATTGAAAGAGAGGCGATTATTGAGGAGCGCCGTAGAATTGCGCGGGAGATACACGATGGCGTGGCACAGTCACTGAGTTACCTGAACCTGAAAACAAAGTCGGTAAGTGATTCAGTTTCTTCAAAAAATACGGTGCAAGCGCTCACCGAACTTAATGAAATTCGGGAGGTAGTGCAAGATACTTACGAGGATATTAGAGAATCCATTGACCAATTAAGCACCGAGATAAGAAGTGTCCCCATAATAACCGCGCTAGGAAACTACGTCCGGGAATTTGGCAACAATAGTGCTATTCAGATTCAATTTAATGTCGTCAAACCATTCACCAAACTTTCCCCGGTTGCCGAGCTGCAATTGCTGCGCATCGTCCAAGAGGCACTGACCAACGTCAGAAGACACGCCATGGCCAGTGAAGTAGAAGTAAGACTAGAGAATACCCGTGAGTCAGTGGAGATGCTGGTCAGGGACAATGGGCAGGGTTTTGATCTCTTGGATTTGGAAAAATCGCCTCCTGGCTACCATGGTTTGAGCATCATCAAAGAAAGAGCCGAGGGGCTTGGTGGTACTTTGAACATCTCAACCGCTCCCGGGAAGGGCACCGAGCTAAAAGTTAGCCTACCCGTTGAGAAAGTGAGGTTGTGATATGGATACCGTTAAATTACTACTGGTGGATGACCACCCGCTGTTTCGTCGTGGCATCGCCACGGCACTGGCTAATCAGGAAAACTTAGAGATAGTGGCTGAAGCCGCTGATGGACTGGAAGCAATCGAAAAGGCTGAGGAAGTTGTCCCTGACGTTATCCTGATGGACCTGAATATGCCACGTTGCAGTGGCTTGGAAGCCACCCAAGCGCTCCAGACAAAGATGCCTCAAGTTAATATCCTCGTTCTGACCGTCTCAGACAACGAAGCCGACCTCTTTGCCGCCATAAAATTTGGGGCTACGGGTTACATATTGAAGAACACCGAGCCAGAGGAGTTGATTCAGGCCATCTTTCATATTGCTCAGGGTGGAGTCATCATCTCCCCCATTATGGCATCTAAGCTACTTACTGAATTCAAAGGCTTGGAGACCGGGGCGGAGAAGAAACCGGCTCAAGAAGCTGAGGCTAATCTGAGCCCGCGAGAGGACGAGGTATTGCGTTTGGTAGCCCAAGGGGCCACCAACAAAGAAATCGCTGATTCACTATTCATTTCCGAGAACACGGTAAAGACGCACCTGCGCAACATTATGGATAAATTACACCTGGCAAACCGAAGCCAGGCGGCAGCTTATGCCGTGAAAAAAGGGCTCGTCCCAGATAATGAGCAGTAGTTTAGTCCTAGACTTTCCGTCCTTCATCCGAAAGGATTAGCTCTTTTATCCTGCCAAAATCACCTCTTTGCAGGATTGTAAGCCGTATTACTATGTCCTATGATTAAATTGTTGCGTAGCCCAATTTTGAGGAAAACGGCAAAAATAACGGGAAGAAGGAGGTGAAAAAATGAGATTGCCGAAAAGAGGCGAGAAGGGGTTTACCCTGATCGAGCTGTTAATTGTGGTTGCCATCCTCGGCGTGCTGGCGGCAGTGGTCATCCCCAACGTGGGGCGGTTCATCGGACGGGGGGAATCAGAAGCAGCGGACACCGAGTTCAGCAACGTCCAGTCAGCGGTGATTGCCATGATGACTGATAACCAGTTAGATCAATTACCCAATCCGGTAACAGTAGCTACCGCCAATATGAGCCTGTTCCCCGATGCAACTTCAGCAGTCACGGTTGACAAGCTAACTGACCCGGATGGAAACAGCTACCAGGCTGGTGACAAAGACGGCTATATTCTCTACGGGCATGATATAGTCGCCGATAACAGCGCCAATACTACGGTCAACTATGTCGCCACGGAAATAACCAAGGGCACCTATACGGTTGATGCGTTAGGCACGGTAACCCAGGTAACCACCGGGTACGAATAATCCAGACTAAATAATTAAATAAAAATAATAAGGAAGGTGAGGAGGAGGTGAAAAAATGAGATTACCGAAAAGAGGCGAGAAGGGGTTTACCCTGATTGAGCTGCTGATTGTGGTCGCCATCCTCGGCGTGCTGGCGGCAGTGGTCATCCCCAACGTGGGGCGGTTCATCGGACGGGGGGAATCAGAAGCAGCGGACACCGAGTTCAGCAACGTCCAGTCAGCGGTGATTGCCATGATGACTGATAACCAGTTAGATCAATTACCCAATCCGGTAACAGTAGCTACCGCCAATATGAGCCTGTTCCCCGATGCAACTTCAGCAGTCACGGTTGACAAGCTAACTGACCCGGATGGAAACAGCTACCAGGCTGGTGACAAGGACGGCTATCTTCTCTACGCGCATGATATAGTCGCTGATAACAGCGCCAACGCCACGGTCAACTATGTCGCCACGGAAATGACCAAGGGCACCTATACGGTTGATTCGACAGGCACGGTGACCCAGGTGACCACCGGGTACGAGTAAGCGATGATGAGGAATGCTGACGGCAGGTGCCGACAGCGGTATCTGACGTAAGCAAGAGATTCAAGGGAGGTGGAGGTCAAGGAGAGATGCCCCAAAAGAGGGCGTCTCTCCTTTTTAGGCAGGTGAGATGACCAGAATTGAGTGGAGGGGGTAGATTTTGGAGGGGTGAGGTTAAGCAATAAACTATTCCGGCTTGAAGACTCGCTTATTTAGCAATCTCGGGTTCCAGTGTAATCCTGCCGCCTTTGGTATAGGGATAGCCTTCAGGGGGAGGGATAGGAGTGGTAAAGCGGCCGCTTTCCTCTAAAGCGGTTAAGTATTGTCTAAAGGTGAGGTAATCTTCTGCCTGGCAGGAAACCTGAATTCTTTTACCTTCATGTTCAATAGTCCCCACGGTAACACCGAGCTTTTCGGCTTCGTCCATGATAACCCTCGCATCATCGGTAAAGCTGCCTTTGCGGTCAACAATGGTATGAAATTCAGCAATCGCCTTCTGTAGTGGCTCACGATTTTTTATGGCCAGCTGCTTTAA
>JBHIDQ010000116.1:0-4424 GCA_046760155.1 Dehalococcoidales bacterium | reverse complement strand
GGGGTGAGGTAGCCAAAAACCCTCGTCGGATAGAGTTGATAATAGAGTTGATAAACGATTGACACAGTAGTAAAATATCATTGCAAGCTGGTAAACTTGCGGTAAAGCGAGGTGATAGCTATGGCAACCGGCTCATGGAAGGTTAAAACTGGACTCGCCCAGATGCTCAAGGGCGGGGTGATTATGGATGTGGTAAGTCCGGAGCATGCCAAGATTGCCGAGGAGGCTGGGGCTTGTGCCGTGATGGCTTTGGAGAGGGTTCCGGCCGATATTCGGGCGGCCGGCGGTGTTGCCCGTATGGCTGACCCAACGGTTATTGAAGCCATTATGAAGGCAGTTTCGATACCGGTAATGGCAAAGTGCCGCATCGGGCACTTCGTCGAGGCTCAGGCACTGGAAGCGCTTGGCGTTGATTACGTCGATGAATCTGAGGTGCTTACCCCGGCGGATGAGAGTCATCATATCTGGAAGCATGATTTCAAGATTCCCTTTGTCTGCGGCTGTCGCGACCTTGGTGAAGCCCTGCGTCGCATTGGTGAGGGAGCCGCCATGATTCGGACCAAGGGTGAGGCTGGCACCGGCAATATCGTCGAGGCAGTCAGGCATATGCGGGCGGTAATGGACGGCATCCGTGAGTTGGTACAGACACCGCAGGACGAACTGATGGCCAAAGCCAAAGAGATGGGAGCACCTTTTGAGCTGGTCGCTGAGATACACAAAACCGGAAAACTGCCGGTGGTTAACTTTGCCGCCGGTGGCGTGGCGACCCCAGCCGATGCTGCTTTGATGATGCAGCTGGGCGCTGATGGCGTCTTTGTTGGTTCGGGTATATTTAAGTCATCTAATCCAGCACCTAGAGCCCTGGCAATTGTCAAAGCCACGACTCATTATAAGGACCCCGCCATCATCGCTGAGGTCTCCAAGAAACTAGGCGAAGCTATGCCCGGGTTAGACATAAAGCAAATTCCAACCGAGGAGTTGCTAGCACCAAGGGGATGGTAGTATGAAAATCGGCGTCCTTGCCTCGCAAGGAGCCTTTGCCGAGCACATCGCTAAATTGCGCCAACTGGGAGTTGAGGCTGTGCCCGTCCGCCTGCCTGAGGAACTTGAAGGGTTGGACGGGCTTATCATTCCCGGCGGAGAGAGTACCGCTATTGGCCGATTGATGCGGGATTACAAGTTGACCGACAAGATAAAAGATCGCGCCAAGCGTGGTCTGCCCATATTAGGCACCTGTGCTGGCATGATACTCCTGGCGAAAAAGAACTCAGCTGCTTACCCGGAACCTCTGGGACTGATGGATATCACCGTCAGGCGCAACGCCTTCGGTCGGCAAAGGGAAAGCTTTGAGACCGAACTCTCGGTACCAGCGCTGGGGGAGAAACCTTTTCCCGGTGTCTTCATTCGTGCCCCGCTTATTGAGCAGGCGAATGGTCAAGTGGAGATACTGGCTAGGTTAACTGACGGTGCTATAATTGCTGTTCGGCAGGGGAAATTGCTGGCTTTGGCTTTTCATCCTGAGCTGACTGATGACTTGAGGTTTCACCAGTATTTTCTGGATATTATTGACGGACGCCAATAAGGGGATTTAGGAGGGGTCTTTGCAAAAGGTAATCACCGATGACCTTGATGCACTGCTTGGCATTTTGCCGCCACACATTTGCCAGCCATTGTGTCAGCAAAAAGACCTCAGTGAACTGCTAGAAGTCATTCTGGACTTGGGCCGTCCTCCGGAAGCTCGCTTTCCCCAGCGGGAATTAACCCTGGCTCCCAAAGAAGTCGATGAGACGGACCTTGATTATGTGGTTTCCCGCATCGGCAGCTTTGGGGATGACAATCGGGCGGGGATTGAGCGCACTTTGCACCGTATCTCAGCCATTCGCAATCGTAAGGGTCGTATCGTCGGGCTTACCTGTCGGGTGGGCCGGGCGGTCTTCGGCACGATAAAAGTTATTGAAGACCTGGTTGAGTCTGGCAAAAGTGTCATGCTTTTAGGTCGTCCCGGGGTAGGCAAGACGACAATGCTGCGTGAGGTCGCCCGAGTGCTGGCTGATGACCTCAATAAACGGGTTATCATTGTTGATACCTCAAATGAAATTGCTGGCGATGGTGACATCCCCCACCCGGCGATTGGCCATGCGAGACGGATGCAGGTAACCACGCCCACTCTGCAACACGCGGTCATGATTGAAGCCGTGGAAAACCACATGCCGGAAGTGATTGTTATTGACGAAATTGGCACCGAGCTTGAAGCTCAGGCGGCTCGCACCATTGCCGAGCGCGGCGTTCAACTGGTTGGCACCGCTCATGGTAACACACTGGAAAACCTGATGATGAATCCAACGCTGGCCGACCTTGTCGGTGGGATTCAATCAGTAACCCTGGGTGATGAAGAAGCAAAGCGAAGAGGCACCCAGAAGTCAATACTGGAACGGATGTCACCGCCGACTTTTGATATTGTGGTTGAAATTCAGGAATGGGATAAAGTAGCCATTCACCCTGACGTTGGCGAAGCGGTTGATGCTATCCTGCGTGGACAACCCACTGCCATCGAGACTCGCTGGCTGGATGAAACGGGAGAGGTCAGAGTCGAAAAGCCGGTCACTGCCGTGAAAAAGGCTAAAGCGAAGCCACCGTCAGGTGGTGACCAGCACCGACTTTACCTCTTTGGCGTTAATCGGGGGCGGCTGGAGCAGATGGCTAGAGAGTTGAATTTAAGCCTGGACATAGTTAACAACCTGAATGATGCCAATCTGTTTGTCACCTCGAAAAACTATTACCGTCGCAAGCCGCAGAAAGTCAGGGATGCGGAAACGGCTAACTTGCCCATCTATGTTCTTAAAAGTAACACCCCACCCCAAATCAGACAGATGCTGCATAACATCTACCCGATGGTCAGTCCGGATAAGCGGGACTCCTTTAAGACTGCTCTCGAAGAAGCGGAAGCTGCCGTGGAGCAGGTGAGAAGCGGTCAGGAAACAGTAGAGCTCAGTCCTCAGAGTGCCTATATCCGCCGCCTGCAGCACCTCATCGCCGAAAGAAACGCCCTGTTGTCACAAAGCACCGGCAAAGACCCCAATAGAAGAGTCAGGATTTATAAGTCAGAGACAAAGGCATAATTTAATGTCCCTCTTTATTACCTTTGAGGGTGGGGAGGGGAGCGGTAAGAGTGTCCAGGCCAAGGCGCTATACCGAAAACTGTCCCATTTAGCCATTCCAGTAGTGTTAACTCATGAACCAGGGGTAACCTTGCTGGGTAAAAAAGTCGCTCGCTGGCTGAAATGGGGACAGAATATGAATATCTCCCCCATCGCTGAGCTGCTGCTGTTTAATGTTTCCCGCGCTCAATTGGTTACTGAAGTCATCCGACCCAACCTGGAAAGCGGGAAGGTGGTTATCTCTGACCGTTATGCTGACTCGACTGCTGCCTATCAAAGCTACGGGCGGGGGCTTGATTTAGCCATGGTCAAGGCAGTCAATAATGCCGCCATTCAGGGATTAAATCCCGACCTGGCCGTCCTGCTGGATATACCAGTCGAGACTGGACTTGCCCGCAAAAAAGGTAAAAAACAAGACCGCTTTGAGGGAGAGGAATTAGCCTTTCACCAGAGAGTACGGGAGGGTTACCTTAAACTGGCGACTAATGACCCAGAGCGCTGGCTGGTGGTAGACGCTACCCAGCCTAAATCGAAGGTAGCGCAGATTATCTGGCAGAAGGTAAGCGAATTACTTTCAAGAAAAAGGTAAAGGGCGTTTAAGAGGGACTTCGTCCCTCTTCTTTTTGTCTTTTCCCTTTAAAGGGAGAAGGGGATGGAATTGCCGGATAACTCAAGAAAGCCGACCTTTACCGAAGAAAAGAACCTTGTGGCGCAGGGTTACCAGCTTATTGCTGGTGTGGACGAAGTGGGGCGGGGTGCCCTGGCTGGTCCGGTAGTCGCCGCCGCGGTCATTCTACCCGGCAAGCTAAGAAAGACTCGCTGGCTGAACGAGGTAAGAGAAAGCAAGCAGTTAACCGCCGCGCAGCGCGAGTTTTTATCTCAGCAGATTCAAGACGTGGCTATCTCAGTAGGTATCGGCACCTCAGATTGTGAGGTGATTGATGCTCAGGGGATAATCGGGGCAACCCGGTTGGCGATGAAGCAAGCGGTAGACCAGCTGGCACCACCACCACAGTACCTGCTTATCGATTATATGCGATTGCCTGAATTACCGATGCTGCAAAAAGGGATAAAAGATGGTGATAGTCTCTGCTTCTCGATTGCCTGTGCTTCCATTTTAGCCAAAGTAGCTCGTGATAACCTGATGGTGGAGCTTAATAAAATCTATTCTGGTTATGGATTGGCGGAACACAAGGGATATGGCACGAAGGAGCACCTTGACTGCCTGCGTCGACTGGGACCATCACCTATCCATCGCCGGTCTTT
>JBHIDQ010000115.1:0-4443 GCA_046760155.1 Dehalococcoidales bacterium | reverse complement strand
CTCATCCGGCAGACGCGTGCCATTTGTTTTACATCGTGCACTCTGACTATGTCGGCACCGTTGGCGATACCAATGGCTATCGTGGCGGCGGTTCCCTCCAGACGTTGGTCGGTGGGTAAGTCCAGCACTAGGCCAATCAATGATTTACGTGAGCTGCCCAATAAAATAGGCCTGCCCAAAGATTTCAGTTCGGCCAGACGGCGGATAATCTCCAGATTTTGTTCCAGGCTCTTGCCGAAGCCAATACCGGGGTCAATGATGATGTTAGTTTCGGGCACTCCAGCCTTCAAGGCTAGTTTGATAGCTCGCGCCAAATCGGAGATAATCTCAGGCATTATATCTTCGCAAGGAGCATCTCGCTGGTTACTCATCAAGATGATGGGTACACCGGCCTCAGCGGCTAAATCAGCTAATTTGGGGTCGCGCTTTAAGCCCCAGATATCATTAATCATCGTTGCTCCAGCCTTTAGAGCACGACTGGCTACCCCTGACTTGTAAGTATCGATGCTTAAGGGCACTGATATTTCGCTGGCCAATCTTTCCATTACCGGGATTACCAGCCGCAGTTCGTGGTCAATATCATCGATGGATAACGCTTCGGTGCCGGGGCGGGTGGACTCCCCACCCACATCGATAATATCGGCTCCCTCAGCAACCATGCGTCTGGCTTGGGCAACAACCGCCTCAATATCATTGCCCAGCCCGTCTCCAGAGAAAGAATCAGGGCTGAGGTTGCAAATGCCCATAATATAGGTTCGCTCACCCCACCTGAAATCAGTATTGCCAATGCGGGTAGTATTCAGCAATGATTTACTCTGCTAAAGTTTTTAAGGGTTAAATCCTGCCTACTATTCTAGCATCTTCTCAAGACTTAGGAAATATTTGCCTAATTTGGCTCCAAAACCTTATTGTGGTATCATTATTTAAGCTCATTATCCGGAAGAGGTGAAACGGCTTGAAAGAGGAACTGGAGAGACTGGCCAAGCTAGAAGCAGAGGCAAAAGCCGGTGGCGGTGAGAAGCGCATAAAACAGCAGCATGATGCTGGCAAGCTCACGGCACGGGAGAGGATTAACCTTCTCTTTGACCCGGGTACCTTCCATGAGCTGGACATATTTGTCCAGCATCGCTGCACCAACTTTGGCATGGATAAGGTTTCTATCCCGGCTGAGGGTGTAGTCACTGGCTACGGCAAGGTGAACGGTCGTACCGTATGTGTCTTTGCGCAGGACTTTACTGCCAAGGCGGGCACCCTAGGCGAGATGCATGCCAAGAAGATATGTAAGGTCATGGATCTGGCAATGACGATGAAAGTGCCGATGGTCGGTTTGCTTGACAGTGGTGGGGCACGTATCCAGGAGGGAGTTAATGCCCTTAATGGCTATGGCAATATCTTTTTTCGTAACTCCTGTGCTTCCGGAGTTATTCCTCAGATATCAGCGATTATGGGGCCAGCGGCGGGTGGGGCGGTCTATTCACCGGCGATGACCGACTTCGTTTTCATGGTGAAGCGGACAAGTTATATGTATATCACTGGTCCTGACGTCGTTAAGGCAGCCACCAGTGAGGAGATAAGTGATGAGGAGTTAGGTGGTGCCATGACCCATAATATTAAAAGTGGCGTGGCTCAATTTGCTTGCGAGAGTGATGAGCAGTGTATTGAAGAGATTAAGAAGCTTCTGAGTTACCTGCCGCCGAGCAATGAAGAAAAGCCACCTGACGTCACACCGACTGATTCTCCCGACCGCGCTGACCCAGCTCTGGATGATGTCATACCCGAGGAAGCGTACAAAACTTATGATATGAAAGCAGTCATCCGCGCTATTGTGGATGACGGTGAATTTCTGGAACCGTCCCGCCAGTACGCCACCAACATAATTACCTGTTTTGCTCGTTTAAATGGACATGCCATTGGCATTATTGCCAGCCAGCCTAACTATCTGGCCGGTTGTCTTGATATTAATGCCTCAGACAAAGCCACCAGGTTTATTCGCTTCTGCGATGCTTTTAACATTCCGTTGCTTACCATTGCCGATGTTCCCGGCTATCTACCGGGTAGCAGTCAGGAGTGGGGTGGAATCATCAGGCACGGTGCCAAGCTTCTGTGGTGTTACTCCGAGGCAACGGTGCCCAAGATAACCTTGATTACCCGCAAGGCTTATGGTGGGGCATATATCGCCATGTGCAGTCAGAGTTTGGGTGCCGACTATACCCTCGCCTGGCCCAAGGCGGAAATCGCTGTCATGGGTGCAGAGGGTGCCGCCGCCATCATTCACCGTCAGGAAATCAAGGCGGCGTCAGACCCTGAAGCTAAGGAAAAGGAAAAAATAGAGGAATATCGCCAGCTCTTCTATAACCCTTATGTTGCTGCCAGTATGGGGTATATCAATGCCGTTATCCGACCCAAAAATACTCGCCCGGAGATAATTGCTGCGCTTGAGGCACTGCGCAATAAGAAAGAGACTCGTCCAGCAAAGAAGCATGGCAATATCCCGATGTGAAGTATAGTAGAAGGCGGCTTTGCTGGAGCTTCATTTTTTTCCGTGTCCCAATTTCTGATTGGAGTTTTTGAGGGTATGGGTAAGACACTAGCCGAGAAAATATTGAGTGAGAAATCGGGCAGTAACGCCAAAGCTGGAGACATCGTTATTGCTCGAGTGGACCTGGTTTTTGTTCAGGATACTGCCGGGCCACTAGCCGTAAGGCAATTTCAGGAAAGCGGTTTTAAGCGCTTAGCCAATCCCCGAAAAACGGTCGTCTTTCTTGACCACGCCGTTCCCAGCCCAAATCAAGCGCTGTCCAATGACCATTTGTTGCTGCGTCGTTTTGCCCAAGAAACCGGTGCCATTATCTCTGACCTTGGTGAGGGTATTTGCCATCAGTTAGCTGGTGAGTCTCTAACTAGGCCGGGGGATATTGTGGTAGGCTCTGATTCACATACGGTAATGGCGGGCGGGCTGAGTGCTTTTGCCACCGGAATGGGTTCTTCTGATGTCGCTGTGGTCATGGGTTTAGGTAAGACCTGGTTTCGGGTGCCGGAGAGTATTAAGGTGGTGGCCTCAGGTAATTTCCTGAAGGGGGTTGGTGCCAAAGACCTCATTCTTCACCTTATCGGGCAGATTGGTGCTGATGGCGCTACCTATAAAGCACTGGAATTTAGTGGCGATGCGGTGGGGGCAATGACTATGTCGCAGCGTTTTACCATCGCTAATATGGCCGTGGAGGCAGGAGCCAAGGTCGGGCTTTTCCCGGCTGATGAGATAACCCAAAAATACCTAGTGGAGCAGGGTCGTGGTGACCACTACCAGCCCCTTTCCTCTGATGCTGACGCCGCCTATGAACAGACGATTAATCTTAGTGTGGCGGAGCTTGAGCCTACCGTAGCCAAGCCACACTCGGTGGATAATACCGCCCCGGCTAGTGAGCTTAAAGGAACCAAAATCCAGCAGGTGTTTATTGGTACCTGTACCAATGGGCGACTGGAAGACTTGGCGATAGCCGCCAATATCTTAAAGGGAAAGAAGTGTCACCCAGACACCAGGCTAATCGTTGCCCCGGCATCGCGGCAGGTTCTGCTTGAGGCGATTAAGGCTGGCTACATCCAAATTTTAGTTGAAGCGGGAGCGGTTATCCTGCCGGCAGGCTGTGGGCCATGTCTTGGTCTCCATCAGGGGGTGCTGGGTGATGGGGAAGCCTGCCTCTCTACTTCTAACCGCAATTTCAGGGGTCGGATGGGTAACCCGGCAGCCTTTATCTATCTGGGCAGTCCGGCGACCGCGGCAGCAACAGCACTAAGCGGTGAAATCACTGACCCGAGGGAGGTAATCTAAGTGCTGAAAGGAAGAGCCTTCAAATTTGGCGATAGCATTTCCACGGACTACATTATCCCCGGTCGGTATGCTTATCTCAGGAGTAACCTTCCTGAACTGGCAAAGCATGTACTGGAAGACGCCGACTCTACCTTTGTTTCCAGAGTGAAGGAGGGTGATTTTGTCGTTGCCGGCAATAACTTTGGCCTTGGCTCCAGTCGGGAGCACGCACCTCTAGTTATCAAGATGGCCGGAGTCAGTGCCATACTGGCGAAATCAGTAGCTCGGATATTCTTTCGGAATGCCATCAACTTGGGGCTGCCGGTATTGCTCTGTGATACTGATGGCATTAGTGATGGGGATGAACTGGAGATAGACCTAGCCTCAGGTATGGTCAAAGATATCACCAATGGCAACCAGCTTACCTTTGGTAAAATTCCTGAGATAATGCTCCGTATTCTTGATGAAGGTGGGCTTATCCCTTATATCCAAAAACATGGCGACTTTAAGCTATAATAAGGGACGGACTAATGGCTTATCGGGTTACCCTTATTCCGGGTGATGGTATCGGACCAGAAGTTACCGAGGCGACGAAACGGGTTCTGGAAGCAACCGGCGTTGCTTTCCAGTGGGAT
>JBHIDQ010000114.1:0-4493 GCA_046760155.1 Dehalococcoidales bacterium | reverse complement strand
AAATTTATGTCAAGCCTGATTAACGCCCTGGAAAACCCGACCCTTTTGTTAACCTAGAAGGGGGAGAAACATGGTGGCAGAAAAAGACCTAGTAATTATTGGTGGCGGTCCGGCGGGCTATGTCGCCGCAATAAGGGCGGCACAGCTTGGCGGTAAGGTCACCTTAATTGAAATGGATGCTTTAGGGGGGACCTGCCTCAATCGGGGATGCGTGCCCTCAAAATCACTGCTGCATAGCGTGGAACTCTTCCAGTCAATGAAAAATGCCGAGCAGTATGGCATAAAAGCCACCGATGTCAGCATTGACCTAGTCAAAATGCAGGCTAATAAGAACAAGATAGTCTCAACGCTTGTCGCCGGTGTGCAGAGCCTTTTGACGGGGAATAAAGTCGAAGTTATCAAAGGACGAGCCAAGCTGACGCCATCAAGGCAAGTAGAAATAGATAGCGGACAGGAACCGAAGCAGACCGTTCAGGCAAGGAAGATTATTCTGGCGGCGGGCGGTAAGCCAATAAAGCTGCCCATTCCCGGCGCGGACAGCACCGAAGGGATAATCAATGCCGAAAATATCCTCGACCTGGACTATATTCCCAAGAGCCTGTTGATGATTGGTGGCGGTGTCATCGGGGTGGAGATGGCTAATATTCTGGCTAAACTGGGCTGTAAAGTAAGCATCGTGGAGATGTTACCTCATATCCTGCCCATGGAAGATACCGAGTTGACCTCCATCCTGGGGCGTGCCCTCAAAGAAGACGGGGTTCAGCTCTACGAGGGGACAAAAGTCAGTAGCATCGAGGATAGCGCGGGAGGAAAATCAATTACCGTTTCGGATGGTGCTACGGAAAAGAAACTGGAGGCAGAGGTGGTTGCCATTGCCGTGGGTTACTGTCCAAACGTAGACGAGCTTGGCCTTGATGAAGCTGGAGTGGCGACCGATAAAGGCGCAATTCAAGTTAACCAGCATATGCAGACGAGCGTGCCCAATATTTACGCCGCGGGTGATGTCATTGGCGGCATGATGCTCGCCTATGTCGCCATGGAAGAGGGGGTAATCGCCGCCGAGAATGCGCTGGGCAAAAATTCAACCATTGATTATCAGGCTGTCCCAAGGTGCACCTTTACTTTGCCGGAATTAGCCGGTGTTGGTCTCACTGAAGAAGAGGCAACTGCCCAGGGATACCAGATACAAGTTGGGAAATTCCCCTTCTCCGCCAACGGCATGGCGACCATTCTGGGCGAGAGGAGAGGTTTGGTCAAGATAATCACCGAGACAAAGTATGGTCAGATATTAGGCGTCCACATCATCGGGCCACGGGCTACCGAACTCATCGCTGAAGCCACCCTAGCGATGAAGTTGGAAGCCAGCCCGCAGGAAATTGTTGCCACCATCCATGCCCACCCTACCCTATCTGAGGCACTTCGGGAAGCGGCGCTGGACGTTAGCGGTGAAACGATACATTTTCTATCCAAAAAGAAGTAGTGAGTTGGGGTAAAAGTATGCGCTGCGTTGTTTACCAGCTGGGACTAATTGAATATGGCGATGCTTATCATCGGCAGCAGAAACTTCTCTACCAGAGATTGGAGGGCCAGATAGAGGATACACTGCTGCTCCTGGAGCATCCACCCGTAATTACCATTGGCAAATCGGGTAAGCTGGAAAACGTGCTGGCTTCTCCGGCACAACTCGCCAAGGAAGGGGTATCTCTCCTCTTTGTCGACCGGGGAGGTGATGTTACCTACCATGGCCCCGGTCAGATGGTTGGTTACCCCATTTTTGACCTGAGAGAACGGGGGAGAGATGTTCACCAATACCTTCATAACCTCGAAGAGGTACTTATCAGAACACTAAACGACTTTGCCATCAAGTCCAGCCGAGATAGCAGTCACGCTGGAGTCTGGGTAAGGGATGAGGAGATTGCCGCCATTGGACTCAGTATCCGAAAATGGATCACCATGCACGGCTTCGCCCTCAACGTCAACACCGATTTGGCGCCATTCTCACTGATAAACCCGTGTGGCTTTGACAATAGAAAAGCGACCTCAATAGCACAGCTACTTGGTCAAGAGATAGCAATGGAAACGGTAACGGAAAGGTTATTAGCCCATTTTGCCGAAGTTTTTCAGGCTCAGCTAGAATTAGGAACAGGTATATTGGAAAGAAGTTATGATAAAAGGAAGACTACCGCCCTGGTTTAAACAGAAGCTTGCCGACCCTCAGATTATGTCAACCATGAAGGGGCTTCTTGATGAACAAAGCCTCCACACCATCTGTGAAAGTGCCCATTGTCCTAACATCGGAAGGTGCTTCTCCGAGGGTACCGCTACCTTTCTCATCCTTGGCGATGTCTGTACCAGGCGTTGTACCTTCTGTGCCGTCAAGAAGGGGCACCCTTCCCCAGTTGATGAGGAAGAGTCCCAACACTTACTTGAAGCCGCCGAGAAGTTAAACCTGAGCTACATCGTCATTACCTCAGTTACCAGAGATGACCTCTCGGATGGTGGTGCTTCCCAGTTCGCCAAGACAATCAAGATACTTCATGAGAACCGGGAAGGTGTTATTGTTGAAGTCCTCATACCGGATTTTCTTGGTTCCACTGAAGCACTTAAGACAATCGTCGAGGCTCACCCCGAGGTCGTCAACCATAATATCGAAACGGTTCCCCGCCTCTACCCAGAAGTCAGGCCGGGAGCCGATTACGACCGTTCGCTGGAATTCCTCCTTACGGTGAAAAACCTAGACCCGGAAATAGTGACCAAGTCTGGACTAATGTTAGGTTTGGGGGAAACCAAGAGCGAAGTAATTGAGGTGATGCGCGATTTAAGAGAAGCTAACTGTGACCTGCTGACTATCGGCCAATACCTGTCGCCTTCTCCCCAGCACCACCCGGTAATCAGATTTATTTCCCCCGAGGAGTTTGCCGAGTACGAAGGTATCGGTAAAGACATTGGCTTTGCTCAAGTCGCCTCAGCGCCATTAGTGAGGAGCTCCTTCAAAGCGGCCGAACTCTACGCCAAAGCGAAATACCAGGACGAAGCTAAAAACTACTTAAAGATGGTTTAGAACGAAGTAAGACAGAATGAAAAAGAACACAGCTTGCACGTATTGACAAGTAATCCTCAAATATGCTAAACTTGGGTTTTAGTATTTGGTATTCAGTCCTAGTTGATAGGTTGGAATAGGTTGTTCCGTCTATCATTACCATTTTTGGATGAGCCAAGGCTCATCCATTAAAATTGTGTGGCAGGAGAAGATAAGTGCCAACAGTTAATCAACTTATACGTAAAGGGCGCAGGAAGGTCACTAAGAAGACCAAATCGCCGGCGTTGCGCTTTACCTACAACGCCTTGAAGAACAGGATGATGGAGGGAAAGGGCTCGCCGCAAAAGAGGGGTGTTTGTACCCAAGTTAGGACCACCACTCCGAAAAAGCCAAATTCGGCGTTGCGTAAAATAGCCAGGGTGCGGCTGACTAACGGAATGGAGGTAACTGCTTATATCCCCGGCGAAGGTCATGAGTTACAGGAACACTCCGTAGTTCTGATTCGCGGGGGACGGGTGAAGGATTTACCTGGCGTCCGCTACCATATTGTCCGGGGCGCACTGGACGCTGGTGGCGTCATTAACCGTCGTCAAGGTCGGAGTAAGTATGGTAGCAAATTAGGTAGAGAAAAGACGGAGACTGCTTAAAAACAGGAGCCAAAATGCCAAGACGAGCGCAAGCAATAAAAAGAGAAATACCAGCCGATGCCAAGTATCACAATGTAACGGTGGCCAAGTTGGTGAATAAAGTAATGAAGCGTGGTAAAAAGAGGACCGCCGAGAGAATTGTCTACGGTGCCTTGAACTTACTAGAACAGCAAGCATCAAAAGACCCGGTTACCGCTTTAGAGCAGGCGGTAAAGAATGCCACGCCACTGCTTGAGGTCAAGCCCCGCCGGGTTGGTGGTGCTACCTACCAGGTACCGGTGGAAGTACGGCCTGACCGTGGCCTCTTCTTGGCGCTGAACTGGCTACTGAAATCAACTCGAGCTAGGAAAGGCAAATCGATGGCGGAGAGACTGGCGGCAGAACTTTTCGATGCTTTACAGGGAGAAGGCGCCACCATTAAAAAGCGTGAGGACACTCATAAAATGGCTGAGGCCAACCGAGCCTTTGCCCACTATCGATGGTGAGGGGTTATCCATTATTAGTTCCAATGTTACGCTAAAAAATCCAATATCAGTAAAGGCTAGAACTATGCCTAGAAGTTTTCCTTTAGACAAAATCCGAAATATAGGTATCATTGCCCACATTGACGCTGGTAAAACCACCGTCACGGAAAGGATACTCTATTATACCGGTCGTACTTATAAGATTGGTGAGGTGGATACCGGTACCGCCGTCATGGACTGGATGGAGCAGGAGCGAGAACGCGGCATTACCATCACCGCCGCCGCGACCACCTGTTACTGGCAGGACCACCGCATCAATATTATTGATACCCCGGGGCATGT
>JBHIDQ010000113.1:0-4521 GCA_046760155.1 Dehalococcoidales bacterium | reverse complement strand
AGTTGTAACCTGGAGATTACCCAGCACGCTGTCCCGCCGGAATGATTAAGCATTCCCTGGCTAAGTTCAGGAGGACAGTTGCCTTTTCCTTGCTTCAATCAACTTAAATATGTCGGCGGCAAGGTCAGTAACTTGTTCGATTAATAGTCCACTTCGGCCAACATTTTCTACTGTTCGTCGGTTAATGTTTGGCCCCATCGTGCGCACCGCTATCGGATTGGCTAGATTCATTAGCCAGGCCAGAATGCGATTGGCACTCAGGACATGTTCCAGTAGCAGTACCTTGCCTCCCGGTCGGCACACTCGCTCAATTTCCCTTAAACCCTGAATCGGGTCTGGCACCGAGCAGAAAACAAAGGAAGCCACTACCGAGTCAAAGGTATTATCTTCAAACGTAAGGTGCTGCACATCCATTGGCTCCAAGCGGACGGGCACTCCTTGTTTGCTGGCTTTAGCCCGGGCACGCTCTAGCATCTTCTCGCTAAAGTCGATGGCGGTTATTTTGGCATCTGAGGGATAGTAAGCAAAGTTCTTACCAGTGCCAACCCCAACCTCTAGGATATTGCTACCTTCGACCTTGCTCCACAGTATTTCCCGCCACTTGCTGTACTGAGTCCATTCGATCAGACCTTCCATAAGGTCGTAGACACGCGCTATCCGGTCATAGCGTCTTTTGGTAGCTTTTGTCTCATTGCTTTCCGTTGTCATTGCTGTTCTCTCTTTTCCTAAACCGGATATTTTTCAGGATTATGGACGGTGGACGTCCCATGCCATTCCGGGAACTTAGTCTGGCTTCCTGAAGTGAAATCCCAGCCACACTAAACGTAAAATACCAAAAACGGTGCAGATGGACGCCGGAATCGCTGCCCGCTCGCTGAAAAGGGTAAGTAAGATGCCACTGGCCAGACCATAGTTCTTTAAGGTTCCCATCAGTATCAGACTGATACTGGTTTCCCGGCTTAACTTTAAAGCTTTGGTAACTTGTTCGATTACCTCTCCCAGCACAAAAGAGATGATAATGGCGATAATCGCCATCTTGAGTAAAACATCAAACTCCCCGAAGAAAGCCTGCCGGTTTAATCCCACGATGGTGAAAAGCGTGACGAAAAAACTCCAGTTCACCATCGTACCCCGCCACCTATTTAGGCGTTGTGCCAACCCGGTAAAAAGCAATATCCGGGAAGCAACGATGGGAATCAAGATTAACTCTCCGAGGATAAGCAGCAATTTAGCCGGCTCGAAAAAATCAACGCCAAGGAGTAAAGCCATTACGGCTGGCATGATTGCCAGCGCTGCCAGGTAAGCTCCTGTCATACCTATCAGTGAAAAAAGGGTATTGCCACCCAGTATATAGCTAAAGGGCACCACCGCCACCGCCGGAGGCACCGTAGCCAGAACAACGAATCCGGTCCACAATTCGCTGTCGTCTATCAGCCACCAGGCCATCAGTAAAATTACACCTCCCATTACCACGTAATTAAGCAGCAGTGAAAGAAGTATGGTGCGGGGCATGGCTTTCAGGGAGGTAAATTCACGGGAAGTTATGTTGGTGGCCGATAAGGTCATCACCAGTGCGAGCAGGGGTAATACCAGTGGCTCTGTCCTGCTTGCTGCCGGCTCACCGATAGTAAGACCAAGCACAATAGCCAGAATGAGGATGAAATTACGGTTCTTGAGTAGTTTGCCAGCAGCTGCCATTAATCTAGAACATTATAGCTTATCGCTCTCACTCAATGCTAACTTATTTCTTTTCTTCGGCAAGATATTTTTCTGGCTCTTGGTCAAAAGTCTGCTTGCAAGCCACCGAGCAGAAATAATATTTCTTGTCTTTGTATTCCGAAGTAGCCGCAGCTTTGCTTTCTTCTACTTCCATCTTGCAGACCGGGTCAATCGCCATCGAGACACCTCCTTTCGTTGCATCTTCAAATCTGGTTGCTTTAAATCTTCTTAAACGCAGTGAATTGGATACCACGGTGAGGGAGCTGGCTGCCATTGCCGCCGCCGCTAGAATTGGGTTCAGGAACCCGTGATTGCCCAGAATAAATTGCAGTCCGGAGGGAACACCAGTCCGCCCGAAGACAAGGAATAGTACCCCGGCGGCTACCGGGATTAAGGCGGTATTGTAGGCGAATGCCCAGAAGAGGTTCTGCTTTATTGTCCGCATGGTGCGCTTGCTCAGTGAGATAGCGGTGACGATTCCGGTCAAATCGCCACTAATCAGTGTCACGTCTCCTGTCTCCATGGCAACATCGGTGCCGGTGCCAATGGCAATGCCGATGTCGGATTGAGCCAGCGCCGGCGCATCATTTATCCCGTCACCTACCATGGCGACCACCTTGCCTTCTTCCTGCACTTTCTTTACCTCTTGCGCTTTGTGTTCCGGGAGTACCTCGGCAAGGGCGCGGTCAATGCCTACCTCTCGGGCAATAGCTTCGGCGGCACGCTGGTTATCCCCGGTGATCATTGCCACCTCGATACCCATCTTGTGCAGTGCGGCTATTGTCTCCTTAGCCTTCGACTTAAGGGTATCAGCCAGAGCAATAATGCCTACTACCTGACTATCAATGCCCAGGAACATTGCTGTCTTACCCTTTTCCCAGAGACGACTTGCTTCCTCTTCCAGTCCGTTCAGAGAAAAGCCCCTCTCCTTCATTAGTCTGAGATTACCCAGGGTAAGCTTGTTACTTTTTAAGGTAGCCTCCACGCCATGCCCCGGGACAGCATTGAAATCGGTGACTGGTGACAATTCCAGCTTTTTCTCTGCAGCTGCTTTGACTATCGCCTCGGCAAGTGGATGCTCCGAGCCACGCTCCGCCGAAGCCGCTAACTGCAGGACCTCTTCTTGAGAAGACGAAGGAATGGCAATGATATCAGTTACTTTGGGCTCGCCTTGAGTCAGTGTGCCTGTCTTATCCAGCAGTACGGTATTTATCTTGTGCGCCCTCTCCAGTGCCTCGGCACTCCGAATCAGAACCCCGTTCTCGGCGCCTTTGCCGGTGCCGACCATAATTGCTGTCGGCGTGGCTAGTCCCAGCGCACAGGGACAGGCAATAATCAACACGGCGATAAAATTGAGCAGTGCAAAGGTGAGCGCTGGTGCTGGTCCGACTAAAGCCCAGATGATGAAGGTAATCATGGCAATGCCAATCACTATCGGCACGAAGTAGCTGGCGATGACATCAGCCAGGCGTTGAATGGGGGCTTTGCTCCCTTGGGCTTCCTCTACCATGCGGATAATCTGCGCCAGGGTGGTGTCCTTACCTACCTTGGTTGCCTCGAATTGGAAACTGCCCGTTTTGTTGATGGTGGCGCCGATAACCTCATCATCCACCTTCTTCTCCACCGGGAGGCTCTCACCGGTAATCATGGACTCATCAATGCTGGAGTACCCCTGGCGAACGACACCGTCCACCGGCACTCGCTCCCCGGGCCGCACTAATATCAGGTCACCAACCTGAACGTCTTCCACCGGGATTTCTCTTTCTTTACCATCGCGGATAACCAGAGCTGTCTTGGGCTGCATACCGATGAGCTTCTTTATCGCCTCCGACGTCTGTCCCCTAGCTCTAGCCTCTAGAAAACGACCCAGCAGGATAAGGGCAATAATCACGGCTGCGGTATCAAAGTAGAGATGAGCTTCCAGTCCACCAGCCGCGAAAAGTCCGGGGAAGAGAACCGCAATCATGCTGTAGAGGTAAGCCGCCGAAGTGCCCACCGCAATCAGGGTATTCATATCGGCGGTTCGATGCTTCAGTGCTCCCCAGGTTCCCCGGTAGAATCGCCAGCCTGCCCAGAACTGTACTGGTGTCGCCAGCACCCAGAGCAGATAAGGTTTGCCGGGAAAAGCGGGACCGAAGCCTAGACCCATAATCAAGGCGCCGAGAACAGCGGCGAAGATAAACCGGTTCCGTGTCTTCCTGATTTCCTTTTGGGCTGCCATGGTGACATCTTCTAGGGTCTCACTTTCGACGCCAAGTTCATAACCGGCGTCAGCCACCGCCCGTCTCAGTTCCGAGAATTCGGTTCCCTCAATGTATTCCACCGTCGCCTTCTCTGAAGCCAGGTTAACGTTGGCGGAAACTACTCCCGGTACACTGGAGAGAGCCTGTTCGACGCGAGCAACGCAGGAGGCACAGGTCATCCCGCCTACCGGGAAAATGGATTTCTTGGTCGCCGTGCCATAGCCCAGTTGCGATATCGTATCCTTGATTTTGCTGAGGCTTATCTGGTTTGGGTCGTACTCTACGGAAGCCTTCTCGGAGGCAAAATTGACCCTGGCTTGCTCTACCCCGGAGGTCGCTATCAGGCCCTTCTCGATGGTGGCGGCACAGGTGGTGCAGGTCATTCCGGTGACGGGAATAGTTGCTTTCTCTTTTTTCTGCTTGGTTTCATTAGTCATTTATCGTTAGTTTCTCCTCATCCCTTTCTATTTCTCGTGAACGTCAGCCCATACCCTAACGCCGCAGAATCATTGACAGTCTCTTGATATCATGTTCATCGGGAAGTCCAACGAGAACTACC
>JBHIDQ010000112.1:0-4559 GCA_046760155.1 Dehalococcoidales bacterium | reverse complement strand
GATTTAAGCTCATCGCGCAGGACAAAGAATGGTTTTTTATTCTGAACGTTAAGAATCCACCTTAAGCCAGCTGGTGTCTTACCACCCAGTTCAAAATCAGCGATATAACCAGCTTCACGAAGACGACCGGCAGCCTCAAAAGTCATCTTCAATACATCTTTTCTCTCCGCCCGAATTAAAATTACCGGCGCCAGAGATTTAGCCAGTGTTTCCTCCGTCACCAAGTTCATCAGGGGGTCAAGGTAAAGGGCAAAACCTGAGGCCGGAACGTCCCCGCCACCCATGGCCGGAATAAGGGCATCATACCTCCCCCCACCGGCTATCTTCTCACCACCAATAAAGAACTGAAAAATGACACCGGTATAGTATTCAAAGCTGGCGCCAGAAGCAATGTCAATCTGGTAGTTACAACCCAAGGCTTCAAGGATATCAACAATAGCGATAAAATTATCAAGGTAGGACTCAAGTTCAGGTAAACTCCGTGACGATAGCGCCTTCAAGTTTTTGAGAAAGCCAGATGATTGCCCTTTCAGGTTTAGCAGTGGGAACAAGATACTGTCTAGTTCAGCTTGACCCGATTTTAGCCTAGCCAATGCCTTCACATCTCCGTCCAGAATCTGGTCAAATATTTTAACCTGCTCTTCCGGACTTAAGCCAAGTTTCATCAGAAGAGCCTTGATTAAGCCAGCATGCGACAGTCTCAGTTCCACACCTTTAAGTCTCAACTTTTGCAGAACTTCCAGGGCCAGTAAGATTAATTCGGCATCGCTTGACGGGGAACTCACCCCGATAAGTTCGGCGCCACACTGCCATCTTTCTCTTGTCTTTTTCCCGGTCTCTTCAAAAATAAAAGTATTGGTCACATAGAACAATTTGGCCAGTCCTTTTCCTTTCATGGTATCAATGTAAAGACGGGCAATAGGGATGGTGCCATCAGGTCTCAGGACTACTCTCTCCCCGCTCCAGCCGTCCCAATCGAGAAAGGAATACACCTTACCCAACATACTGGGGGTAAGCGTACCTGCTGAGGTGAACAGGTGGAGATACTCAATGGTCGGTGTCTTGACCTCCTGATAGCCCCACTTGAGGCAGCGGTCTCGAAAAACTCCCTCAATCAGGCGAAATCTTGCCATCTCTTCAGGGGATAAATCTCGGGTTCCCTTACATCTTTGAACTTTCATTTTGCTGCCTTTTTACAAATAACCCGTAAATTCTACACTAATTTAGCTTGCTCTTCAACTTGACGATTGGAAAGAAACCCGGCAATTTTCATTTGACACCAAACTATAGTATACTATATAGACTTTACTGATAATTTCATAAAAGGTTGTTTATGTCCCGAATTATACGCATACTGTTAATAATAATTGGCTTATTGCTCGCCATCTCAATCACTGCCAGGGCTCAGACGACAAGCCCCAAGATTGACGTCCTTACCATTAAGGGCACCATCAACCCGGTGCTGGTTGATTATATCGGGCGTGGCATTGAACAGGCGGAAGTGACCGGCGCGCAGGCGGTGGTCATCCAGATGGATACCCCTGGTGGTCTGGACACCGCCATGCGTGACATCATCCAAAACATTATTAATGCCAAAATTCCGGTGGTGGTCTATGTTTCCCCGGCAGGAGCCCGGGCAGCTTCGGCTGGTGCCTACATAACCCTAGCCGCTCACGTCGCTGCTATGGCACCAAATACGGCCATTGGTGCCGCTACACCAATCGCAATGGGTGGTGAAGGTGAAGCGCCAATGTCAGACGAAATGAAGGCGAAGGTTATCAATGATGCCGTTGCTTACATTAGAGATATTGCTGAGTCTCACGGGCGCAATGCTGATTGGGCAGAAAAAGCGGTCAGGGAAGGTGTTTCCGCCACCTCGCAGGAAGCTCTAGAACTTAATGTTGTTGATATGATTGCGCCTGACCTTAATGCGCTCATTGCTCAACTTGATGGCAAACAGGTAACGATGCTTGATGGCAGCGTAATGACACTACAGACCAAAGGTGCTCCGATTAACCAAGTCGGGATGAAGACAATCGAGAATTTCCTGTATGTTATTGCCGACCCGAATATTGCTTTTCTACTGCTAAGTATCGCCACGCTTGGTATTATGATTGAAATCTTCAACCCGGGACTTATTTTCCCGGGTGTAGTTGGCGCCATCTGTGGCATACTGGCTTTCTACTCACTGGGCCAGTTACCGGTAAACATTGCCGGGGTTTTACTCATCCTTTTAGCTTTTGGTTTCTTCATTGGTGAAGTACTTACCACCACCTTTGGTTTATTTACCGCCGGGGGTGTAACCGCCTTGGTTATTGGTTCACTAATCTTATTTCAAGGGGCCGCACCGGTGTTCAGAGTAGACCCCTGGCTGATTGCCATCGTAACCATTACCATTGCTGGCCTGTTTGCTTTTGTAGTTAATCGGGCGATACGTGCCCACCGTAAGCAAGCCAGCACCGGCCGAGAAGAATTGATTGGCAAGAGAGCTGTCGTCAAGGTGGTCTTAGACCCTGAGGGGACGGTCTTTTTCAAAGGCGAACGCTGGGCAGCCATATCAGATCAGGGCCGGATAGAATCAGGAGAGGAAGTTATTATCACCAGCATCGATGGTTTGACGCTGCATGTAATCAAAAAACAGTAAGGAGGGCGTCCTTGTTTCAAATAAACCCAGCTTGGTTTCGAATAGACCCATGGCTAATTGTCGTAATTGTAATTGGGATTGTTGTCTCCCTTATCTTGGTCATTATTTATGGAGTCCGTGCCCACCGGCAGCAAGTATCTGCCGGCAGAGAAGAATTAATCGGGAAGATTGCCGAAGCGACTACGGCCATGAACCCCAAAGGGATAGTCCTCATTCAAGGTGAACGTTGGACAGCGCTATTAGATAAAGGCCGGGTGGAACCCGGGGAGGAGGTGATTATCACCAAGGTTGAAGGTTTAAAACTACGGGTAACCAAGAAAGAAAAGGAGGTAAAGTAATGAGTCCAATTATTATCGGTGTCATTGTTCTGCTTATACTTGTCATCCTGCCCATGGCCATCAAAATTGTCAGCGAGTATGAGCGAGGAGTTATTTTCCGCCTCGGGCGGCTCATCGGTGCCAAGGGTCCTGGCTTATTTCTCATCATTCCCTTCGTTGATCGAATGTTTAAGGTAGACCTGCGGGTGGTAACCATGGATGTCCCATCACAGGAGGTGATTACCAAGGACAATGTCACCGTCAGGGTTAATGCCGTGGTCTACTTCAGGGTAGTTGACCCCGAGGCTTCAGTAGTCAAGGTTCTGGACCATATTCGAGCTACCTCGCAAATATCACAGACGACGCTGCGGAATGTACTGGGACAGTCCGAACTTGACGAGCTATTGACACAGCGAGAAAAGCTCAATCAAATGCTGCAGAAGATAATTGACGAACACACTGACCCTTGGGGAGTCAAGGTCAGCACGGTGGAGATCAAGGAAGTTGAACTGGCGGAAGAGATGAAGCGCTCGATGGCAGCTCAAGCTGAAGCGGAAAGGGAGAGACGCGCCAAAATCATTCATGCTGAAGGTGAGCTTCAAGCTTCAGAAAAGTTAGCCCAGGCAGCGAGTGTAATCGGTAGAGAGCCCTCGGCAATACAGCTCCGCTTCCTATCAACACTTACCGAGATAGCCTCAGAAAAAAATAGTACCATACTCTTCCCGATACCAATCGAGTTTCTCAAAGCGTTTGGGCGTCTTAGTCCGGGTAGCAAATAAACAGCGGGCAAAATTGAAGTTGTTTTATCAGGTGGCAGCCTGAAAGTAGCCTTAGTTTTTGTTTTTTCGGCACAGGGGGTTTTAGACAAGGTCGCGCAGGGTAACGTCCCCGGCGACAATTTTGGTTGAGCTTCCATTTGAATGGCGGAGGAGCAGGCTGCCATCGCTGGCAACTGATTCAGCGATGCCTTCGAGTATCGCTTGGCCTGACTTTAGTTGGACTTTCTTGCCTAGCATACGCAACCTATCCTGCCACGCCTGGTAAATAGATTTTCCATCCGGCAGAGTCAAGTATAGTTTCTCTATTTCAAGCAACAGGTGGCGGATTAGGTCCACACGCGAAACTTCTTTGCCTAATTCATCAGCGAGACTGGTAGCAATGGGAAGAATTTCTGGAAAATCAGCAAGGCGAAAGTTAACATTGATACCGATGCCGATAATGGCGTAAGCCACCATATTCCCGCGTACTTCACTCTCAATTAAAATCCCGCACACCTTCTTCTCGTTAATAAGGACATCGTTAGGCCATTTTATTTGTGCTTTTAGACCAGTAACCGCTTCAATACTACGAGCCACCGCCAAGGAAGCCAGCATGGTAAGATAAGGTAAATAAGCTACATTGGGATAAAGAATAATCGATAAAGCGATGCTGCCTTTAGGCGATAACCAGACATGCTTTGCCCGGCCTTTCCCTGCCGTCTGTTCATCAGCCATGACCACTTTTCCTTCAGTGGCTCCCTGCTGGGCTTCTCGCCTGGCAACGTCCATGGTCGAAGTCAACCGAGGATAATAAATGACTCTCTGCCCAATGAAACGGGT
>JBHIDQ010000111.1:0-4599 GCA_046760155.1 Dehalococcoidales bacterium | reverse complement strand
AAAAGGGCGCCAGCCACCGCATTTTATTTAACGGTCACCAGCGCCCCTTTTCATGACTACACCTCTAATCCTATTTGCTTTTTAAGCTATTTTACATCAGGTGAGTTAATTATAGCCCTATTTGAGTGATTGTCAATACCCGCTGCTACATATACATCCCGGCACTTACGTTTAAGGTGTGGTCATTGCCTACTGGTATCTCCTCAGGCTCTCTTACTGGCGACTGCCTTTTCGATGCAGGAAACTATCTCTTCTTTGCTTGCGGAGAGGAAGATACCGTCAAAGCCCAGCTCTTTCAGCTTGGGCATGTTTTTCGGCGGGAAGATGCCTCCGAGTAGGAAAACAGTGTTATCCTTTATCCCCTTTTCCTCAGCCGCTTTCATCAAATCGCGGCTCAGGGCTAGCTCGCCGCCGCAGTAGGTGCTGATGCCAACGACATCAACGTCCTCCTGGATGGCGGTATCAATGATTCGCTCCGGCAGCTCATTGGCGATTAAGACCACCTCCATCCCGGCGTCTTTCAGCATACCGGCCACGGTGATTATGCCCCGGCTGTGCGGCTCTAAAGGAAACTGGGCTAACAGTACTTTAATTTTATTCTTTGGCGTTGACATCATATCTCAACTCCAGAATTTTCAGGCGAAGATGGGAGGTTTCCACAAGCCGAAAACTTCGGTAAAGGCCTGGCGCATTTCCCCTTCGGTAACATCGGCGCGGGCGCACTCAAGAGTGTACTCCATAACGTTGTCGCCACGCTGGCAGGCCTCCTTAAGGGCGTTGAGACAGTTACTCGCTTTTTCATTGTCGCGGCGTTGCCTTAACCTGCTCAGCTTGTCCCGCATCTGTCGGGCGATATTTTCATCGTATTCGTGCACCCAGATATCAGGCATCTTAAGATTGGGGTCTGGAAAATAATTACGGCCGACCACTTTAATCTCGCCATCAGCAATCATGCGCTGCTCACGCTCGATATGGCGGGCGACCTTGTGGTGGAGCCACCCGCTGGCGACAACTTCCACGATACCGCCCATCCGCTCAATCTCATCAACCTCATCCAGAATCCTTTTTTCGATGTCATTAGTTAGTGCTTCAACGTAGAAAGAACCGCCTAAGGGGTCGACTACCTGGGTGACCTGCGTCTCGGCTTCAATAATCTGCTGGGTGCGCAGGGACAGGAGTGAGGCTTCCACGGAAGGGATGGAATAGGCTTCATCGTAAGAATCGACGTGCAGTGACTGGGCACCGCCCAGCACCGCCGCCAAAGCGTGATAGGCGGCCCGGATGACGTTATTCATTGGCTCTTCCCGGGTCAATGAAACCCCCGAAGTTTGCACATGACACCGCATCCACATCGACCGGGGCTTCTGGGCCTCAAAGCGATATTTCATTATCTTGTACCACAATCGCCTCACCGCCCGTATGCGGGCGACCTCTTCAAAGAAGTCGTTGGCCGGTGCCCAGAAGAAGGCCAACCTTTCGGCTACCCAGTCAATATCGTGACCCCTTCTGGTCATCTCCTTGAGGATTTCGATGCCATTGGCGACGGCGACCGCCATCTCGGTAATGCCGGAGGTCCCCCATTCCCGCAGATTGTAACCATTCAGGGTAACATAGTTCCACAGCGGCACGTTCTTCCTGATGAACTCGATGTTATCACACTGTATCCTGAAGTCATCCTTGGGTGGGATGTATTCGGGGGCACTGCGCACCACGCTTTCCATGATGAAATCATTCTGCACGCTGCCCGGTAGTTTATCCCAGGGGATGCCGCGGCGCTCCGCCATGACCAGATACATCGGGAAGATAATCGCCGTATTTCCGGGGTAGTGGGTAACGATGGAGGCACTCACCTTGTCGATGGGGATGTCCTGGCAGATTACCTCCATGTCTTCAACGCAATCAATCGGCACGCCCACGGTAGCCACCTGACCTTTGGCTTCCGGTTCATCGGAATCGAACATCTGCACCGTAGCCAGGTCGAGCGCCCAGTTGGTCCCGGTAGCTCCGTGCTCCAGAAGCGTCTTCATCCTCTGGTTGCATTCCTGCGGTGAGCCAGCGCCGAAAAGCTGGCGCATGGTAAACGTCCGGCCCCGATACATATTGGGATGTACCCCTCTGGTGTAGGGCTCTTCTCCAGAGAAGCCCAAATCTTGCTCATAATCAATGTCGGCGTTATTCAGTGGAGTGTAGAGCAACTCGCGGGGAATCTCAGAACCAAGAATGGTATGGGGCGTAACTTCCCAGTTCTCACGGTCCTGCTCACGAACCATGGTATTTTTCCAGCGCGCAAACTCTCTGGCAATCTTTTTCAGTACTTTCGGATTATAGAGTGGCGTGCGCGCTTGCGGTTCCAGTCTTTCTTTGAGGATTTCTTTGGTCGTTTTCTGGTTGTTCATCTTTCATCCCCTCCCCTTCAGTTCATTTTCTCAGCCTTCTCGAATCAGCTGTCGGGCAATCGTCATCCGCTGCATTTCGGAAGTGCCCTCATAGATTTCGGTGATTTTGGCGTCACGGAGATAGCGTTCCAGAGGATATTCTTTAATGTAGCCATAGCCACCGAATATCTGAACCGCTTTATTGGTGACAAACGATGATGTTTCGGCGGCGAAGACCTTGGCCATGGATGCCTCTTTGACGAAAGGCTGCCCGTTATCCTGAAGGTAGGCAGCCCGATAGGTTAACAGTCGAGCAGCATCAATCTGTGTCGCCATATCGGCGAGCAGCCACTGAATTGCCTGAAAATTGACAATGGGCTGGCCGAACTGCTGGCGCTCCTTGGCATAGACAAGAGCCTTGTCAAAGGCACCCTGAGCAATACCCAGTGCCTGAGCGGCTACCACCACTCGACTGGTGTCTATGGCGTTGATGGCGATTTTAAACCCGTCACCCTCATTACCGAGGCGGTTTTCCTCAGGCACGAAACAGTCCTCAAAGATTAGCTCTACCGTTGATGAGGCGCGGATGCCCAATTTAGGTTCGTGCTTGCCCACGGAAAAACCGGGGGTATCTTTCTCCACGACAAAGGCAGTAATGCCCTTATGGCGGAGCGACTTATCAATAGTAGCGAAAACCAGGATAATGCCAGCCTCAGCACCATTGGTGATGAAAATCTTGGCGCCGTTAAGGCGATAGCCATCATTGTGGCGGGTGGCGGTGGTCTCCAGTGAGGCCGGGTCACTGCCGGCGCCAGCTTCGGTTAGTGCAAAGGCGGCTAACTTTTCCCCGGCAGCGATGGGGGTGACAAAGCGTTTTCGCTGCTCCTCATTACCGTAGACATATATTGGTTCCCCGGCAAGTCCGGAACTGGCGAGGAGAATTACGCCGGTGGCCGCGCAGACACGACTTATCTCTTCGATAACGAGACATAATTCCGTGGTGCCACCACCACTGCCCCCGTACTCTTCCGGAAAACCGATACCAGTTAGCCCGAGTTCCACCATCTTGCGGACACTTTCCGCGGGAAACCGGGACTCCTCATCGATTTGGGCGGCAATTGGCTCCAGCTCCCTGGTGGCAAAATCCTGGGCCAAGGCTTTTAGCATCTTTTGCTCTTCGGTCAAGGAAAAGTCCATCTTTACCCCCTGACAGAGTGCTTACTGGCTCATCTTAAGCTGATTTTCGGCTGAATCTGGCGCCACCCGGTAACTGACCCAGGTCTCTGGCCAGACGGTTAGTGATTTCCAAGGTAGCGGAATAGGGATTGGTTTTGCCCTGAACCAAATCATCAACCAGTTTGGCTAAATAGTTACCTTTATCAATCTCATGAATAAAATCCTTGAGGAAACCTTCGATTGTCTCCATCAGCTCTAATTTCACTCTTTCTTTCTGGCGCTTTTCCAGCTCACCACTGGTGGTGAGGAATTCTCGGTGTTTCAGGATTGCCTTGGCCAGTTCCTCGGTGCCTTTATCATAGATGGCTTCGGTGGTGACGATACTCGGCGGCCACTCATTGGGGAGTTGAGTCTTCATCGACAGCATAGTTTCCAGGTCAGCTTTGAGAATGTCGGCGCCTCCTTTGTCCGCTTTGTTGATGACGAAGATGTCCGCAGCTTCAAGAATACCAGCCTTCATCATTTGGATGGTGTCTCCGAAAACCGGGGTCAAAACAATAAGGGTGGTATCGGCCGCCTTGGTAATATCTAGCTCGATTTGTCCAGAGCCTACTGTCTCGACCAGAATAATTTCTTTGCCCATGGCGTCCATAACATGAATAGCGCCGACGGTAGCTTTGGCCAGCCCGCCGACCCAGCCCCTCGTCGCCATGCTCCTGACAAAGACATCCTTGTCAGCACTGTGTTTCTGCATCCTGACTCTGTCACCCAGTATTGCACCACCGGTGAAAGCGCTGGTCGGGTCCATGGCAATGACACCAACGGTCATCTTTTGTTTTCTAAAGAGACCGATTAGATTATTGGTTAAGGTGCTCTTGCCGGCACCCGGGGAACCGGTGACGCCAATGACGTAAGCCTTTCCGGTATAGGGATAGAGATTGCTCATGGCTTCAAGTGCGCTCGGGGCTTCGTCTTCTATCCCGCTAATCAGTTTGGCAGCGGCGACAGTATCACCGGCTAATACTTTGCTAGTTAGTTCCATTTTCAT
>JBHIDQ010000110.1:0-4665 GCA_046760155.1 Dehalococcoidales bacterium | reverse complement strand
AAGAGTCCTATTTGTCTGTGTCCATAATGCGGGCCGAAGCCAGATGGCTGAGGCCTTTTTTAATTCTCTGGTAAAGGGCAAAGCTTCGGCTACCTCGGCGGGAACCAAGCCAAGTTCACAGGTGAACCCGGTTGTTATTGAGGCAATGCTGGAAGTAGGTATAGATATAAGCAAACAAGAGCCGAAGCCTCTCACCCTTGAGAGGCTGGAGAACGCCGACCGGGTCATTACCATGGGCTGTGGAGTTGAGGAGGTCTGCCCCGCCAGCTTCGTCCCAACCGAGGA
The DNA here is from genome assembly GCA_046760155.1 of Dehalococcoidales bacterium. GTDB lineage: Bacteria > Chloroflexota > Dehalococcoidia > Dehalococcoidales > RBG-16-60-22 > JBHIDQ01. The sequence goes on along the minus strand of JBHIDQ010000110.1, from coordinate 4,380 downwards.
CTGGGAGCTTGAAGACCCGAAAGGAAAACCGATTGAAAAGGTCAGAGAGATAAGAGATGAAATCAGAGCCAGAGTGGAGGCACTGGTTAACGAATTTCACTGAGCCAAATTATCCCTAATTCTTGTGCTCCACCATATAAAAATAAAAGGGAAAATAGAAATCTAAAGACTACAAATAAAAAGGAGATTTAATCGTTGATTTCAAGGTTTAACAAAATAAATATATGGCGGTTACCATTGACCTTAATGCTTGTTATTGGGTTAGTCGCCACCGCAGTTGGCTGTGCCCAAACAGCACCAGCACCTCCATCACCAAGCACAGAACTATCCGGTTCAATTAAGATTATCGGTTCCAATACGGTAACTCCGCTAACTTTTATATGGGCTGAAGACTTTATGAAGATGTACCCCAAGGTACGTATAGCGGTTAGCGGTCCGGGGTCCGGAGCGGGCATTGCTGCGCTCATTAATGGTACCACCGATATCTGTCAGACTTCACGAGAGATAAAAAATAAAGAGATTGAACAAGCTAAAGCCAACGGAGTAGTGCCCTATGAGATTACCGTAGCTCTGGATGCTCTGTCAGTAGTGGTGCATCCCTCAAATCCAATATCTGAGCTGACCTTTGCCCAGCTATCTGGCATCTACACCAACCAGATAACTAATTGGAGAGAGATTGGCGGTAATGATGCGCCGATAGTGGCTATTGCTCGTGACACTAACTCAGGCACTCACGTCTTCTTCAAGGAGCACGTGGTGCAAATGAAGGGACTTTCAACCGAGGACAAGAGCCTAGAGTACGGGCCTGAGGTGTTACTTCTGCCCTCCACTGAGGAGGGAGTAACTGAGGTTGCCAAGAACCCCAACGCTATCTTCTACCCCGGGCTGGGTTACGTTACCGATGAAGTAAAACCGCTGGCAGTTAAGAAGACGGCTGATGACCCGGGGATTTTACCCAGTTTAGCAACGGCTCTGGACGGAAGCTATCCCATTGCCCGACCACTCCTCTACTATACTAATGGTGAGCCAACTGGTCTTTTCAAAGCCTTCATTGATTACTGCTTATCACCAGAAGGTCAGCAAAAGGTAATCGATGTTGGCTACGTGCCACTAGAATAGTATAATGAATATAAGCCTCATTTGGAGGAAGCTAGCTGAAAGGAAAGATTGTCCCCATGCCGCAGCGGGGAGCTTCAACTGCCACCGCTGATGCTGGTCTCGCAAGGAGTCTCCGGTGGCGGTGGCGCTTTAGTGAAAGGGCCATTGAGGGCGGGATTTTTCTCAACGGGCTGCTGGCCGTAGTCGTCCTATTAGGTGTTCTGGTTCTCCTGTTGCGTGAGGGGCTGCCGATTTTCGCCCATACTCCTCCTTGGGAATTCTTCTTTGGCACCAAATGGTACCCGGTTTCGGAACCACCCACCTTTGGCATAATGCCCTTCTTTGTGGCCACACTTTGGATTACCCTTGTGGCCACCGCCCTTGCCGTGCCCATCGGCGTTGGCTGTGCTGCCTATCTGGCTGAAGTCGCCCCTTCCAAGATAAGGGAAACGCTGAAACCAATTATTGAGCTACTGGCGGGAATTCCCTCAGTGGTAATGGGGTTCATCGGGCTTATGCTCCTGTCGCCACTGGTCCAGAGCGCATTTAATCTGAACACCGGGCTTAGCGGGCTTACGGCAGCGATTTTGCTATCTATGATGAGCTTACCCATTATTGTCAGCGTCTCCGAGGATGCATTGCGTGCTGTTCCTGATGACTTTAGAAAGGCCGCCTACGCTCTCGGTGCCACCAAGTGGGAAACAATAAGATATGTCTGCATTCCTGGTGCCCTCTCCGGCATTTCCGCCGCGATTATGCTGGGTGTGGGCCGTGCCATCGGTGAGACCATGACCGTCCTTATGGTCGCTGGTGGCGCTCTGGCGGTACCCTATTCGCCAACTGAACCCATGATGCCGATGACCGCCGCCATTGCTTCTGGGATTGGTAATGCCGTCCGTGGTGGACTGCAGTACCAGGCGCTATTTGCCATTGGTCTGATTCTTTTCACCATGACGCTGACGGTTAATCTAATTGCCGATAGAGTGCTTGAGCGTCAGAAACAGAAGTTTGCGAGGTAGTCTGTAAATGGCAACCAAAACGATACTATCACGCCAGTTTTCCCAGCGCACTGCCTTCGGATTGCTTACCCTAGCGACTACTATTGCGGTGGTTCCCGTCCTGTTCATCATCCTTTACATTATCGTCAATGGCGCCGACGCGATTAGCTGGGAGTTCTTAACGCAACCGCCTTCACAGGCAGGCAAGGCAGGGGGTATTTTCCCGGCAATTGTCGGTACTTTTTATCTTATGCTGGGCACCATCATCTTTGCGCTGCCCGTGGGAGTACTGGCGGGGATTTACCTCACGGAATATGCCCGGGAAAATTGGCTGACTCGACTCATCAATATGGCGATCCTGAACCTGGCGGGTGTGCCCAGTATTGTCTACGGGCTTTTCGGGCTCGGTGTCTTTGTCCTGGCACTGCATTTCGGTATGTCGCTACTGTCAGCTAGCCTCACTCTAGCCTGTCAGGCGCTGGCGATGACCATCACCACCTCCAGGGAGGCGATCTTAGCCGTGCCCAAGGAATATAGAGAAGGTAGTCTGGCTGTTGGCGCTACTAAATGGCAAACGATAAGACACATCGTCCTGCCTCAGGCACTACCAGGCATAATCACTGGAGCTATCTTGGCGATGAGCCGTGCCGCTGGAGAAACAGCACCGATACTGGTGGTCGGGGCTGCTTTCCTCATTCCGGGGCTGCCGCAGTCTCCTCTTGACCAGTTTATGGCACTACCCTATCATCTTTACACAGCGGCCGCCCATATTCCCGGCATGCCCAAGAGCACCATGTGGGGGATTGCCCTGGTTCTATTAGTGGTGGTGCTATCCTTTAACTTCCTCGCCACCATCATCAGATTGCGAGTCCGTCAAAGGAGAGCTAGTTCATGAATATAAACAGTGGGCTGCTGAATGATAGTGCTGCTCAGCACAATAAGGTAAAATTGAGAACGGAAAGAGTAAACCTTTTTTACAGCAGCTTTCAGGCGTTAAGAAATATTACTCTGGGAATACCGCAGCGCGCGGTTACGGCGGTAATCGGACCATCCGGCTGTGGCAAATCATCTTTCCTGCGTCTCTTCAATCGCATGAACGACCTTATTTCCGGTGCCAGAGTGGAAGGGCGTGTTGAGATTGATGCGGTTAACATCTACGAAAATTATATTGATGTCGTGGAATTGAGAAAACGGGTGGGCATGGTCTTCCAGAAACCTAATCCATTCCCCATGTCCGTTTTTGAGAATGTGGCTTTCGGCCCGAGGCGGCACGGCAAGAATAATCGCAGTGAGCTTGAGGATATTGTCGAGGAAAATCTCCGTGAGGCAGCCCTGTGGGATGAGGTAAAAGATAAGCTGGAGCAATCGGCTTTGGCTCTATCTGGAGGTCAGCAGCAACGGTTATGTATCGCTAGGGTGCTGGCAGTTGAGCCTGAGGTCATCCTGATGGACGAGCCATGCAGTGCCCTTGACCCGGTAGCCACCCTCAAAATCGAGGACTTGATGAGAAGCCTGGCGGAAGAGTACACTATTGTCATCGTCACCCATAACATGCAGCAGGCAGCAAGGGTATCCGATATGGCGGCTTTTCTGATGATGGAAGAGGATAGGGCCGGGGTATTGGTAGAATATGGTCCCACTTCGCAGCTCTTCACCAATCCTAAAGACAAGCGCACTGAGGACTACATCACCGGCCGATTTGGCTAAAGGAGGTTTCAGCGATGGAGATAAGAACTACCTTCCACAAGAGGCTGAGAGAAGTTCAGGACGATATTCTTGCCATGGGGGGCATGGTGGAGGAGGCAATCAGCCGTTCCATCAAGGCACTGCAAAAAAGAGATTTAAAAATGGCGCAGCAAATAATCGCCGATGACCTTAAAATAAACGAAAAGAGATTTGATATTGAGGAGAAGTGCATTCAGCTCATTGCCACACAGCAACCCATGGCCGGAGACCTGCGCACAATTATCTGCGTGCTTAATCTCATATCGGAACTGGAGCGAATTGGTGACCACGCTGAAGGTATCGCCAAGATTGTGGTCATGGTCGGTGATGAGCCGCCTCTTAAGCCACTTATTGATATACCTCGTATGGCGGAAAAGACGGTAAGCATGTTGCATCGCAGTCTGGAGGCATTTATTAACTGTGATGCCGATGCTGCCCGGCAAATTATGGCTGAAGACGATGAAGTGGATAACCTTTACGAGCAGGTCTTTCGTGAGCTAATAGTTTTCATGGTAGAAGACCCGAAGACGATTACTAGGGCGACCCGTCTTCTCTGGGT
>JBHIDQ010000109.1:0-4719 GCA_046760155.1 Dehalococcoidales bacterium | reverse complement strand
GTTGAGCTTACGGCGGTAATCACCGCCAGATATGAGCTGCTTCTAGCCCCGGCTGGAGAGCGTTATGACACTAAGGCCACCGCCGGTAGAGACAATTATTTCTCACTAAAACTAGGCAACCTGGGCACGGCACCGATTGATAAAATCAACTTCTCTTCAGAAAAACCGGAAGGATGGACCATCGAGTTCAAGCCGGATAAAGTGGATTCCCTTGAGGCTCTTGCTACCCGAACCTTAGACATAAATATCAAGCCACCACCGGAAACTATTGCCGGGGATTACATGGTTAACCTCAGAGCTTCCGGGGTGCAGGATACATCGGAGAAACTTGCTATCAGGGTTACCGTGGAAACACCAACCGTCTGGGGATGGGTTGGTGTTGCCATCATCGCCGTGGTGGTTATCGGCTTGGTTTTCATTTTTATGCGGTTTAGTCGGCGGTAAAAAGTGAGTGAAGAATTTGCCATCGAGACACAAGAGCTGACCAAAAGGTATGACGGGGCTACGGTAGTCGACCGCCTCAATCTGCACGTGAAAGAAAACGAGGTGTTCGGGTTACTCGGTCCCAACGGCGCCGGCAAAACGACGACCATCCTCATGCTGCTGGGACTGACTGAGCCGGCGTCGGGTAGCGCGCGAGTCTACGGGTTTAACCCTACCCGAGAGCCGCTCAAGGTGAAGCGCCTGGTAGGCTATCTTCCGGAAAAGGTGGGCTTCTATGAAAACCTCACCGCCCGAGAAAACCTGCGGTTTATTGCTGACCTAAATAATATCAGCTATGACGAGGCTAATAGACGAATCGATGAGGTGCTGGAGACAGTAGGGCTGACGGATGCCGAGATAATGGAGGAGATTGGTCCGAAAAACAAGAAAGAGAAGACGGTGGGCAAATACTCCCGGGGAATGAAGCAGCGTCTGGGCATAGCCGATGTCTTAATCAAAGAACCAAAGATAATCTTCCTTGACGAGCCGACGGCGGGATTAGACCCGAAAGGGATTAACCAGCTCCTTGACCTCATCGCTGGTCTGCCCAAAATGGGGACAACGGTGGTGCTATCTTCGCACCAGTTATACCAAGTGCAAAGGGTGTGTCATAGAATCGGCATACTATCCAAGGGCAAAATGGTAATCGAAGGTACTATTGACAAACTGGGCAGAGAGGCTCTGGCGGGAGGCCGCTATCAGATAGAGGTGGAAACCGAACAACCGAGTCCTCAACTCCTTGACGTTATCCGGGGAATTAAAGGAGTAATTAACGTAGAGGCCCAAGAAGATAACCTTCTGGTCAGCACTGACGCTGACTTAAGGGCAGAAATATCAAAAGCGGTGGTACAGAACGATTTCCCGCTGATTCAAATGAAGATTCAGGAATTCTCGCTGGATGATATTTACATGAGGTATTTTCGAGAGGAATAAGTTGAGACATGACAGCTATTTTGCGTAAAGAACTGGCTGACTATTTTACCAGTATCAGATTTGTTGCCCTATTTGTCTTGGTACTTTTTGTCAGTGCTGCCGGGCTGGTGGCGGCCTCTCAGGGGCTTCGTGGGGCAAACCTGCCGGAAGGGATCGTCTTTCTGGGTCTTTTTACCACTTCGGGAAAGGTAATCCCGCCGCTGACTTACCTGGTTGCTCTGCTGGTGCCGATAATTGGCATCGCTCTAGGCTTCGATGCCATCAACAGCGAACGTGCCGGTGCTACCCTCAGCCGGGTCCTGGCGCAGCCTGTCTTCCGGGACAGCGTCATCAACGGGAAATTTCTGGCCGGGGTAGTTACCTTGTCGGTGATGGTGGCGACCATGCTGCTGATGATTGCGGGCTATGGTCTGAGTATGATTGGGGTGCCGCCAACGGCGGAAGAAATCATCAGGCTCTTCTTCTATCTCTTCCTCACCATTATTTATGGGGCCTTCTGGATGGGTCTGGCTATCCTTTTCTCGGTAGTCTTCCGCAGAGTAGCCGCCTCTCTTTTGTTCGCACTGGCTCTCTGGTTATTTTTCAGCATCTTTATCCTTTTGATCGCCCCGGGAATAGCCAATGCCCTGGCGCCTACCGGCGATGGTACTGCCGCAGAACTGGTGCGCAATGCGGAATTGCAGCGGATGATAACGCGGATTTCTCCTAACATCCTGTTCCAGGAGGCGACGACGGTGTTGCTGGTACCCCTGGTGCGAAGTCTGGGGATGGTAACCCAGGCTCAAGCGGCCTATATGGTACCCAATCCGCTCAGTCTCGGCCAGAGTATCCTCATCGTCTGGCCCCACATTACCAGTTTGATCAGTCTCAGCGCGGTCTGTTTTGCCATCAGCTACGTGCTGTTTATGCGGCAGGAGATAAGAGCCACCTAATTCGGTAATAAATTCTAATTTCTAAATCCTAAATAAATTCAAAATGCAAAACTCAAAATCGTCTTGGTTCTTTGGGTTTTGGTCATGTTTTGATAAGAGACAGTGGGCTAGGTCTTCTCGGTTGATTTTCCGGCGATAATCTTCTGGCTGATATGCGCCGGCACCTCTTCATAGTGGCTGAATTCCATCTTGTAGCTGCCTCTGCCCTGGGTCATTGACTTCAGGTCAATAGCGTAGCGCAGCACCTCAGCCAGTGGCACCTGAGCTTCAATAATATTGACATCGCCCTCCGGGTTCATCCCCTGCACCCGGGCTCGTTTGGTATTAAGGTCGCCGATAATATCACCGGTAAGGTCACCGGGGACAGTTATGCGGATATTCATGATTGGTTCCAATATAATGGGCTGGCCTTCAGCTAATCCTTTCTTCATCGCCTGTGCCCCGGCAATCTTGAAGCATATTTCCGAAGAATCAACCGGGTGGTAGCTCCCGTCATATAGCGTTGCCTTGACATCCACCACCGGGTAGTGCGCCAGCACCCCGTCTTGCACTGCCTCCTGAAATCCTTTTTCCACGGCGGGAATATAGTTCTTGGGTACAGTACCACCGACGACCCTCTGCCCGAACTCATTACCGCTACCACGGGGCAAAGGCTCCAGCTCCAGCAAGACATGCCCGTACTGACCATGTCCGCCACTTTGCTTCTTGTGCTTATACTCAGCGGTGGCGACGGGTGCGGTAATGGTCTCTTTATAGGGAACCTTGGGGGTTTCCAGCTTCACACCGACGCCAAATTTACGCTGCATCTTGTCCGCCGCCACTTCAAGCTGGGTCTCGCCAATTCCAGAGAGAATGGTCTCACCGGTATCCGCCTCCCGACGCACCCGAAGGGTAGGGTCTTCCTCGCTTATCCGGGACAGCGCCGCGCCCAGCTTATCCAAATCAGCCTTGGTTTTGGGGTAAACCGCCGCATCAAAAATAGGCTCAGGAAACACGATTGGGGTAAGTTTCACCGGCTTCTGCTGACTGGACAAGGTATCCCCGGTGTTAGTAATGTTTAGCTTGGCGACAGCGCCGATGTCCCCGGCGCCAACTCTGGCTACCGGCTCCTGATTCTTACCCCTCAGCAGGAATAGCTGACCGATGCGCTCGGCGCCACCCTGGGTGGCATTCCATATTTGTGAATTGCTATCGATAGCGCCGCTATAAACCCGGAAGTAAGTTAGCTTGCCGACGTAGGGGTCGGCGGTGGTCTTAAACACCAGAGCAGCTAAGGGGCCTTCCGGACTCGGTTCAATTTTTTCTCCGGCGGCATCAGCTATTTCCCGTTCCTGGGGTGACGGCAGGTAATCATTGACCGCATCAAGCAGCCAGTTAATGCCCACATTTTGCAGTGCCGAACCGGCTAAGACGGGGAAAACGCTGCCGCTTACCGTTGCCTGCCGCAAGCCGGTCTTAAGCTCCTCCAGGCTGAGCTCCTCGCCGCCCAGATATTTCTCGATGAGGCTATCGTCGGTTTCCGCCGCCGCCTCGACCAGCTTCTCACGGAAGGAATTGACCTGAGCCTCCAGAGATGACGGTATCTCAGCTTCTTTTGATGGAGAACCGGTGTAAGCTTTCAGCGTCAGCAGGTCAACGACACCCTGAAAATTATCCTGGGCACCTATCGGGAGCTGTATCGGCAGGCAGCGGTGTCCAAACCGGGACTGGATTTCTGCCACGGTGCGGAAGAAGTCAGCATTCTCACGGTCCATCTTATTGACGAAGATAAGGCGCGGCAGGTTGGCCTCCCGGCAATATTCCCACACCTGTTCGCTACCGACCTCAACACCGGAGGCAGCGCAGATGACGATTAGGGCTCCTTCGCTTACCCGCATCGCCGCTTTGACCTCGGCAACGAAATCGGCATAACCGGGGGTGTCAATTAAATTAATCTTGGTGTCCTGCCACGAGCAGGGAAGCAGGGTCAGATTGATGCTGATTTGGCGCTTTACTTCATCGGGGTCATAATCCGAAGTGCTGGAGCCGTCATCGACCTTGCCCAATCGGTTAATTGCCTTGGCCGAAAACAGCATGGCTTCAGCGGTCGAGGTCTTGCCGGCACCGGCGTGGGAAAGTAAAACAACGTTTCTGATATTTTCCAGTTCGTACTGCGGCATCTAATCACCTACTCTCTAGAGGTTAATCGTTACTATTATACCGATTGTTAAGCTTGTGGGGCAAATCCCCCTGCGGAGGAAAGCACTAAGCACGAAATCCGAAATACGAAATAGGGAAAACCCTAAGCACGAAATCCGAAATTCTAAACAATGTCAAAATACTAAATACAAAATATTGGCGTTGTTTGAATTTTGGTAATTAGAATTTGTTT
>JBHIDQ010000108.1:0-4722 GCA_046760155.1 Dehalococcoidales bacterium | reverse complement strand
GTATTACATTAAAGACCGATTTATGAGATAATAGTAAAAATGGTTATTAATATTCGTAGGCTTGGGATATTGGTAGCCTTAGCCGCAGTGCTGCTGCTTGGCGTTGGGCTGCTCGCTCTCTCTTATTCCGATGTCGGGGTAACCGTTGGTGTTGGGAATGGGGGACTTCCCTTATCGGTGCCTGACCTTTCGGCGGTGCCACAATCAGTGGCTGATGATGCCACCGAGTTGGCTCAGGAGTTATTCGGGGATTACCCTGAGAAGTATAACGATTTTGTCAATCAGTTATTAGCGGCCTATGTGGAGGTCAAGGACAAAGATTTTGTGGTCGTCTTTAACTCGGGGGGCTGGGGGTGGAATTTCCTGGAGAATTCCCCGGGCTGGTACGATATCTCTAATGGAATAAGGGCTGAGTTAGATGAATGGGGTTATACTTCTGCCTTGCTGAACTACCGGCGAACCAGTGAGAGTTTTCGGGGCATGATTGATGAGTTTGTCGAGGTAATTGGCGCCTATCCGTCGAAGGCGGAGAATCTGGCTCGTCGAGTGGAATTTCTGACCGCTCATCTTCCTGAGCTTAAAGTTATCGTTACCGGTGAAAGTAATGGCAGCGTTATGTCGGATAGCGCCATGAATATCTTGCGGGATAATCCACAGGTTTACAGTATTCAGACCGGACCTCCTTTCTGGCACCGGAATGTGATGCTGGAGAGGACGTTGGTGCTGGATAGTAACGGCATGACCCCTGATTGCTTCAGCCAGGGGGACATTCCAGCCATAATCTGGGCCAGCCTGAAGGCTTTAGTCGGTCTTTCCTCGTCGGAAGGGGAAGAGCCGGGACGGATACTGTACTTTTTCCGGGCACCGGGACATGACTACCGCTGGCAACACCCCGGTGTTTATTCTCAAATCACCGCCTTTTTAGAGCATAATTTTGGTTCAAGCGGGAAAAATCATTAAAGATGCCAAGGTTAGAGGCAGCTGATTAGCTGATAGACTCTAATAAAGGAGGTCAGGCCGTTTTAGCCGCTTTGTGCTGGGTGCGCAAGCATCTGGTGCACAGGTTGAGCCGCTTTAGCTCACCGTTTATATTTATCGTCGCCGGGTGAATATTGGGTACCCAGCGACGGTTAGTCCGGTGTTTGGAGTGGCTGACATTATGACCGAAACGGGGTGATTTGCCACATAAATCGCACTTCAAGCTATTTTCTCCTTTGACTGTCGAACCGACTTGTTGTAAGATAAGATGCTATTTAATACTAGCATAGTCAAGCCAGGCTTGGCAAGGACGGTGTAAAATGAAGCAGATTGATGCCATCAGCGGTCAAGATCTGCGGGAAATGTTTGTGGCGGCTACCGGCTGGCTGGAGAAGAGTTCGGCGGAGATTGATGCGCTGAATGTTTTCCCGGTGCCTGACGGTGATACCGGGACCAATATGTTACTTACCATGCGTTCTACGGTGGAGGAAGCCTATCGGGCGCCTGACCGTAGTGCGGGAGCGGTGTCACAGGCGATGGCCAAAGGGGCACTGATGGGGGCGCGGGGTAACAGCGGTGTCATTCTATCGCAGATTCTGCGTGGCTTGGCCCAGATTTTGACCGAAAAGGAGTCATTTAGCGCCGAGGATATGGTCAAGGGCTTGCAGCAGTCAGCCACGATGGCCTATAAAGGGCTGAGCAACCCGGTGGAAGGAACGATGCTCACCGTCATTAAGGATGTGGCGGCGGCGGTCAAGGCGCAGGCTGCCAGTGATGGCGGTGACCTGATTTCGGTGATGGAGGCGGCAGTTAACGCTGCTGGTGAGTCAGTGGCTAATACACCTACGCTTCTTCAGGTGTTGCGGGAAGCGGGGGTGGTGGATGCCGGTGGGCAGGGTCTGTATGTCATTCTGGACGGTTCTCTGCGCTACCTTAGAGGTGAGATGGAGCAGATGCGCTTCCGCAAGCCGCAGATAATTGTCAGCGAGATACATGCCACCAAAATGCCACAAATGATCGCGGCGGATGAGATACCCTACGGATATTGCACCAATTTACTGCTTAAAGGGGAGGGGCTTGACCCGGATAAGCTCAGGAAGAAGCTGGAAAGAAAGGGTCAGTCTATAGTTATCGCCGGTGATGAAACGGCGGTCAGGGTTCATATCCATACCCTAGACCCGGGAGAGGTTCTGCATCTCGTTGGCAAACTCGGCACCATGCATGAAATGGCGATACGAAACATGGATGAGCAGCACCAGGACTTCCTGGAAATGCAAAAAGATAGAACGCCGAGCGTTGAAATGGCGATTATCGCCGTGGTCTCCGGGGACGGGCTGGCTGACGTTTTTATCAGTTTGGGAGTAACCGCTATTGTGCCTGGTGGGCAGACGATGAATCCAAGCACCAAGGATTTGCTGCAAGCGGTAGAGTCGGTCAATTCGGACAAGGTTATCATTCTGCCCAATAACAAAAATATCGTGGCTACGGCCAATCAGGTGCAATCTTTGACGGAGAAAACGATTGAGGTAGTGCCTACAGAGACAATTCCGCAAGGGGTAGCGGCACTTTTAGCCTTTGATTATGAGGCGAATTTGTCAACCAACGTGCAGATTATGGGAAAAGCGATGTCGGCGGTAAAGTCGATTGAAATTACGCGGGCGGTGCGCTCAACCAAACTGGGTGAATTAAAGATCAAAAAGAAACAGCCGATTGGCTTTCTGGATGGTGACCTGGTAGCGGTGGGCAACAGTACCCTTGATGTTCTCAATCAGGTACTGGCCAAGGTAGCTTTAGACAAAGTCGAGGTAATTACCATCTACTACGGGGCTGATACCAAGTCGGCTGAGGCGGAAGAGGTTGGTAACGGTATTCGTGAGCAATGTCCTCACCTGCAGATTGAGGTGGTTCGGGGCGGTCAGCCACACTATAATTACATTGTTTCTATGGAGTAGGAGGGGGATTAGCCATGGCGGTCAAGGTAGTTACTGATAGTTTGTCGGATATCACTCCTGAGTTTGCTCGGGAACTGGGAGTTACCGTGGTGCCACTCTATGTGCGCTTTGGTGAGGAGGTCTACCGGGACAGGGTGGAAATGACAACCGACGATTTTTACCACCGGCTGGTTCACGGTGCCATCTTGCCGACGACAACGCAGCCGCCACCGGGCGATTTTGTTAATGTTTATCAAAAACTGGCCAAGGAAACCGATGAAATTCTGGTTATTGTTGTCTCCAGCAAGCTCAGCGGTACGTATCAGTCGGCATTGCAAGCGGCGAGTATGGTGGAAGGTAAATGCCGGATTGAAGTAATTGACTCACTAATGGTGGCAATGGGTTTTGGGTTGATAGTGATTAAAGCGGCTGAAGCGGCCAAGGCGGGGGCAAACCTTGATGAGCTGGCTGATATGGTGCGTAAAGCGATGTCCCGGTCACATCTTATTGTCTATTTTGATACTCTGAAATACCTGGCCAAGGGGGGGCGTATCGGCAAGGCACAGGGGCTGCTGGGCGCCATGTTATCAATAAAGCCGATACTGACGATAAGGGATGGTGAGATGGCTCCCTTAACCAGGGTGCGGTCTCCGGCGGCGGGTATGGATTATCTCTACAATTTTATGACTGGCTTCTCCAATATTGAGGCACTGGCTGTGGAGCATGCCACCACGCCTGCTGAGGCGGATGAACTGGTTGGGCGGCTCAGCTCGCTTTTGCCCAAAGAGCGCATCTATCGGTCAATAGTTAGTCCGGTACTGGGGACACATGCCGGTCCCAAAGCTATAGCAGTATCTGTCCTGGAGGCAGAAAAGGCGTAATGCCAGTCAAGGTAGTGACTGATAGCGTCTCTGACCTACCACCTCAGGTGGTTAAAGAGCTGGGAATTACCATAATTCCACTGAACGTTCGCTTTGGCGAAAAAGTCTACCGTGATGGCATTGACATAACCAGTGAGCAGTTCTACCGTGAGCTGGTAGATAGCAAAGTCCTTCCAGTTACGTCAGTGCCAGCGCCGGGAGCCTTTGCTGAGGCGTATAATAAGCTGGCCGAAGAGACAGATGAAATCCTAGTTATTGCGCTTTCCTCCAAGCTTAGTGGTACTTATGAGGTAGCGCGACAGAGTGTCGGCTTGATGGAGCGGAAATGCCGGGTAGAGGTAATTGATTCACAATGGGCGGTTATGGCGCAAGGATTTCTGGTTATCGCTGCCGCTAAGGCAGCTCAGGCTGGAGCCAACTTGGACGAGGTGCTGGAGGTAGTCCGTGGCAACATGACTAGGGTTGATATCCGGGCGGCTTTTGACACCCTGGAGTATCTCCGAAGGGGTGGGCGAATTGGTGCTGCCCAGGCCTTTCTGGGCTCAGCACTGAGGATACACCCTATCATCACGATGAAAGATGGTCTGGTTGAGCCGGCGGGTAGAGCGCGCTCCCGAGCCAAGGCGATGGACCACCTATATCAATTTGCCATGGGCTACTCTCATATTGAGGGGATGGCGGTGGAGGAGGCAGCCTGCCCCGATGATGCTGACTTGTTAATTGAGCGGTTGAGCGATAAATTTCCCAAGGAGCGTATCTATCGGACAAAGACGACCCCGGTAATCGGCACGCATACCGGTCCCGGTCTGCTTCTGGTGGCGGTGATGGGGGATAAGTAGTCGCCATTTGCCGAACGAGCGGAGGAATACCTTGTCAGTGGATTTTGAGCCGCTGCGGAAAATCCTGGAACTGGAGCAGAAAAAGGGTTACGT
>JBHIDQ010000107.1:0-4785 GCA_046760155.1 Dehalococcoidales bacterium | reverse complement strand
GCATCGCCTTGCCATGAAAGCTACGCATATAGGACTCATAGACCTTCTCCACAATACCGTAGTCCGCCATCAGTGCCTCGTTGCCGTGGCATTTGGCGCAGGTCTGGGCAATGTTCTTTTTATAGGCAGGAGCATTATATTCCAGCACCCGAATTACGCTATGGGGATTACCAGTAGAGCTATGACAGTCAATACAGGTGGCCACATCAGGGTTGCCCTGAACTAGCTGCTGCCCGTGGATACTATTGAGGTGTAACTTATATTGGTACTCATGGCAGCTGCCACACTTTTCCGCCAGAGACAACTTGGTCAGTGGTGTGGCAACGGCGTGTGGGTCCGAGGTATGACAGGTGGTGCAATCTATAAATCGATGAGCGGCGGTATTCACCATCTCTTCGCTAACGTATAGAGATATTTCAGCGCCTGTTTCGCTGGTTTTAGTTAGGCCTGGGTTACCATGACAGGACAGGCAATTACTTTCATCAAGGGCATAAATCTCGGTCGGGTAATTCGTCAAGATTAAACCTACGACTACCCCGCTTACAACCAGAAATAGAAACAATCTTTTCACAATTTCAGTCTGCTCGTCTCATGAATTCATTCAAAGCCACGTTTTTAGCCCAGATAAATTGATGGAACTTTCTTTCGGGCAAAGAACTGGTCAGGAACGGTATGGCAAAAATAAAACTTACCATACTAGATGCAAGTGGTAATATTGCAATGCTCATTAATTAAAATAATATAGTAGGCTAAGTTAATTAATTCCCTTGCTATATTAAGCGATAATTATAGAACTTGAAATAGAAATATACCTTATTTTCTGCCATTAAATACCCTATATTTGGGCAACAAATACCCTATATTTGTCGGTTTGAGATGAAGAGAACGTTTTGAGAAAGAGGCAGTGTTAGCCTGGGCATGTTCCCGATAGTTTGTTGATTGTTTCTTGGAGAACTTCAGGCATTTTGGTTGGGGTTAAGAGATAATCAAGATATTTCCTTAGATGACCTAGCCTTCCATAATGTCACCGGTGACTGGGTCGACTCTTATCCCTCTACTGGTCAGCCAGGCAATTCCTGCTTCGATATCTTGCTCCTCTCCCTCCAGTTCCAAAACCACCCAGCCCTTACTTTCTGAAATATCAGCGCGGCGGATATTAGGTATCACTTTGAACTGCTGACCGAGGAGATAAATAATCGGCTCCCTAACTAACTCCGGAGGGAAAGTAAACATTACTTGTCTTCTGGCCATCTTATCCTCCCTTTACCTTGCCTGAAATAAGCCGAGGAGAGTTTACTGTTTAGACGGTCACCTCAAGCACTTCCTCAAGTGATGCAATGGTTGGCTGGATTTTAAAAGGTTGCACGGCATCTGATACTATATCCTGTGTTCTTGGCCCGGCCCCAGTGATAAAAGCCACTGTAAGCTCGTTCCTCTTGATTGTCCCAGAAGTTACTAGTTTTTGTAAAGCAGCAATGACCACACCACCGGCGGCCTCAGCAAAGATACCTTCAGTATGAGCCAGGAGCTTCATCCCAGCGATTGCTTCCTGGTCAGAGACCGCACCGGCACCACCACCAGATTGTCGGGCAATTCTCAGCGCATAGTAGCCATCGGCCGGGTTCCCAATAGCGATTGACTTGACCACAGTGTTCGGTTCTACGGGGTGCACATGGAGAGAGCCTGCCTGAAAGGCATTGACGATGGGTGAGCAACCAGCCGCCTGGACAACATACATGTGAGTATTAACTGGCTCAATTAAACCGAGCATAGATAATTCGTCCAGACCTTTCCAGATTCGGGTGAAGAGGAGTCCTGAGGCGGCTGGAGCGACGACACAATCAGGGGCACGCCAGCCCAGTTGCTCAACGACTTCGTAGCCAAGAGTCTTGCTCCCCTCAGCATAGTAAGGTCTGAGGTTAATGTTGATGAAACCCCAGTGGCATTTTTCCGTCAACTGGCGACACAGGCGATTTACATCGTCATAACTACCATCAACTGTTATCAGGACTGGGTTATAGATGGCTGCTCCCACCAGTTTGCCCGGTTCGACATTGGCGGGCACAAAGACATAGGCTTTTATATCCGCTTTGGCAGCGTGGGCGGCAACACTGGCGGCAAGATTACCGGTTGAAGCACAAGCCACGGCTTTAAACCCAAATTCCCGTGCCTTAGTCACGGCAACTGAGACTACCCTATCTTTGAATGAGTAGGTGGGATTAAGACAATCATTTTTTAGGTAGAGATGGTCTAAACCTAGTTCACTGCCCAAGTTTTCCGCTTTGACCAGGGGGGTAAAGCCAGTGCCAATATCCACCACCTCACCCTCCACCGGTAACAAATCACGGTAGCGCCACATGCTGAACCGTCCTTCGGCCAACTTCTCACGATGAACTTTTGCCGCCATGGACTTATAGTCGTAGTTCACCTCCAGTGGGCTAAGGCAAAAATCACAAAGGTTAATTGGCTCCAAGGGATACTCT
Source organism: Dehalococcoidales bacterium (assembly GCA_046760155.1). GTDB lineage: Bacteria > Chloroflexota > Dehalococcoidia > Dehalococcoidales > RBG-16-60-22 > JBHIDQ01. The sequence goes on along the minus strand of JBHIDQ010000107.1, from coordinate 2,302 downwards.
TTCCCACACTTTCGACAACGTAAGGCGGTGGCGTAAGACATCTCTCTCCTTCTAGCTAGGCTCCAGCGCCTGGCGTAAATCCTCAATTAAATCATCAATATTTTCCAAACCAACTGACAGTCTGATTAGCTGGTCGGTAATGCCCGCTTTTTTTCTAGCTTCTTCTGGCATTGAAGCGTGGGTCATGGTGGCGACATGATCAGCCAGGGAAGCAACCCCGCCCAGAGATTCGGCTAGGGCAAAAATCTTGATTCGCTTTAAAAAGGTATTAACTTTTTTGATGTCACCATTTATTTCAAAAGAAACCATACCGCCAAATCCTTTCATCTGCCGTTTCGCGATTTCATGGCCGGGATGGGACTTGAACGCTGGATAATATACCTTCTTTACCGCCGGGTGTCCTTTAAGGTACTTGGCAATGGCGAAAGCATTCTCTTCATGTTGCTTCATCCTTACCGGTAAGGTTTCAATTCCCCGCAGCACCAGCCAACAATCAAAGGGAGATGCTGGTGTCCCCATGGCATTGAGCAGAAATTGAACCCTATCCGTTAGCTCATCAGTAGTGGTGACCACCGCCCCACCGACCACATCACAGTGTCCGTTGAGATACTTGGTGGTGGAGTGAACCACCAGGTCAATCCCGTACTCAATGGGTCTCAAGATATAGGGGGTAGCGAAGGTGTTGTCAATCACCGACAGTAGATTATGTTTTTTCGCAATGTCAGCCGCCATCTCAATATCAACGATATTTAACAGTGGATTAGAGGGTGTCTCCAGCCACAGCATTCGGCTATTAGGCTTGATTGCCTCCTCAATTCTCTGACGACTGTCCATTCTTAAGAAGGTAAACTCCAGGCCAAAATCACGCATCACGTCCTGAAACAGTCTATAGGTTCCGCCATAAATATCATCACCGGCAATTACATGGTCGCCAGCCTTAAGCAGGTGCATGACCGTGGTTTCGGCAGCCATGCCAGTGGCGAAGGCAAATCCGGCTTTTCCTCCCTCCAGCTTAGCAATGGTATCCTCCAGTACTTTACGCGTCGGGTTTGCCGTGCGGGAGTAATCGTAACCCCTCGTTTTGCCCACATCCTCAAAGGCAAAAGTTGAGGTTTGATAGATAGGCACTGAGACGGCACCGAAGGCTTTATCTGGTCTCTCGCCACTATGAATGGCCAGCGTTTCAAATTTCATATTCCTCCTCCTTGGCTGAACTCTCTCACCATTTTTCTCCTCCTGTCCTTCAGTTCATCTTTAGGGACTACTAAGCCGCTTAAGTTCTCTAGTCTCCTCAAGCGTTCCTCAATTCCCCCCTGCTCCTTCAAGACTAACCTGATGGCTTCTGCCACCGGGTCGGGTAACTTCCCGTGTTCTAATTCCAGGAACGGCTTATGGCGGTCCTCCACGATTCTTCCCGGGATACCAACCACGGTAGCCCGGGGTGGAACTGACTTTATCACTACCGACCCGGAGCCAATTCTGGCGCCATCACCGATGGTAATTGCGCCTAAAGCTACCGCTCCGGTTCCCATGACGACATTGTTGCCGATAGTAGGATGCCGCTTCTTCTTTTCTAGAGTTGTCCCACCCAGAACAACACCCTGGTACATGAGCACATCGTTACCAATCTCTGACGTCTCCCCGATGACGACTCCAGCCCCGTGATCAATGAAGAATCGCTGGCCGATTTTAGCGGCGGGGTGGATTTCAATGTGAGTTAAGAAACGGTTAATCTGTGACAGAAGGCGAGCTAACAGCCGAAATCTGTGCCGCCAGAGGAAATGAGCCAGGCGATGTAACCATATCGCGTGTAATCCGGAATAACACAGTATAACCTCAGCCACACTACGCGCCGCCGGGTCTTTAGCAAATACGGTTTGAATGTCTTCTTTTAAAGTCTTCAACAAGGCAGTATTACCTTTCTTCTATCTACGTTTATATACCTTGCGTGCTCTGATAAAGCCCCTGAAAAAGCCAGGTAGATAAGTAACGCTCGCCAGTGTCAGGTAGAACTACCACGATTAGCTTACCTTTATTCTCCGGTCTTTTGGCTACCTCTAAAGCTGCCCAAGCCGCCGCCCCTGATGAGATGCCGGCCAGTATCCCTTCCTCTTTGGCCAGTCTACGGGCCATCATACCAGCATCATCATTGGTAACCTTAACAATTTCATCAATTAACTCTGTGCGCAGAACATCCGGGATAAAGCCAGCCCCAATACCTTGAATCTTGTGGGGTCCCGGTTTCCCCCCGGAAATCACCGGGGAATCAACTGGCTCAACCGCTATGGCCTTAAATTCAGGT
>JBHIDQ010000106.1:0-4831 GCA_046760155.1 Dehalococcoidales bacterium | reverse complement strand
GCTGAGGTGCACAAAATAGAGTGGACAGCCGGTGATTACCGAGTAGGTGTAAGCACGGTTAACCGCCTCTACTTCCAGGATGTTGGGTTGGCTGGGCAGGAAATACTCCCGGGACACTTTTCCCTCGGCAGTGAATTTGTCTACCAGGTAGTCAATGCCGTAGCCATTCTCCGGGTGAACCATGGCTAAGCCACCATTAGCCGCCGTCACCGCCATAGCTTCAAGTATCTTCTGGTCAGGCATCATCATGCCTCGCTTAGAGAAACTCATAAACATCTTGAAAGAGGACACGCCCATTTCCAGCAATTTGGGGATTTCGGCGACAACGTCATCTTCGGCAACGAAGACAGTGTGAATAGCGAAATCGAGGTAGGAAGTTCTTTCTCCTTCCTCAATTAGTCCTTTGACGATTTCCGAAGCTTTTCCAGAGCAGCCCCAAGCCACGACATTGCCAATGAACGGAATTATAGTGGTGACTCCACCGTAGGCTGCCGATATGGAGAAGGTATCCATCTTGTCGGCGTATACCGGGTGGCAATGGGCATCAATAATTCCGGGGAGAACATATTTACCCGAAGCATCGATTACCTTTGGCGCCTGAAGATTTTCTCCTATTTGTTGCACCACCCCGTCACCCACCAGAATGTCACCTCTGGTGATTCCCCTGCCACTGACAATCAGGCCTCCCTTAATGACACAATCAGCCTTCGCCATCTGATAAGCTCTTTAATATTGCTCGTTTCAAGTCAGAGAGTTATACCGCCATCAACATACAAAATCTGGCCAGTAATGTAATTGGACGCGTCCGAGGCAAGAAAGATGGCCGCACCCACGTAATCCTCGGGGTAAGCCACTCTACCCTTAGGAGTCAATCCAACATATGTCTCAAGCTCCTCGGGGTGCTCTTCCAAGAAGTACTTCTTATTCATGTCGGTAATGGTCACCGTTGGAGCGAGAGCATTGACATTAACGTTATACTTGGCCCACTCATAAGCAAGCGAACGGGTTAAATGGTTAAGCCCTGCTTTAGAAGTCGCATAAGCTGCCCGTATTGGTTGTACTCTGGCTGAAATATTGGAAGAGACATTGATGATTTTTCCTTTTTTATTTTTGATCATTTCTCTTCCCACAGTTTGGCAGCAGAAAAAGACTCCCTTCAAGTTGGTATCCATGATACGGTCCCAATCTTCTTCTGAAAACTCTTCGGCCGGTTTTCTGATGACAATACCGGCGTTATTGACCAGGATATCAATTTTACCGAAATCACTGATTACTTTTGAGACCATTTTAGCAATAGAGGAAGTGCTCGTCACATCAGTAGGGATAGATACCGCATTGAGGCCTTCTTTCTTGAGAGATTCAGCCGCGCTCTGCCCTTCCGCAGCTCTTCGGTTAACGATAATAATAGTCGCTCCGGCACTGGCCAGGCCCTTGGCGATACTAAGGCCAATTCCTCGATTGCCACCGGTAACGATAGCAATCCTTCCGGAAAGATCAAAAATTTCCATTGCTTACCTCCTCTCAAAGAATTACTGATTCCCGCTTTTGCGGCAAAGCAACTCCGTGCCTTTAGACAAGTATCGGCTGGTGGGTTTGAGCAGACTTTTTGGCGGCATCTATGTCAACAACTGCCGCTAGGCGCGTAGTATCGGGGTTTAACCGAATGCTATCTAGGTGAGTTCTTGAGATACATCCTAACCCGACAACAGCAACCCCAACTTTATCTACCATCAGCGCAACATCTCCTTATGGAGCATCAAGTCGGGGATTTTTAGAATATTCATAACTACTTTATCATCAGGTTGGGTAGCCAGAGGATTATCTGAGGGAAAATGGCACATAAAGTGAGCCCGATAGCGATAAGAAAAACGAAAGGATATACGCCACGGATAATATCGGCGGTGCTCACTCCCCATTCCGGTTTGGATATTCCCTTGACAAAGAAGATGGCATAGGCAAAGGGAGGTGTCATAAAAGACATCTGGAGGTTAACGCAGACCATCAGGGCAAACCAGATTGGGTCAAAGCCCAGCACCCCACCAATAGGAGTCACGATGGGAACCATAACAAACAGGATGCCCATCCAATCAATAAACATCCCCAGAATGAAGATGACAAACATGATAATACCAAAGGCTCCCCACTTGCCACCCGGCATAGCTAATACCAAGTTGGTAACCACCTCACCCCCTCCCAATCTGAGAAAAGCACCGGTGAATATGCTGGCTCCCCAGACAATGAGAAATGCCATGCAGGTAATTCTCAGTGTTTCCAGCATGCTTTTGGTTACTGTTTTTAAAGTTAGCCGGCGGTAGGCCAGGGCCAGAATTGTTGCTGCCAGCGCACCGACAGCCGCCGCTTCAGTTGGTGCGGCAACGCCGAAGAAGATGCTGCCCAGTACTGCCAGTATGATGAAAACCGGGGGTACCAGTCCGCCAAATAGAATGCCAAGCTTCTTCAATAAGGGAACGGCCCGGTCTTCAGGTGGCATTGGAGGACCATCTTGAGGCCTGATGATGCATCGAACGGCAATATAACTAACGTACAGGGTGGAGAGCAGCAGGCCTGGCATAAAGGCACCCATCAGCAGCTTACCGACTGACAGACTTGCCATGGGGCCATAGAGCACCAGCATAATGCTGGGCGGGATGAGGATACCCAGTGTGCCGCCGGCGCATACTGAACCAGTGGCCACATCCCGGCTGTAGCCCCGCTGAATCATGCTGGGCAGAGCGATAAGCCCCATCATAATAGTTGAGGCAGCGATTATACCGACACAGGCGGCCAGAATGGTGCCCATCAGTATGGTGGCAATAGCCAGACCCCCCCTCAATCCCCCAAGCCATAAGTAGAGAGCCCCATAGAGCCTCTCGGCAGTCCCCGAGGCTTCCATCATGGTACCCATAAAAATAAACAGCGGTACCGCCAGCAGGACGTAATCAGACATCAGTCCAAAGACACGCAAGGGGAACATCTTGAGAGCTATCGGACCCAGAAACAGTACGCCGGCGAACAAGCCGACGCCGCCAATGGCAATAGCCAGGGGGTAACCAAGAAGGATACAAATAAATAACCCCCCGAACATTAAGATGGTTATCATTTCAGGGCTCATTTCTACCAAGGTTCTGCGCCGCCCTTTATGAGAGTCCTCATATCCCTTAAGAAAGTGGCTATGCCCTGAACAAAGAGGAAGACAAAGCCAACTGTAATCGCCGTCATATATGGCCACATTATTGGATACCAGACACTATTAATATCATACCTTTTAATGACAAAGGCATCCCAGGTATTCACCGCGAAGAAATAGGCAAGAAAGCCGTACAGGGGGAAAAAGAAAATGATGGTGAAAAACAAATCGAATATCCGTCTCAGCTTTAGCGGGAATCTAACATACAGAACGTCCACCCGCACATTGCCACCAATAGAATGCACATAGGCTAACCCTAGAGCCGACAAGGTGGCTCCCATCATATAGCTCAGGCTATAAGACCAGATGGTAGGCGCATTAAAAACATACCTCATGAATACATCATAGCAGATGCTAATAATCAATGCAGCGACTATCCAGCTGACTGCTTTAGCGGTCCATTCACTTGACCGGGTTATGCTGCGGTAGAACTTTCTCATCACAAGCTCCTCAGATATCGTTACTTTTCAGGATAAACTTGAGAAAACAACAAATTACGTTACTCAGTCTAAACCTTTGGTAGCCCCGGCATTTGTTCCAGGGCTACCAAAGTTAAGACTTGATTTGGCTTCTCGCCTATTCATAGATGGAGTATTTCAAGGTTGTGGCGGCCTTACCCTGTTTGTAGAGTTTCACGAACGCTGACTTGGCGTCCCAGACTTCCTTGAATCCAGGTTCTTCAGCGACGTATTTCATGGTGATGTCCTTACTTCGCTTGGCGATTTCCGCCTGAAGTTCGTCGGTCACGTAGAAGATCTTGGTGCCGTACTCCTTGTATTTCTCCAGGGCCAGGCTGTCCTCGACGATGAGGCTCATTCGCCACTCATTCCCGTAGACCTTAATGGCTGACTGTAGTATCAGTTTCAAGTCATCGGGAAGCTTGTTCCAGGAATCAAAGTTTGCCAGGAGGGGGTGACCAGCTCCCGGAGAATGGATGCCGGGAAGACCCATATACTCCATTATCTCATGGAAACCCATGGGCCAGTTCAGGGCAGCGCCACCATACTCAAAGGCGTCAATGACGCCCTTCTCCGCCGCCGGGTAAACTTCAGCTCCGGATATGGTTACCACGGAAGCGCCGAAGGTTTTCAGTACCTCAGCCCAGAAACCGATGGTGCGGAACTTTACACCCTTCCATGATTCGATGGTATCAAGGGGCTTGTGGGAATAGCAGAATACTTCCTGGCCTTCTCCCAACCAGCCGACTGGGTAGCCGTAGTCTTTGAATACTTCGGCAATTTGGTCCATACCGCCTCCGGTATATATCCAGGCAAAATCTTCCTCAGAAGTGGTACCGGCCGGGTAGCCCGAGGCGCCCAGGAGTAGCGCCCTCTTGCCGACCAGAGCCTTGTCAGCACCCAGGTCGGAATGGCACATATCCAGTACGCCGTCTCTCATCGCTGCGGTTTGCTCGTATGTCGGGACAATCTCATTACCAGGATGCAGATTGATGATGAACCTGCCTCCGGACATTTCTTTAACTGCGGCGACCATTTTTTCATGGAATCTCGGATAGGTTGCGGCACCAACCGGATGAAGGGTTTGATATTCCCACGTAATTACCTCAGCAGGTGCAGCTGGGGCTGGGGCAGGTGCCGGGGCTGGTGCTGGAGCAGGGGCTGGAGCTGGGGCTGGAGCCGGCGC
>JBHIDQ010000105.1:0-4875 GCA_046760155.1 Dehalococcoidales bacterium | reverse complement strand
TCGGTGTTTTCCTGGGCAAGCTGGGTGGCCGGGGTGGTTATCCAGCCGGCGCCGATTTTCTCCTTGAGCTCCAGGACAATGCGGTTGGCTACCTTCTTGCCGATGCCCGGAATCACCGTCAGTAAATCGGCACCGCCCGTGGCAATGGCAGTCACCAGCTGCTCCACACTCATCCCCGAAAGCATCCCCAGCGCCATTTTCGGACCCAGACCGGTAACGCCAATCAGCGTCTGGAAAAGCGTCAGTTCCTCACTTGAAGCAAAGCCGTAGAGGGTGGCGTTGTCCTCGCGGAGGTGGAGGTGGGTGTATAACTGCACTTCCTTGCCGATAGCCCCCAGCGTGCTCAGGGTGGAGGTGGGCATATAAACCTGAAAGCCAATGCCGCCAACATTGATGATTGCCCAGTCGCTGCCTATGGATTCTACTCTTCCGTGCAGGCTGGATATCATCGATTCTCTCCTTGCTTGGCGAGCAGGTTGCTAAAGTGTATCTCGCGCAGGTGGCAGATGGCTACGGCGAGTGCATCGGCGGCGTCATCCGGCTGGGGGACTTCCGCCAAGCCAAGCTGGAGCCGCACCATCTCCTGAACCTGCTCCTTGCTGCTGGCACCGTAGTTGGCCACCTGCTGCTTTATCTGCGCCGGGGTATATTCGTAGGTCGGGATGCCTTTGCTGGCAGCCGCTAAAAGAGCCACCGCCTGCGCTCTGCCAATTGCCAGTGCCGACCGGGCATTCTTGGCCACAAAAGGTTGCTCGACAACCACCGTATCCGGCCGATGCTGCTGCATAATCTCCAGAAGCTCGTTATACAGATAGCTCAAGCGCTCCCCGATCGGGGAGCGCTCCGCACTGGTTAGGGCACCGCAGTCAATCAGGGTTATCTCATCGTCCCGCCCCTCGACCACCCCGTAGCCCATCGTTACTGTGCCCGGGTCAATACCTAAAACTCTCATCTTTTATCCGAAGGTAATCATCAACCTGAAGCCTGTAACTGGTACTGCTCCAGGATAGCATCGGGAAAATCAGCGTTGCTCGATACGTGCTGCACCTCGTCCAGTTCCTCTAGCCTGTCCAGCAATTTCAGGGTTTGCACCGCTGCCTTTTCGTCAAGCTTGACTATCGTCTTGGGTATCTTGGCTAGCTCTGCCGTGGCAATATTTATCTTTTTCGCTTCCAGCGCCGACCTGACCATTTCAAGCTCTTCCGGCTTGGTGTAGATTTCCACGTAGCCGCTTTCCACCTTCACATCATCAGCCCCGGCATCGATGGCATTCAAAGCTAAATCGTCAGCATCCAGGCTATCCGTCTTCACCGTAATCAATCCTTTGGCGTCAAAAATCCAGGCCACGCAGCCGCTTTCCCCCAGACTGCCGCCGTGTTTGGTGAAGGTGCTCCTCACCTCTTGGATGGTTCGATTTCGGTTATCGGTCAACGCCTCCACCAGGATGGCGGTGCCGTTGGGCCCGTAGCCCTCAAGGACAACTTCGGTCAGGCTGGCGCCCCCCAGTTCACCACTACCCCGCTTGATGGCTCTTTCGATGTTATCTACCGGCATATTGTTATCGCGGGCTTTCTGTATCGCCAATCGCAGCCGGAAGTTTGCCTCCGGGTTGCTGCCGCCATCGCGCACCGCGACCATGAGCTCACGGGTCAACTTGGTGAAGAGTTGGCCCCGCCGCGCATCAGCCACGCCCTTCTGGTGTTTAATTGACGCCCATTTTGAATGCCCTGACATCGCCGCTCACCTTCCTTTGCCGCTAGCCCTTCGTTGTTTAATTCTAGCACTACATCTGGATATGGTCAAAGAACCGACATCAAGGTCTATCTGGCGGGAATTTCCCGCAACGATTTGCCGGCTATCTCACATTTGCTGGCGTGCGCTTGCTTTAACCGCTGCAAGCGCGCCTGAAACGGGGCTGAGGTCATTCTTTCCGTGGACATTAATAGCGCATCTTCCCGATTATCGGTGTAGTAGCCGGTACGTATGCCGGTCTTGGTGAAGCCATATTTCTGATAGAGACTCTGGGCGGCAGTGTTGGAAACACGCACTTCTAGAGTCATGAAATCAGCTTTAAGCTCAGTGGCGAGGTCTATAATTGAGATGAGGAGCAGTTCGCCTATCCCCTGGCGCTGATACTGCTTCCGTACCGCGATATTGGTGATGTGAGCTTCATCGGCCATCACCCAGATACTGGCAAAACCAAGAATGTATTGGCTACTTGGTGATGGTTTTTCCCCGAAGAATCGCTCACGACTAAATAGCTGCCTTATCTTGGACACCAGCCCGGAAGTATTTGGAGCTTTCGCCTCAGGTTCAGACACTGTTTCGCCTTCCTCACTGACGACAATAAGGCGGGCTAACGGATTTTGCAGCTCGCGCCGATAATCCGGCGGTGGCCACTGAGTGGGGAAGGCTTCACGGTCAATCTCATTGACCTGAGCGATGTCTTCCCTGCGCATTGGACGCAAACAATACGGCAAAACCTGCCCTCCACAATAATAATTAATTTGGCGGCGACTTACGATTGTGATTTTATCATATATTGTAACATACCAAGCAATGGATAATCAGCGCAAACCGCTATGAGGTCTTGACAATCACATAGATAAGCGTATAATTACACTCGCCTGATATTAAGCTCTAATAACGTAATGAAAAATCAGAATAATAATGAAGTTAAATCTCCATCGATTAGGGAAGTAATGAAAATAATACTGAGTGTATTAAATATACTAGTAGGCGTTGTTATGCTGGGTATATATGTGTACGTAATTTATAATGAAAGCCCAGGTTATAGATTAGAATATGCTTTTACTTGGTATCTGCCTTTCCTTTTGGCTGCAATAATGAATTTTGTCTGCGGAAGCTTTTCTCTGAAAGTAAAAAGCTGGAAACTGGCAATGGCAGGCCTTTACATTGTAGGTTTAGTGGGGATTTATTTATTGATTATGTGGTGGATTCTTCGTTGGGCAATGGCCTAGAAAGATATTTGCGAAACCTTATTACAGTGTTGAGTTATAACTTTTTATCAAGAACGGTAAATACAAAACCCCTCTGGTTTATCGTTAACCACATTCCGCACGCCCAGGGGTTCGTTATTACTCTAGGTCTTGACAAATAATCGTATCGGTCTATAATTAAATTAGCTGATGTGAAATAACTTTAAAAAGAGAATATTGGACTAGGAGTGTGCTGATGAAAGGGGTGTCAGTGACCATTGATTATGCGGTGGTTACTGACATCTTTTTAGTTTCGCTCGAGAAGCCCTGAGAGAAAATAAAACGATTTAAGGAGAGAGACAAAATGTACGAGAGAATACTTGTTCCATTGGATGGTTCCAAAATAGGTGAGGCCGCCTTATCATATGTTGAAGACCTTTTGTCCAAACTATCGCCAAAGGTAAAAGCGGAGGTTATCCTGTTGCAGGTATTATCACCGGTGGCTCCACTTGTTACTGGCGGAGAGGCGTTTCTTCCGGTTGACCATACTAAGGAAGAGATGGAGCTAAACAAGAAGAAGGCTATGGACTATCTCAATAGGACTGCTGAATCCCTCAGAAGTAAAGGAATCACGGTTACGACTAAAGTAGGAGTAGGTGATGCTTGCGAGGAGATCGTTAAGCTTGCCGAAGGAATCAAGGCTAATTTGATTGCCATGTCAACCCACGGACGGTCAGGATTCAGCCGTTGGGCCTTCGGTAGTGTTACCGACAAAGTACTGCGGCGTGAAGGCAGCATCCCGATAACCATGGTGAGAGCGCCGAGAAAGGCTGGAAAAGCGTAGTTAACCAATTAACAAGTAGCGATGGCTGGTGCCCTCTTTATCTTGGTTGGCTAGAAACAATGAAGAGACCGCCAGGTATATGTTGAGCTAGGTATGGTGAGAAAGAAGACTTGCGAAATATGCGGACGTAAGATGAGCTTTGGGGACTTGGTAAGACACCAGATTGTTCCCGAAGAGGTGGTTAAACAGGCTGGAATATCAGAGCCAAGAATTGCTACACTATGTATCGATTGTCGTAATGAGATTCAGGCCTGGAATAGCAAGAGAGTTTCCATTACGCGTTATGACAATAAGACTAAGCTTTTTGTACCTAAATCGCCTGCTGAGATAGTAAAGGAGTATATCGCTGCCTATATGGCCTTCACTGCCTACAAAAAGCGACGCTGAATATTAATCATTGTGGCCTAAACTGGTGAAAAAGGAGAGCAGCAATGATAAGAGTCGTTATTGAGCGACAGGTAAAAGAAGGAGAGGACCTATCTCAACTACTAGTTGAACTTAGGGTAGCCGCTATCAAGTATTATCCAGGATATGTAGGGGGCGAGACTCTCGTTAACACAGAAGATGGCTCTAATATCATGGTGATCAGCACTTGGCGTAACCTCAAAGACTGGGAGCGATGGGCAGCCTCGGACACACGCGCCAAATTATACCAGAGGATTGAGCCGCTTCTGCAAGAGAAGCCGAAGGTGAGAATATTCCAAATAATGGCAACCGAGCAGGTACGTCAAAATAATAGTTGATGGAGGTGAGATATGGCTAAACCAGAGGCGATAAAAGTAGGCTATCTGGTGGCACTTGCGCTGATACCAGGCACAGCGCCACGCACTTGCTATATTGGACTGGTTAAGGCGGCTGATGAGTATGGTATTAGAATAACTCCGATGTTCTGGGATAATGACATAGATGATATCAGAGGAAGCACGGAAGACATTTTCATGCCCTGGATAAATATTAATTCCATGCTGGTCTGCACTGAAGAGGAACCTGCGAAGCGGTTTGTCAGGGATAAAGCCAAAAAGTGGCAGACTGAAGTAGAATCTATGAATATAAATACAAAAGACTAGTTGTGTACTATCGCTCCCCTGAGCC
>JBHIDQ010000104.1:0-4927 GCA_046760155.1 Dehalococcoidales bacterium | reverse complement strand
GAGGATGAAAAACCAGACTGGTAGAGATATAGACATGAGTAAACTGGGAGATGTGTGGGCCAATTTGGTCGCCATTACCGAAGAGATGGGCATTATCATGAGAAAGACCGCCCATTGCCCTGAAATCAGGGAGGCAAGCGACTTCTCGGCGGGGATATTTGATAATAAGGGTCAACTTGTCGCCCAGGGTAATTTCAGCCCGGCTCAACTTGGCTCCATGCCTTTCCTGGTAAAAAGTATTCTCCGAGACTGGTTTCCTCCTGAGAAATGGCAGCCGGGTGACTGCGTGCTCACCAATGACCCGACTTTAAATAGTGGCCACCTTTGTGATATCTATGAGGTGGCGCCGGTATTCTTTGAAGGTCAGCTAGTATCCTTTGTCAGCATAATCTGTCATGAAATTGATGTTGGTGGAGCAGTGCCCGGGTCCCAGGGGACAATTGAGGTGGAGGAATTAGTTAACGAAGGAATTCACTTATATCCGATAAAATTTTACAAACAAGGTGAAATAAATGAAGAACTCAGTAATATCATTGCCTGGAATGTTAGGGACCCGGAAACGCTTTTGGGTGACCTGAAAGCGCAAAGAGGCGCTCTTGAGCATCAAGGCCTAGTTCGTATAACCAAACTCTTTGAGCGATATGGCGTTGAGACAATGTTCGCCTTCTATGAAGAGATAATGAAACGGACTGAGATGTACACGCGACAGAGGATAAGTAAACTCCCCGATGGTGAGTATACCGCCGTTGATTATTTCGATGATTATGGACCTGGAACCGACCCCATTAAGGTTAAGGTAACGGTCAAGGTAAAGGGAGATGAGATAGTCGTAGATTATGCTGGCACTGGCCCGCAGGTTCCCATAGGCACCAATACTCATCTGAACTATAGTCGTGCTTACGCCGTACAGGCGATAAAATCAATGTTAACCCCGGACATTCCCATGAGTGAAGGTGACTACAGAGCAATCAAAGTGGTCGCCCCCGAGGGCTGTTTTGTCAATCCAAGACCTACCGCGGCTTGCGGTGGGCGAGCCATAAATGGGAACACTTTGGGTTCCGCGGTTCTGGCTGCCATCGCCCCGCTGTTCCCTGACCGGGCGACGGCGGCTTATTCTAGTTTGACACATCTTAGCTTCGGTGGCATAGACCACAGGACAGGCAGACCAGTCGCCGATGTAATGCTTTTCTGTGGAGGTCATGGAGCTAGAGCCTGTGCCGATGGAGTTGAGGATACGGGCGCACATATGATGTCCAATGCGCCGGCTGAGGTGATGGAGGTGGCGTATCCCGTCCGAATAGAGAGGTTTTCCGTTGTTCCCGATAGCGGTGGGGTGGGCAAATACCGTGGTTCTCCAGCTTTCCGCAAGGATGTCAGGTGTCTCTATCACGAATCCCGGTCTAACGTGTTGTCAGAAAGGGTAAAATTTGGTCCTCCTGGCCTCGCTGGTGGCAAGCCCGGCAGGAAAACAAGCTATACTTTATATCGTCATGATGGTGGTCCACCGCAAGAATTGGAAGGCAAGGCAAATTATCATTTCAAGTATGGCGATGTGATTTCGGTGGTGGTCGCTGGGGGTGGAGGTTATGGCAATCCTCTGGAAAGGGATGTGGCACTGGTGGAGGAGGACGTTGCCAAAGGGTATGTCACTATTGAGGGGGCACTTCGCGACTATGGAGTGGAGATTGATGCCAAGACAGGAAAGGGGCGTCGCGTGCGTTTTCCGTAAGCTAGCCAGCGCTGGTGGTAAGCTGACTTCCCCAGACCAGACACACTAAAATCAGTTGCTATTAGACAATCGCTTGGAAGGGAAAAAAGTGGCCAGCGAATTAAAAGTATCTTGGAGACAGTTGTATGAGTTCACCAGGGAAGTGTTTACCCGGGCGGGCCTGCCCCCTAAGGATGCCGAGGCTGAGGCTGGTGCCCTGCTATGGGCTAATTTGCGGGGGGTGGACTCTCACGGGGTACTAAGGATTCCCTGGTATGTGGAAAACATAGACACCGGCGTGATGAATCCGAGGCCCAATATTCAGATTATCAAGGAGACACCGACTACCTTTTTCGTTGAGGCTGACCGTGCCATGGGGCCAGTGGCGACCATCTTTATGGTGGACCTGGTGGTGCCGAAGGCGAAGAAAGCTGGCGTATGCTGGGCACTGATCCGTAACCTTACTCATCAGGGAGCGCTGGGCTACTATTCACAGATGATGGCCGAGCGTGACATGGCAGGAATCGTTTTCGTCTGTGATTACGCCAACATGGCGCCCCACGGTGCCCGAGCCGCTGGAGTCAGTAATAATCCCATTGCGATATCGGTGCCGGCAAAGCGACACCGCCCCCTGAATTTGGACATGGCTACCAGCGTGGTGGCGGGGGGTAAAATCTGGCTCGCCATCGATAAGGGCATCCCCATTCCGGAGGGCTGGGCACTGGACCAAGAGGGCAATCCGACCACCGACCCGAGAAGTTTGGGGATCCTGCTCCCTTTTGGCGGACCCAAGGGCTCTGGACTGGCCATCATGTTTGAATGCTTGGCCAGCGTTATGGCGGGCAATCCTCTGCTGGCGCCGATAGTACTGGATAGGCAAACGGAAACACCAGAGCAAGAAAAGAAGGGAAAAACCACGGGAGAGCGGCCGAGCTATTTGTACCACCACATTCAAAATAGCGTGGTGGCAGCTATTGATATCGGCACCTTCACCGATGTGGAAAGTTACAAGGAACATATTGATAGCCTGATTGATGGCATAAAAGCTTTGCCTAAAGCGGAAGGATTCACGGAAATATTCGTTCCCGGTGAGCCTGAAGAAAGAACTTGTGAAGACCGCTCCCGAAATGGCATTCCACTTCCTGAAGGTACGGTACGTAACCTGCGGAGCATCGCGGAAAGGTTTAATGTCGAATTGCCACCCGGTATCTAGACTGATAAGGTAAGCTCTCAGGAGTTATCAGCCGACCTGTTCAATACGTGGGGCTTCTGAGGTAAAGCGTAGCAAGGAAATGGACATTCCCTTGCTACGCTTTAACGTTAAACACTGAGGTTTTCAGTATCTACTATACCTTGGCCAGAATTTCCTTAATCTCCTCGTTGGTAAGCTTGACGTGCTTTCCCTGCGCCACCACAGCTTCAAAATCGCTGTGAAGATTAAAGTCAAAACTAACGTCTCCATCAGCAGGCATTCTTGCCCCAATGAAAGGCTTGGTGGCAGGTCTGATAATTACGTCCGGGTTGAAGTCCCAGGCGATATCATGCTGCCACTCCGGGTAGGCACCCAGGAAAATCAGCTTACCCCGGTAGCCCGCAGGCACCATATACACATTAGGTATGACCCAGTCAACTTTCAAGCCTACATCTTCGAGGGCTTCCGTGGCGTACATTTTGAGAATCCACGGATGAAAGTTGATTTCCAAGTTCCAATGGACATGGTCAGCGGGAGAATCGAACATCAACCTGACCCATTTCTTAAAAGGGTCGGACTTAAAGAACCGGCGTATTTCCATCTCTTCATTGGGGCCCACACATTTGAAAGCAAACTGCTGGTAGTACTCATCCATGAACTTATTGCCCCAACCGTAGAGATTACCTTTCTTGACTTCTTCGTACAATGGGCTTTTTGATGGGTCTATGCCTGGCCGGAGTACAGCCGGTCCCAGAAGCACATCGGGATTGTAAAACCAGAATAGCTCATAGTTTGCCAGAAATCTGCCCGTTTTTGCTTCAACGGGTTGAGTGTTGATGGTGAGACCCACACCGGGAAGACCGGAGAATTTGATACCCCGGTCCAGCGGCACGCCTTTCTTCTCATGATAACCGGCCAGTAACTTGCCCAATGACTCTGGTTCGAGGCTATTTTCGCAATAGATGTGGATATGCAACATCGGGTCATCGGTCTGGGTGAGCATCTTCATAAAGTTCCGCCACTGGTCTGATTTAAAATAGTCAACAAGGTTTTGTACGACGTCTTTTCTTACCATGGTTCTACCTCCTCTTGTCACTGAACATCAGTGATTTATTTACCCAACCTGATAATCGTTAAAATTATTAGTTTGGGTATTGGAATTGTATGCAGCACAATAGAAAAAGTCAAGATATTTGACTGATTTTTTAATAAATAATTATAATATCAAACGAAAGGAGGCAGCCGCCTCCGCTTTTATCAAGTAAATTCGGCTTGAGGAGCAGGTAGCGAGTCATGAAAAAACGGGTTTTCTCTGGTATTCAGCCGACCGGGGATATTCATATTGGCAATTATCTGGGTGCCATTCAGCATTGGGTAACAACTCAAGCTGAGTATGAGAGCATCTTTTGCGTTGTTGACCTGCATGCCATCACGGTTCCTCAAGAGCCTAAGATTTTAAAAGCAAAAATACGTGAGACGGCGGGACTTCTCTTTGCTGCCGGCATCGACCCCAAAATATCCACGCTCTTTGTCCAATCTCACATTAGCGCGCATGCCGAACTCACCTGGATTCTTAATTGCTTTATTCCAGTGGGGTGGATGAGGCGCATGACGCAGTTCAAGGAAAAATCGCAAAAGCAGAGGGAGGAGGTCAGCACTGGTCTTTTCGATTATCCAGCGCTGATGGCGGCGGACATTCTGCTCTATAATACTGACGTTGTGCCGGTTGGTGAAGACCAAAAACAACATGTGGAACTGGCGCGGGACGTTGCCCAGCGCTTTAACTCAATCTATGGCGAGACTTTCACCGTACCGAAGGCGGTAATACCGGAGACCGGCGCGCGTATCATGGGCTTGGATGACCCGACGCAAAAAATGAGCAAGAGCGAGGAGCAGCCAGGACGTACCATTTATTTGCTTGATTCACCGGATGACATCCGGGCAAAAATCATGAGGGCAACCACTGATTCCTTGCGTGAGATTCGTTTTGACGAGAACCGCCCGGGTATTTGCAACTTGCTGGTCAT
>JBHIDQ010000103.1:0-4940 GCA_046760155.1 Dehalococcoidales bacterium | reverse complement strand
AAGATAGCCAAATCACCATTGGGCTTATAGGCAGCCGCCAGACCATTAATATTAGTGGTGGGGGAGTAATCGATGACCTCGGGACTGCCCCAGCTAGCCCCGTAATCGGTGCTCTTTATCCGCTGGATTTTCTTATTGACGGCGTCTGTCCAGAAGATAGAGACCTCAGCGCCCAGAGCGGCACAGGCAACCACGGCAGCATTAAGCTGATTGGTGTAAGTCCACTGGCTGAAGTCACTTGACGGGCCGGGGTCAGTTACACGCTGGCGGTAGAGCTTCCGGTTATCACTGGGTGGAGTTATTCTGGCTCTGATGAGAGAGCCATCACCGGGCATAGTGAGGGCGTGGAAGTAATCGTCCTCCGAGCCAGTATAGAGCCTAGTCCAGTCATATCTGACCACGCCGGCAATCTTATTCTTGGCTTCCACCTTGATATAGGGGGTTACGGCTGACTGTTTCTGGGCAGCTAACAACGTTGCGGTCAGACTTCGCATGGCTTCTCCTTACACCAGAGCCGCCAGAACATCGGGGAGCGGCTTACCGGCTTTTCGGTAGTGACCGGCCAAGTGCCCAGCGGCGGCCAGAATTTGCTCAGGGCTAGCAGCGATTCTTCGGATACGATAAGCGCCGGGCAGGAGAGTCGCCACCGCAGCACTCATCCGGTCCCAGTCAATAGTTCTTTCAATATCAAACTTGCCCCGAATGGCTCTGAAGATACTTTTCTTGTGGTGGGGTAGCTGCCAGGTATCGGGGTCTTCAGGATTGCCGACAATGGCAAAGGCTTCCTTGGGCAGCTCTTCTTTGGTTTTGGATTGTTTTTTAGTCATATCTAGAAATCCTATCCCCCTTTAGTCATTAAAGGTAGACTTCGCCGTTCCAGACACCCCAGCAACTATGGTCCGTAATCGGTGGTTTTGGAGACAACGGGGTAGTAGGGTTTATAGAGGGAATGAATCCTAACCCGGTTTCTCCGTCCCAGTCGCCTTAGTTCCCGCTTAAAATACTTGAGCCTCTCGTTTCCCCAGACCAAAAATTCCCGGGGCGTGATGTCACCACCGACATTGACCTGATTTATGGCATAGACCGCCCACTCCATGGCGGCATAGCCACCGGCACCGGCGGCAATCAAGTCTTCATATTGACCGGGGATAGTTGAGCTGGCAGCATCAAGGGTATGGAGTTTACCGTAGTAGATATAGGCATTGGAACCGTCCGGAATTTCCTCGCCCAGGATGGTCAGGGTATCCCCCCACAGAGAAAACCTCCGGTATCGTTTGGGGAAATTATCCACCGGATACTCAACGGCGGCCACCATGACCCGGTCCGATAAGTTCGATATGTCCAATTCTCTGGAGTCAGACGTGGTCGCTTTGGTAGCCTTCTGCTCGTAGGGAAGATACTCGGAGAAGTCCTTCACGGCGCGAGTAATATGCCGGTCCAATTCGTCATCAGTCCAGCGATAGTTACTGGCGTCCTCATCGTGGAGGTCTCGACGAACTATGGTTCTCATTTCAGTTAGGTTCATAATAGCTACGCTCCTCTTTGATATTTTATTTAGAAATCCCTTCTCCCTTTATCCCCCCTTCCCCTTGCTAAGGGGAAGGGGGAATGGGTTGTAGAGGGGCTTCGCCCCTCTTAAACGCCCCTTTGTTACTTCAGGACAGGGGGTTTCGCCCCTTCAAACTTCCCTTTTATTTAGGCAACAGCTTTCTAACCTCAACCCGATCTAAATTGGTGCAGGGTAAGCCCTCATCGTGACGGCATATTTCCAAGTCACAGAAGGAAATCTCTTCATTAGCACTACCTTCGTTGATGCTGACGGCTTTACTGGTTAATCCCTTGGCATAGCCCATCAATGCTTGGGCATCGTTTTGATTCTCAAAGCTTAAGTCCAGTCTTATCCCGTATTTCATCTTTACCACACTCCAAATAAATGTTTTTCACGGTCAAAACTATGCTGAATTTCCACCACCGACCAAGCCCGATTAGCAATTTCGATCAGGGCAATATCACCATTAAAATCCGAAGTCCCAGAAAGCCTTTCCCCTATTCTCAAGTTCTGGCTACTGGTGGAGATTGCCCCCGATGCGGCATCTGAATCTACCTCATCGGCGTCAATGAAGATTTTGAGGTTAGCGCCATCATATCTGACCACCCAGTGATACCAGGTATTGGCTACGGCGGTGAAATTGGCGGCTGGCGCATAGCATTCCACAGCTACTCCACCAATCTCAAATCGGGCATTAGCCCGGTTTGAGCTCCACAGATGAATGTCCCAACCTGGTGTCCAGTTTTTATCAAACAGTGCCTGTACTGTATCGAGAGTGGCAAACCTTACCCAGAACTTGATGGTGATGCAATCAACGATGTCCAGACTGGAATGGTGCGCAATCTCAACATGGTCATCCAAACCATCGAAGTATAGACACCAAAGCCCGCTGGGCAGTTTCACCCAGCTAGCACCAGTCATGGTGCCACTGTTACCGTAGGAACTTCGGTCCTGGATTTTATTGCTCCCACCGGGTAATCCCGTCAGCGACAGGACGGTGCCTAAAGCCGGGGGAGCAAATAACAAATTTATCATAACTCCTCCGTACCACTACCTCCTTACGAGGCAGAATATTCTACTCTAACGTAGCTTGAGTTCTTAATTTTGGCCCGCCCCTCATTAGCCTCATTGCACTGAATGATCAACCTTACCTCAAAGGGTAGTGAATCAAAATTGGCTACCATTTTGACGCGACCACTCCGGGTCTCCTCAACATAGGTGGTGCCGATATCAGTCTTGGTAACGGCGCTATGAAGGTCAACCCAGGTGCCGCCTTTATTTCTGGCCTGCCATTTATAGATAAGGTCAGCAGTGGAGGATGAGACCGCCCGGAAAGCAGCGGTCAGGCCAAATTCAACCTCAATCACCTCGCCCAATGTCGGCGGCTTAATGGTAACACTCTCCACCTCAACATCAGTGTCTGCGGTAGTGGTGTCCACCTCAGCCGACCATTGAATACCGTCGGCGGTTAAGTCGCCTTTGGCAAAGGGATACTCAGTGTGCTCGATTACTGCCAGTACCATAATTTACCTCCTACTGGGGGGAGGGGGTTCCCCTCCCCCTTAAATCTATTTACTGCCGTGCTTTCCGCCGCACTGGAAAAAGTCCAGCACGGCGATGGCTAGCTTTAGTCCTTAACCCCGATTAAAGCGGCTGCCTTAACCGAGCTGAAGAGAGCCAGGGACACGTACCATTTAACCCTGGTGCGGGTGGCATCCTTGCTCTCCATAGAACCGATTGGTTCCACAGCCAGGTGCCCGGGGCTAGTCAAGCCACAGAGCGCCCACTCGCCAAGCTGAACGGCATAGATGGTGGAGCAGTCACCGCCGGTGGTGTCAGTCTCAACGCCGCCACTAACGGTATGGGTATCCAGTATCCAGTCGTTGACGCCAATGGGGATACCATCCCACAACTGGACAAAGTTGCCCCACTGGTCACGGTCATTATCAACCATGCCCCCGCTCGCTCTGACCAGAGCGTTAATTTTTCGCCTTGAGCGGCGGCTCATGAGCAACATATCCGGCTTGCCCCCCTTAACGGCGTCAATAAGTTCATCCAGCATAGAAAGAGTCAAAGTCGCTCCAGTGGCTCCAGCGGCGATTACCTGGTCACCTGCGGTGGTGGTATCAATCAGCTTCCTCAGACCATCGAACTGCTTGGCATTAACCGTGACATCGCCGTAGATAAAGGTCTCCTCAAATTTGTCCTTGACTGCTTTCGCCTTCAGTTCCACCACGGCCGCTTCCAGGTCCTGAATATTGCTCCGAGTCGATTTAAGAAAGTTATCGACATCAGCATCACCACCCATAATCTTTAAGTTAGCCGTTTTCTGCTCAAAGGTTGGGGTGGACTCAGCCCAAGTATCACCGACGTCATAGAAATCGACGCTGGGCAGGGTCTTCTCCTGATTGTAGGTCAGACCATTACCGACAATTTCAATGAAGGGTAAGCGCTGCAGGACAGGTGAATCCTTAACGATGGTCTCCACCACACCCTGAAGCAGCATATCATTTGACAGTTTACTTGCTTCGGCTAGTGTTAAAGCCATTATTAACCTCCTTCAGAGGAAATCCTAAATTCGAATTTCTAAATCCTAAACAAATCCAAATTGACAAAGTTTAGGATTTAGAGTTTAGGATTTCGCTATTTTTTATCGTTTGCCTCCTATTGCATATTGAATTTTCTCCCTTGGAGATAGAACTGACAGGTCAAGTGGTGCCCTCTGGGGAGCCCCGGCAGGCACTTTGGTCTTCGAAGCTTCCGCCTCAATCCCCTGTTTCACCTTATCGATTAAGGCCCGGGCATTTTCCAGAGATTCATTCAGGGCTTCAATGGTGTCCCCGGTGATGAGGTCGGCCGGTATCTCCGGATTCGTCTCCACTAGCAAACTTTTATAGCTGGCGATTGCCTGAGCCAAAGTCTCGTTTATTTCCGCCAACTTCTGCTCTGACTCGGCGATGGCCTGCTTCAGGAGAGCAATCTCGCTATCTTTGCTGGCCAGCGCCCGTTCAAGCTCGGCGATGGCGGCATTTTTAGACTCAAGCTCATGGACAAGTTCGTCCTTCTCCTGCCTCAGTCTTTCCAGCTCGTCGCCGCTAGCTGCCAGCTCTTCCGTCAGTTCTTTTTCTTCATCAGCCACGATACTTCCTCCTGCTGATTATTCCTCAACGCCTTCCGCCTGAGGCAAAGCCCTCTCTCTCCTTTCACTCTTGGTGGACTTGGCGTTAAGCTCTTTATTCATCCTGAGGATAGTCTCCCTCTCCTCAAGCCATCTGCGGAACTCGTACTCGGGGTCCCTGATGCCGATCTCGTCCATTGCCCTTCGCCGCGAATGGATGCCGGTCTGGACCAATACTTGCTCGTTATTAACCTGCCTATCTATATCCTGAGG
>JBHIDQ010000102.1:0-4955 GCA_046760155.1 Dehalococcoidales bacterium | reverse complement strand
CCCTCCGAATTTGAGGTTGATGAGAGTTCAATTCCCCCTGAGATTATGCCCCAGCTCCAGCTAGTTAGGGAGAACGTAAGCTATGTCCAGACAGCTTACTACGCACTGATTGGCTTGATGGTGCTGCTGGTGCTGGCTATTATTCTCTTGCACCGCAGTGTCAAGGGTGCCACCCGTGAGCTGGGTATCACCTTCTTGATTTACGGTGTCCTTGACTATGCCAGTGTCTGGGCGATGGAAAATTTTATGCCCGCCCTGCCCATACCCGATATACCCCCGTCTCTCCAATCATGGCTCACCGGATTGATGGTTGACCTGGCCGCACCGATGAAGATTCTGGGCATTGGCCTTATGGCAGTTGGAGCAGCTCTGGTTATCGTTTCTATCGTTTATCCGCGTTTGCGGCCGGCGGAGGAAGAGGAATAGACAAAAATTCCCACCCCACCCAGAATTAACGCTCCTATCATGGTGGCTATGGCGCAGAACACTGTGGCGTCATACCAGAAGCCACGCGGGAAAAGCATTATCAGATAGTCCTTGGTCGGGTCAAGCCTCCATAGTTCGTTGGTGAAGCTGATGAAGTGGAACTGCAGAAACAGCTGGTTGAAGTTCAGTAGTGCCCCTGCTCCCAGCGCCAGCATCAGGGCAAGGGTGAGACCACTCCCCCCAACCAGCCCCCACGCTATTTGTTTCCAGTCTTTCCGCCAGACATTGAACCCGACATAAGCCAGTGCATAAATCAGCGTCCCCAGTAAAACCCAGTAGTCCAGCCAGAACAGTCCTTTCACATCCCTCAGGTGAGCGACTTCCCGCTCATTAAACAGGACGAAGGGTTTGCCATCTTTGACCACGGTCAAGCTAATATTCTCCTCATCAGTGTTAAAATACCGAATTAATCCGGTGGCTGCTTTCTCCATCTCTGCTTCAGCTAGACCCGTCGTCTGGCTGACGTTATACTTGGCAAAGCCGTATTTATACAGTGCCGGGCTGTTTACTGCTCCAGCGATGCTGGCCGAAAGCAGCAGCAAGGGCAGACACAGGATAAATAGCCATCTGGTGATAATACCCAAAATTTTCAATTTTTTCTCCGTAATTCAATATCAAGATTTTACAATTTTAAGGTGAAAAAGCATAGTTTTGTCTACCTCACCCCCTTAATCCCCCCTCTCCTTGCTCTGGGTTAATAAGGTGGGGGTGTTTAAGAGGGGCGTCAGCCCCTCTTTTCAAAATCTTCCCCTTCCCCTTATCAAGGGGAAGGGGATAAAGGGGATAGGGTTACCCCATAAAAACCTATAGGGAGTGGATTGCCAGATAAATATTAAAGGGGGATAGGTCGCCACATTAAATGAGGGATAAAAACTTCATCTATTTTGTGGTAAATCCAAGCTTGAAAGAATATACCAAAAACCACCCCCCGTGTTATATAATTAGTTAAACGCTAAAGCTAAAGAGGCCGATGTTTACTCACCTTCATGTCCATACCGAATATAGTCTCCTTGACGGTATGTGCCGCATTCCGCAACTGGTCTCACGAGCCAGAGAGCTGGGTATGGACAGTCTGGCCATTACTGACCACGGTGCGATGTATGGCGTCATCGAGTTCTACCAGAAAGCTGGGGAGGTGGGGATAAAGCCGATTATCGGCTGCGAGCTCTATCTCGCTCAGGGCAGCCGCTTCAGTCGTGAGCCTGGTGATAAAAACAATTACCACCTCATTGTTCTCGTTAAGAATCAGACCGGCTATCAAAATCTGATTCAGCTCATCACTAAGGCGCATCTTGAGGGTTACTACTATAAGCCAAGGGTAGACCGAGAACTTCTGGAGCAATATCACGACGGTCTGATTGCCCTTACCAGCTGTATCGTTGGTGAAATCCCCCAGCTTATTCGTGATGGGCGTTTTGAAGAGGCGAAACAGGCCGCCTTGTGGTACCAGCAAACCTTTGGTGATTTCTACTTGGAAGTACAGCGACATCCCATCCCCGAGCTGGAGCACGTCAACCAGGCGCTCATTGCCATGAACCGCGAGCTCAATATTCCCTTGGTGGCGACTAATGATGTCCACTATCTCAATCGTGAGGATGCCTCGGCCCATGACCTGCTGCTCTGTATTGGCACTAACGCTTCCGTCAACGATGACAAGCGACTCAAGATGCCCGGAGATTTTTTCTACCTCAGGAGTCCAGAGGAAATGGCCGAGCTTTATCGTGATCTCCCTGAGGCACTGGAGAATACCCGGCGCATTGCTGAGATGTGTGACCTCAAGCTTGAGTTTGGGCGACTTCATCTGCCCGAGATGGAGCTGCCGGAGGGGAAAACGGCCGACCAGTTTCTGGCTGAACTCTGTCACCAGAATCTGCACCATTTCTATCCCCAGACCACCCCGGAGATAAAGCAGCGACTCGACTATGAGCTGGAAGTGATTGCGAAGACCCAGTTCGCCAATTATTTCCTCGTTGTCTGGGACATCATCTCCTTTGCCCAGAAACGTAACATCCTGTTTGGAGTTCGGGGTAGTGCTGCCGCCAGCATCGTCCTGCATTGTCTGGGTATCACCGCCGTTGACCCGATTGAGCATAAACTGGTCTTTGAGCGCTTTCTCAATCTGGAACGGCAGGAAATGCCAGACATCGATTTGGATTTTCAGGATGACCGTCGTGACGAGGTCATCGCCTACGTATCGCAGAAGTACGGGCAGGACCATGTTGCCCAGATTATTACCTTCGGTACGTTGGGTGCTAAGGCTGCCATCAGGGATGTCGGTCGGGCACTGGGTATGACCTATAGCGATGTTGACCGTGTTGCCCGGCTGGTCCCTTATTCACCGACCATGACCCTGGCGCGAGCCTTAAGTGAGAATAACGAACTCAGAAATATTTACGAGGAAGACAGCATAATTCGCAACCTGGTTGACTCAGCCCGGAGGGTGGAAGGTATCGCCCGCCATGCCAGTACCCATGCCGCTGGTGTTGTCATTTCTAAAGAACCTCTCGCCAAGTATGTCCCGCTGCAGTGGGGGAGCAAGGTTAACGGTCAGGAATCAGTGATGACCCAGTTCTCCATGGATGATATTGCCCAGATTGGTCTTTTGAAAATGGACTTTCTTGGCCTGGCTAACCTCACCATCCTGGGCAAGGCAAAAGAGATTATTGCCCAAAACCATGGTGTTG
This sequence comes from Dehalococcoidales bacterium, assembly GCA_046760155.1. Classification (GTDB taxonomy): domain Bacteria; phylum Chloroflexota; class Dehalococcoidia; order Dehalococcoidales; family RBG-16-60-22; genus JBHIDQ01. The sequence goes on along the minus strand of JBHIDQ010000102.1, from coordinate 1,785 downwards.
ACATTAATCTGCCCGATATCCCGATGGATGATACCAAGACCTTTGACTTGCTTTCCTCGGGGGAGACCACCGGTGTCTTTCAACTGGAAGGGGCCGGGATGCGCCGCTACATCAAGGAACTCAAGCCAACCACCTTCAGTGATATTGCCGCCATGGTCGCACTATATCGTCCCGGACCGATGGAGCATATCCCCACTTTCATCGACGCCAAGCACGGTCGTCAACCCATCCGCTATCCCCACCCCGCCCTGGCCAGCATCCTTGAGGAAACCTACGGGGTGATTGTCTATCAGGACCAGGTGCTGTTCATTGTGCAGGCCTTCGCTGGCTATAGCCTCGGGCAGGCCGACATTTTCCGCAAGGCGATGGGTAAGAAGATTCCTGAGGTGATGAAGAAAGAGAGGCGTAACTTTATTGCCGGGGCCAGGAAGAATGAATTCTCAACCGAGGTAGCCACTCAGGTCTTCGACCTTATTGAGCCCTTCGCCGGCTATGCCTTCAACAAGGCTCACAGTGTGAGCTATGCGCTTATTGCCTACCAGACTGCCTATCTCAAGGCAAACTATCCCGCCGAATATATGACCGCTTTTCTGATTATCCATGCCGGTCAGCCGGAGAAGGCGGCCAGTGCCGTCGCCGAGTGCCGTCGCCTGGGTATTACCGTACTACCACCGGATATCAATCGGAGTCAGGTTACCTTTTCCATCGAGAAGGATGGTGATGCTCCGGCTATTCGCTTTGGCTTAGCCGCCATCAAGAATGTAGGTTCCGGGGCAGTGGAGCCCATCGTTGCTGAGCGAAGTAAGGGAGGGGAATTCAAATCTATTGAAGATTTGTGTCGCCGCTGTGACCTGCACGGTGTCAACCGAAGGGTAATCGAAAGTTTGCTCAAGGCGGGTGTCTTTGATACTCTGAGTAGCCGTGGCACTCTGCTGAACAACGTTAATCGAATCCTGTCTCTGGCGCAGCGGGAGCAGCGCCTGCGGGATTCCGGCCAGTCTACCATGTTCGACCTGTGGGGGAAGGAAATGCCGATACCGATGCCCGAACTTGACATGGTACCCGCCGATATCTCTGACCGGGAAAAGTCTATTTGGGAAAAAGAGCTGATGGGGGTAAGTTTTTCCGAACAACCTTTCAGCCCGGTGACTGATGTGGCCGGCGCCGAGACCACTTTCTGCGGTCACGTTGATGCTGAGCTGAACGGGCAGAGTATCATTGTCGCCGGAAGAGTCACCTCTGTTCGTCACCTCTTCACCCGGGACGGAAAATCTTTCGCCAGTGTCATTCTGGAAGACCTCAGCGGTCAGGTTGAGGTTATGGTCTGGCCCAAGGTCTATGCTGAAACCAGCGACCTGTGGCAGGAAGGCAATGAGTTGGTGGTTGGCGGTAGAGTAAGACTGAGGGATGACCGGGTGCAGCTAAGTTGTGAGGAAGCGCGCCGTTACCAGCCACCAACTCCGGAGGAAGAGGTTGTTGCCGTACCACCCGTTGAGACGCCAGCCACAGTTGCCGAAACTACCCCCGGCACCCCACCTGAGGAAAGTCACCGTCTCGTCATTAGCCTCAGTCAGACCAGTGATGAAGCGAGTGATAAAGCCAATCTGCATAAATTAATTGCCACCCTTAGAGACTTCCCCGGGCAGGACGAGGTAAAACTGAGTGTCACCAATGGGGAAAGAGTTATCCACCTCAGGCTTTACAATCTATATACCAACTACTGCCCCGAACTCCGTCAGCGGCTGGTGGAACTGGTGGGTGAAGAAGGACTTAGACTGGAGACGA
>JBHIDQ010000101.1:0-5041 GCA_046760155.1 Dehalococcoidales bacterium | reverse complement strand
AAGAGAGGGGACTTCGTCCCTCTCTAAAATTTCCTCCCTCTCCCCTTTATAAGGGGAGAGGGATACAGGGTGAGAGGTTACTAAAGCCAATAATTGATTTTTGCTATCATATATGCTTAAATTTAGCCAGGAAGGAGAGAAGAGGTGGAAGAAGAATTAAAATTGCAAGCAACACATCGGGAGGTGGTGGGAAAAAAGACCAGATTCTTACGTCGTCAGGGGATTACCCCGGCTCACCTCTACGGTCATAATATCAAGTCGCTGACACTGCAGTGTGACACCACTGAATTGCAGCATTTAATCGCTCAGGCGGGAAGAACCAGACTGATTGACCTTGAAATTGATGGCGATAAGCCGAAGAGCGTGTTCGTCCGTGAAATTCAACGAGATGAGATTACCCAGCAACTGCTCCATGTTGATTTCTACCAAGTGAAGAAAACGGAGAAGATAACGGTAGAGGTGCCCATTGTTTTCGTTGGTGAAGCCCCGGCTTTGAAGGGGAAGGGACGCATGATAGCTCACGGCGTCACCAGCTTGAGCATCGAGTGCTTGCCTAGCAACGTGCCGCCTCAAATCGAAATTGACCTGAGCCCACTGGAAGAGCTGGAACAGGCAATTTATGTCAGGGATATTGTCCTTGACCCAGACATTACGGTTAACACCGACCCGGACCAGCTGGTGGTTAAAGTCAGTGAAGCGATCGTGAAGGAAGTCGTCGAGGAGGTCGTCGAAGAGGTTGAGGAAGAGGTTGAGGCTGAAGCCGAAGTAGAGGCAAGGGCTGAGGCGGAAGCACCTGCTGAAGAGGAAAAACCAGCTGAAGAGAGTTAGACCATAAGCTATATCTGGCCATAAATCAGAGTGCCCGACGATAATTTGACGATGATTATTGACTTCCATACCCACGTCTTCTCACCACGGATAAAGAAAAACCGCAGCCAGTATATTGATAATGACCCCTGTTTTGCCCTGCTCTACTCCAACAAGGAAGCAAAACTTGCCACCACTGAGGAACTAATCGACAGCATGGACAAAGCCGGGGTTGATATTTCGGTCATTGTCAATATCGGCTGGACAACGCATGAGCTCTGTGTCGAGACCAATGACTATATCTTGGAGTCAATTGCCCGCCATCCCAAGCGCTTAATCGGCTTCTGTACGGTGCAACCGCAGTCAACCGGAGCCGCCATCGCTGAAATTGAGCGCTGTGGCAAAGGGGGCGCCAAGGGAATCGGTGAGATCAGACCGGATATGCAGCTGTTCGACTTTGGTGACGAAGAAATAATTCCGCCCTTTGTTGAGACATTAAAGAAGCACCATCTTATTCTGCTCACCCACACTTCTGAGCCGGTTGGGCACAACTACTCTGGCAAAGGAATTATTACCCCGGATATGCTCTACCCTTTTATTACCCGCTATCCCGATTTGACCATAGTTTGTTCCCATTGGGGTGGTGGTTTGCCTTTCTACGCACTGATGCCGGAAGTAAAGCAGGCGATGAAAAACGTCTTTTTTGATACCGCCGCTTCGCCCTTTCTGTACAGTTCTGAGATATATCATCAGGTTAGCCAACTGGTCGGGGCAGACAAAATTCTTTTCGGCAGTGACTACCCCCTGCTGGCACAGAACCGCGTGTTTCAGGAGATAAACTCCACCGACCTATCTGAGGAAGCGAAGAGGCTGATTCTAGCCGGTAACGCCCAGCGACTGCTTGGAATCAAGGACATGGCTTAGACTATGGAGCAAATTCGTTCCTTTATTGCCATTGAACTGCCTGACGAGATAAAAAAGGCACTTGCCCAGCTACAGGCACAACTAAAAGCGGGTAAGCAATCTCCAGTGAAGTGGGTCGACCCCTACAGTATTCATCTGACCTTAAAATTTCTGGGTAATATTGCCGCCGATAAGACCAGTGAAATAACCGCGGCGATAGAGAAAGCGGCTCAGGGAATATCACCTTTCCAACTGGAAGTCAAGGACTTGGGAGTTTTCCCCAATTTCAGGAGAGTTCGGGTGGTCTGGGTGGGGGTTAGTGGCGAGGTAGCCCAGCTGAGCCAGCTTCAGCAACGCATTGAGTCCAATCTGGCGCCTCTCGGCTTTGCTGCCGAATCGCGAGCATTTACGCCTCATCTGACCCTGGCACGGGTCCGGGAACAAGCCTCACCGGCAGAGCAACAAAACCTGGGACAGCTCATCGCCAGCACCAGATTTGAGGGGGTTTATCGCTTTAGTGTTGACTCGATTAACCTGATGAGAAGTCAGCTAACCAGTGAGGGTGCTATTTATAGTCGAATTAGTTCGGTCAAACTTTAAAAAAGCCCTTGTCAACCACCACCAATTAGTGTATACTGAAAACAATTTTAGGTTGGGAGGAGGACCCCATGGAACAAAACAGTTTCCCCAAATGTCAGAAATGCCAGTCTGGAGACCTAGTGCCCCTATCCGATTTCGGTAGTCAAGGGGCAGCGATTCAGTACAAAGCATGGGTTTGCACCAATCCTAATTGTGGTTTCAACATTAAAATCAGGAATGGTGATGTTTATCTGAACGAACCCATTTTAAGTGGAGCACTGCACAATCCGCGCTCCCGGTAAAAGAGCAACACACCTTAAAACTTTGGGTTACAGGTGATAAGCGTGCTTCCTCAATTAGCCAAACTGAAGAGGACAGCACTTGACCTTTTATTTCCGCGTTATTGTGTCGGCTGTGGCCAGGAAGGTAGTTTAATCTGCTCTTCCTGCCAGCAATCACTCACTCGAATTGCACCGCCAATCTGTACCCGATGCGGCCGGCCTCAACCCAGTGGCACACTCTGTCCCGACTGCGTTAGCTGGCAGGCAAAAATAGATGGCATTCGCTCGCCATTTCGCTTTGAAGGAGTAATGCGTCAGGCAATTCATCAACTAAAATACCGTAACCTCAGAGCGCTAGTGGTACCCCTGGCCAAGCTGCTGCAAGATTATCTCAGAACTAACCCCATACCGGTAGAGATTCTAATACCGGTACCAATGCACCAGAAACGGCTGAGGGAGCGTGGTTACAACCAATCCGGTCTGCTGGCTCGAGAACTGGGCAAGCTGACTAATTTACCATTGATAGATGGCTGCCTCACCCGCCAGCGACACACGCCGCCCCAGGCCAGAACATCAACCGTAGACGAACGAAGAAGCAATATCGCTGGTGCCTTTGTCTGCCGTGACCAAAGACTGCGAGACAAGCAAGTGTTGCTGATCGATGATGTCGCCACCTCGGGAGCTACTCTCGATGCCTGTGCGGCGGCGCTAAAAGCATCTGGAGCTATTTCGGTATGGGGACTGGTCATGGCCAGAGAGATTTAATGGCAGGAGTAAAAAAGATGGAGTTACAGATAACGGGTAAAAATATGGAGCTGACGGCAGCAACGCATCACTATATTGAACGCAAGTTAGGCAAACTTAACCGTCATTTACCTAACATTATGGAGGCCAAAGTAGAAATTACGGACGAAAAGACAAAATCTCCTCAGCAACATTTTGTGGTGCGGGTGACGGTGGCTGGTAATAAGACTTCGTTCCACGGTGAGGAGAGGGGGCAAGACCTGTTTCAGGCTATTGATAAGGTGACAGCAATCATGACCCGTCAGTTAGAGCACTATAAGGGGAAACGATATGAGAAGGGGAGGGGTAACTCCTTTGCCCGAGGTGAATTTAGTGAGGAAACAGAGACAATAAAGGCGCCACAGGTGGTCAAGGTGAAGCGTTTTGCCATTAAGCCAATGTCAGTAACTGAAGCCGCTGAGCAGATGGAGCTTTTAGGCCATAGTTTCTTCCTCTTCCTTAATGCCGATACCGAAGAGTTTAACCTGTTATACCAGCGCAAGGATGGTAACTACGGTTTGATTGAGCCGGAGCTGGGATAAATAACAAGATTTGTACTTCTCACCAGACTATGTTATAAATGAATCCGATTAACTTCCGAAAAAGTTAGAGATAGATGACAACCAAACGCAGAAATTTATTTTTATATCTGACATTAGTTTGCTTTTTCGGTCTTATCGCCATCTTCATCGTTGATGGCTACATGGGCGTTTATGATACTGTCTATATCACGGCCGGTGAACGGGAGCAGGAAATAGAGTCCGACGTCTGGCAACGAGGGGACAAGTTCTGGTCAAGCGGGGTAAACCGGGGCGAAAAGGCGTTCTTCCGCTATGAAGTGGACAATCGTCAGTTTTCCGGCTATACGGCGGAGATTGAAGTATCAGTGTGGCGGATGCAGGAAAAAGTGCTTGACGTTATCTCACAACCGCTTGTCATTGATTCCTTTGACAAAGGACAACTGGAGTGGGCACTGGATACGGCGGAACTTCTACCAAGTGATGCTCCTCCAGAACAAAGCTATGAGTACACCATAATCATAAAGAGGGAAGAGATAGAGCGGAACGTAATTCTCTATATCAATCCGGTTCCCTATCCAGCAAGACCGGTACCGGTTCCGCCCCGATAATTTAAGGAGAGAAGAATAGATGAAGCTGGAATACGTATTATTCGGTTTTGGCATCCTGTTCTGCCTGGCTGGCGTTGGCTATCTGGCGGCCGAGTATGTGAAGAATCTATCTGAAATCGGGAAACTGGGTTCGCTGTTAGTCACCGTGGCGATGTTCGCGTTTTTAAGCAAATATTTTGAGGATATCGGGTGGTGAACTAAATGCTAACCGCAGTGGCTGTACTGGCTTCTTTGGCTCTCATTGGCTGGCTGATTTACCGGGCGGTAAAACAGAAGCCAATCAAGGCACATACCATTGTCCGGGCTCTGGCTTATCTGACCGGTCTTTATACCTTTGCTTTCTTTCTCAGCATGAACATACCGCTGTTAATCCAGGTGGTGGTCAGCATCATGCTCGGGGCATTTCTGATAGTCATGGGGGCGACGATTCAGCGCCGCCGCCAGCCAGACAAGCCATAAGTTTTCAGTATCAGATACGCCTTATTCTAATATTCAGGAAATCGTCCTCGTATTTCTGAATCAGTCCTTCGTCAGCGAAGCTGAAGTATCTATTCTCGCC
>JBHIDQ010000100.1:0-5205 GCA_046760155.1 Dehalococcoidales bacterium | reverse complement strand
GATAAGTCCGTCACTTCGCACTTTTCTTTGGTTACTACCAGTAGGGTTCCTATCTCAGCCGTGGACGATGTTGACCAGCATGTTTGTCCACGGTACCTTTTGGCATATATTCGCTAACATGCTGACGCTGTATTTCTTTGGAACGTACCTTTCTAGATTGGTTGGAAACAGTAAGTTCCTTATCGTTTATTTTGGCGGGGGGATATTGGGTAATATTTTCTACATTGTGCTGACAATACTTGGTGGTATTTTTGCTATCTCCTTCTTAGGCTCCCCGTTTATTCCTGCGGCTGGTGCTTCTGGAGCGGTCTTTGCTATAGCTGGAGTACTGGTCATGATGAGACCTAGGTTGCCGGTGATTATTTTCCCCATACCTGCCCCCATTCCCCTTTGGGTAGCGGTAATTGGCGGTTTCCTCATCCTCTCCTTCCTGCCACTTATTGCCTGGCAAGCCCACCTCGGGGGCTTAGTTTTTGGTCTGATTGCTGGTTATATCTTCAGGAGGAGAGGGCGCTATTTCTTTTTTTAGTCTGACTGAAAGATAACTCTACCAGCTTGACTTTTACCTTAATCGTTTTTTATAATAGCTAGGCTAATTGGGTTGGTTATTAAAACCGGAAGGTAATGCCCGAGTAGCGCAATGGTAGCGCAACCGACTTGTAATCGGTAGGTTAGTGGGTTCGAATCCCCTCTCGGGCTGAGTCTCTGATGGTATCGGGAGGGGTGCCGGAGTGGTTAATCGGAGCAGTCTGTAAAACTGCCGCCCTAAGGGCTACGCAGGTTCGAATCCTGCCCCCTCCACCATAGAGTAACTTTGCGTTGGTAATTGAAATCCCTTTCTGGATGAGAATAAGGTCTAGTTTGTTGACTTTTCATAATTTTTACCCTAAAATTAGCTTTGAAACTGTGCCCACATAGCTCAGCAGGAAGAGCACGTTCTTGGTAAGAACGGGGTCACCAGTTCGAGTCTGGTTGTGGGCTCGGAATAAACGGAGGTTGAAATGGCTAAGCAGAAATTTGCACGGACTAAGCCACATGTCAATGTGGGTACCATCGGTCATGTTGACCATGGCAAGACAACATTAACTTCAGCGATAACTCTGGTCTTGTCCAAGGCGGGAACTGGCACTAACTTTACTACTTTTGACGAAATTGACAAGGCACCGGAGGAGAAGGCACGGGGACTGACCATTGCCATCGCTCATATTGAGTATGAAACGGAAAAGCGGCATTACGCTCATATTGATTGCCCGGGACACGCTGACTATATCAAGAATATGATCACTGGTGCCGCTCAGATGGACGGGACGATACTGGTAGTGAGTGCCCCTGATGGCCCAATGCCTCAGACCAGAGAGCACGTCTTGTTGGCACGCCAGGTGGAGGTTCCTAAAATAGTAGTTGCTCTTAATAAGGTAGACGCCATGGAGGACGAGGAGCTTCTAGAACTGGTAGAAGTGGAGGTAAGAGAACTGCTCAGCAAGTATGAATTCCCTGGCGATGAGATACCAGTAATTCGGGTAAGTGCCCTTAAAGCGTTGGAGTGTGGCTGTGGCAAGAGAGAATGCCAGTGGTGTGGCCCAATCTTGAAGCTGATGGATGCGGTTGATGAGTATATTCCGGTTCCAGTCCGGCCCAAGGATCAGCCGTTTTTGATGCCGGTGGAAGATGTGTTTAGCATCAAAGGTCGGGGCACGGTACCTACTGGTAGAGTTGAACGGGGTGTGATTAAAGCCATGGATGAAGTTGAGATCGTCGGCTTGCACCACGAGCCTCGTAAGGTAGTGGCTACCAGCTTGGAGATGTTTCATAAGACTTTGGATTATGCTGAGCCCGGTGACGCCGTGGGTATTCTCCTCAGAGGTGTGGAGCGGGAAGACATCGAGCGAGGTCAGGTGTTAGCTGCCCCTGGTTCGGTGAAACCGCATACCCATGCTGAAGCTGAGGTGTATGTTTTGACTAAGGAGGAAGGGGGGAGGCATACTCCTTTCTTTAATGGCTATAAGCCCCAATTCTACATTAGAACTACCGATGTTACCGGAAGCATTGAGCTACCAGAAGGAGTGGAGATGGTTATGCCCGGTGACAATATCACCATGAAGATAAAACTTATTTATCCGGTAGCCTTGGAGAAGGGTTTGCGTTTTGCCGTTCGCGAAGGAGGTAGGACAGTAGGTGCCGGCACCTTCAGCCGCATCCTAGAGTAAATTTATGGCGAAGAAAAGTGAAGCTAGGGGCATTATCTATCTTGCCTGCACCGAGTGTAGGGAGAGAACATATACGACAACCAAGAATCGGAAAAATGACCCACAACGGCTAGAGTTGAACAAATATTGCCCTCGTTGTCGTACCACCAGATTACATCGAGAAGTAAAGTAGTACGACGCAATTAAATGAGGTAGAGATTCCGGCATTGACACATCATATTGCTACAACCAAGCGTTCAAGGTTTAGGTTTATTGGCGAGACCATAGCTGAGTTGAGAAAGGTAGTTTGGCTTTCAAGACGAGAGGTCATCTATCTATCGACTTTGGTGCTGATTGTTTCCATTGCTGCTGGTCTCGTCTTGGGCGCGCTTGATTATGGTTTTACTGGTCTGGTCGAAAAGGTTTTTTTGGGTAGATAAGAACTTGTCCGGTTTTCCTATTTCATTAAGGCGTATAATTTAAAGAGAAATTTGTGCCTTTGCCAAAACTTTAGTTAGTGAGGTTATTCGTGGCGGAGAACGGGAAACACTGGTTTGTTATTCATACCTACTCAGGGTATGAGGAACGGGTTAAGAAGAACTTAGAGCAACGCATCAAGTTCATGGATTCCGGAAGCGATATCCTGCAGGTGGTGATACCTACTGAGGATGAGATTGAGGTTAAGGATGGGCAGAGGCGTACGGTGACTAAAAAAATACTGCCTGGTTACGTCTTGGTTCAGATGAAGATGACGGATCAGAGCTGGGGCGTGGTGCGTAATACCCCCGGTGTCACTGGTTTTGTTGGTAGCGGCGGTAAACCAACACCGCTGGAGGAGGATGAGGTTAACCAGATTTTGCGACAGATGGAAGCGGAGGTACCTAAAGTTAAGGTTGGTTTTCGCCGGGGGCAGAGTGTCCGGGTAACTGATGGTCCATTTATTGATTTTGTCGGTGTGGTGGATGAAATAAACCCCGGGAAGGGTAAGGTTAAGGTGCTTTTGTCCCTTTTTGGTCAGGAAACACCGGTGGAGCTCGACTTTTTACAGGTAGAGAAACTTTGAGTTTTTGAGGAGATTTGAGGAGACAAGATGGCGAAGAAAGTTAGGGCGATAATTAAATTGCAGATTCCGGCAGGGCAGGCAAATCCGGCACCCCCAGTCGGTCCGGCTTTAGGTCAGCACGGGATTAATATCATGGCCTTTTGTAAGGAGTATAATGACCGTACTTCATCTCAAGTTGGGTCGATTATTCCGGTGGAGATAACCGTCTTTGAGGATAGGTCATTTACTTTTATTACCAAAACACCCCCAGCGACCGATTTACTGAAGAAGGCGTTGGGGGTGGAGAAGGGAAGCGGCAGTACCGGTCATGAGGAAATCGGTACGTTATCTCGAGATAAATTACGTGAAATCGCTCAGATTAAGGCTAAGGATTTGAGTGCTAACAGTATTGAAGAAGCGGAACGAATAATTGAGGGCACCGCTCGAAGTATGGGAATTAAGGTGGAGTAAAAAATGGCAAAGCATGGTAAAAAATATCGCGAAGCGGCTCAAGTGATTGACAGAACAGAGACTTACTCCCCTGAGGAGGCTATCGAGTTAGCCAAAAAGTCAGCTAACGCTCGCTTTGACGAGACGGTTGAACTTCACCTTCGCATGGGTGTTGACCCTCGTAATGCGGCTCAGCAGGTACGTGGCGTGGCTCTGCTGCCTCATGGATTGGGAAAGAGGGTAAGGGTTTTGGTTTTTGCTCAAGGAGAAGCGGTAAAGATTGCAGAATCGGCCGGAGCCGATTTTGCTGGTGGTGATGATTTGGTTAAGAAAATTGAGGATGGCTGGTTGGAGTTTGATACGGCAATTGCCATTCCAGAGATGATGGGCAAGGTAGGTAAGTTGGGTAAAATTTTGGGGAGGAGAGGGCTGATGCCCAACCCTAAGTCAGGAACTGTTGTCCCTGCCGATGACCTGCCCCGGGTAATCGAGGATGCTCGAAAAGGGCGGGTAGAATTTAAGCTAGACCGGACGGCTATCATTCATGTGCCTCTGGGTAAAGTTAGCTTTGAGAATGATATGTTGATGGGCAATCTGACAGCACTAGTGGAAGCGGTGATGAAGGCTAAACCTAGTGGGTCTAAGGGACAGTATGTAAAAACTGCTGTTTTAACGACAACTATGGGGCCTGGGATAAAGCTTGACCTCAGACCTACTCTCACTTTAAGTTCTAGTTAGACAAACGGTTCAGGGAAACTTTACTTTCTCAACCAAAACCTGTAGAATTAGACTAACAAAATTGAATAAATATCCCGAGACAGCGGGTGCCGAGTAAGGCTTAAATAATGTGCCTGCCGAGGAGAAATCATCTAGGTTAACTAGATTTGGTGAAGTCCTTGTGCGTTAGGCACAAGGACTTTTTATATTGAGACTGTTAGTGGTATTTTAGGAGGTATTAAGATGCCCAGTGAAAAGAAGGTACAGATTATTAATGAGCTGCAAGCGGTTTTCTCTGAATGCAGTATTGCTGTTTTAACTGACTATCGGGGACTGACCACAGCGGAGATAACTGATTTGCGCCGTACGTTAAAGGGCTCGGGTATTACGTATCGGGTGGTAAAGAACACACTGGCCCGATTTGCTGCGGAAAGGACGGGCAAGAGTGAGTTGGTCAACTTTTTTGAAGGCCCGGTAGCGATTGCTTTTGGCTATGGAGATATCGTCGTGCCAGCTAAGATTCTGGCTGACTATATTCGCAACTCAAAAATAAGTCTCAGTATTAAGGGAGGCTTTTCCACGGATAGAGTGTTTACGCCGAGCGAGGTGGAGACTCTGGCCACATTGCCATCGATGGAGGTATTACTGAGCAAAGTTTTGGCTGGGATGCAGAGTCCCATTGCTACTTTGATTAACTGCCTAGCAAACCCAATGAGAGGGTTTATCGGGGTACTACAAGCAAGAATCAACCAATTGGAGGGAGGATAAGATGCCAAAAAAAGAGGTAGAAACCGGTCAGGAAACTGCTGA
>JBHIDQ010000099.1:0-5283 GCA_046760155.1 Dehalococcoidales bacterium | reverse complement strand
CGAAGCCCTCTTGACAAGTGGTGTCTACTAGTTCATAATACTCAGCAACAATATCTTGAGGAGGGATAAGATATGAAAAGGTTGTCTTTGTTATTGAGTATTCTCCTTACCCTTATCTTGGTGCTTCTGCCGGCCTGTGCCAAGCCTCTGGAGACCGTCAAAATCGGTGTTATGCTGCCATTTACCGGTCCTCTCTCTGAGTTTGGCGGTAATTTCCAGAAGGCGGCCGATCTGGCAGCGAAGCAACTTGAAGAGGCTGGTGTTCCGGTAGAACTGGTCTATGCCGATACCCAAACCTCGGCGATTCCGGCGGTCGAAGCTGCCCGAAAGCTGGTTGACGTGGATCAAGTTTTCGCTATCGTTGGTGCCGCGGCCAGTGGGGTGACCATCCCCATTGCGGAGTCGGTAACTATCCCCAAACAGGTACCCTTAATTTCCTATGCTTCGACCTCTCCACTTATTTCGCACCTCCCAGCAGACGAGGGCCAGAACTTCGTCTACCGAACCTGTCCTTCAGATGCTCTTCAGGGTGTGGTTCAGGGTCGACTTGCTGCCGAGCAGGGCTATAAGACTGCTTCCGTAATCTTTGTCAATAACCCTTATGGCCAGGGACTGGCCGATGTGTTTAAGGAATCCTTTGAAGGCCAGGGTGGTAAGGTACTGGCTACGGTGCCACACGATGAAAAAGCAGCCCCCACCTATGTTGCCGAGCTGAAGAAGGCTGACGAGGGCAATCCTGATGTTCTGGTGGCCATCAGTTACCCTGGACATGCCACTATTTATCTTAAAGAAGCCATTGAAGGAGGCTTCTTCGATACCTTCCTTTTCTGTGATGGCACCAAATCAGAGGAAATTATTGCTGCCGTCGGTGCCGAAAGTCTTGAAGGTATGCTCGGTACCGCACCCGGTTCTGAGAAAGGACCCGCCAGCGATGCTTTCGAAAGTGCCTATAATGCTGAGTACGGTGAACTCCCGCCATTGCCCTTTATGACCAATGTGTATGATGCCGTGGTGGTAACTGCTCTTGCCGGACTTAGGGCGCAACTAGCTGGAGACCTGACCCCCATAACACTACGCAATGAGCTTAACTTGATAGCTAGTCCGCCCGGTGATGTAGTCATACCCGGTGCTGAGGGCATCCAGCAAGCGGTGGACCTACTGAAAGACGGTAAGGACATTAACTTCGAGGGCTCAGCCGGGGCGATAGACTTCGACAATAACGGTGACGTCGTTACACCTATCGAGATTTGGAAGTACACCGGGGGCACTATAGAGACTGTCCGTCTGGAGAGTCCGTAGTCAGCGCTGGGACGAGGACGAGGGCTACTTAAGCAAGCGGGATACCTGGCGTTCCTCGGGAAGTAAGCCACGTGGGCGCCATGCTAGTAGGGCGGCGAGCATGATGCCGATAAGAGCGGTACGGATGTAGGGAGCACGCGATATTAGCATGGGTGGCAGCAGGCGGTCGGTAAGAAACTCGGTACCTGCCCAGATTGCCCAGACGGCGAAGGCTCCTAGGATGGCTCCTTTATTATTCCCAGTCCCGCCTAGGGTGAGCATCACCCAGATGATGAAGGTACCGAAGAGGGGTTCGAAAGTTCCTGGCTGGATAGCGCCTACCGAGTGGGCGTAAAGCGCGCCACCGATTCCCATAATAAACGCACCCACAACCAGTGCCTGAAGCTTATAAGCCACTACGTTCTTGCCACTCGTTGCGGCTAACACTTCATCGTCGCGGATAGCGCGGAGCACCCTCCCCCAAGGGGACCGTGTTATGTGTTCTATGAAAAGGAAGGTCATCACCAGGAAGAGGGCAACGATACCCAGATAAAGATAGTGGTATATCCCGGGTGCTACCAGCTCCGCCAAAGGTCGGGGTAAACCGATCAGCCCTTGCGGGCCATTAGCCAGCCATCTCTCATTGTTGAAAATGAGGCGGATGGACTCCGCTATCCCCAGAGTAGCTATCGCCAAATAATCCTCACGGAGCCTGAGGGTTATTATGCCTATTATCAGGGCGATTATCCCGGAGATAATGCCAGCCGCTAACACTCCTATCGGAAAGGGCTGGTTCAGCCCCACGACCTGAAAGACATATGAAGCCAGTGCACCCTTAGGCTCAGGCAGCGTCACCAATGCCGAAGCATAGGCCCCGATGGCAAAAAACCCGGCGATGCCGATGTTAAAAAGCCCGGAATAGCCCCACTGCAGATTTAACCCCAGAGCGAAAATGGCATAGATCGCAGCCATAGTGGCGAAACCGGCCATAAAGCTCAGCAATCCACTAGGCTCCATAACGTCCTCCTAGGAGTCCTCTAGGGCGAAATAGCAGCATCAGGATGAGAATAGAGAAAGCCACGGCTGGCTTGTAGCTGGGAAGCAACCACTGGGTTGATACCTGCTGCACGATGCCAATGGTGAGGCCGCCAAGTAAAGCACCGTAGAAACTTCCGATCCCTCCTAAAATTACCGCAGCAAATAAGGGAATGAGGAAAGCCCATCCCATCTCAGGTCGAACCTGGGCATCTATTCCCAGCAGGATACCGGCGACGCTAGCCAACACTATCCCGATGGTCCAGGTCCAGGCAACCATGGCATCCGTATTTATGCCGCTGACACGAGCCAAATCTGGGTTATCGGCAGTAGCCCGTAGCGCCTTTCCTATTTTGGTTTTTCCCAGGAACAGGTGCAGGCTGACCACCAGAATGACAACTACTCCTAAAATAAAGACCTGATCCGGGCGGAGTTTTATTCCGAAAGGGAGGTCCCAAGAGGTTCGCAGCCCGCTCACATAGAAATGGAAGTCCGGACCCCAAGTGATATAAACGATGCTCCTGATCACAAAGGCAATGGCCAGGGAGGCCATCGCCATCAGCACCGGGGATAGCCTTAATTTTCTTAACCGCCGATAGAAAAAGCGGTCGACTCCGAGAGCCACTCCCGCGGCGAGCAACACGGCAGGGAGAAAGGACAACAGCAGGTTGAAGCCGAAGGAAAAAGGTCCCAGGGGCTGGGAAGAAACGCCCGCTTGGGCGAATAATCCACTGAACAATAGCGCACAATACGCTCCTAGAGTCATGAAATCACCGTGGGCAAAATGGGCGAAGCGCAGTATCCCGTAAACCAGGCTGAGTCCAATTGCTCCGAGGGTGATGATACTTCCCAGAACGATACCGTAGACAATAAGCTCCGCCATCAGATTTATCTCCCAAGATAAAGTCGCCCGAGTTCTTCGCTTCCCAGTACCTCGTGGCAAGAGCCTTGAAAGCGATTTTCCCCGGCGGCTAGAACGTAACAACGGTGTGAATTCTGCAATGCCTTGACGGCATTCTGCTCCACTATCAGTATGGAGACACCCATATCATGTATTTTGTGAATCTGTTCGTAAAGGGTCTCAACAAAAATAGGAGAAAGTCCTGCCGATGGCTCATCAAGGAGTAGCATGCGGGGTTCCAGCATCAGTGCGCGGGCCAGCGCAACCATCTGGCGCTGCCCGCCGCTTAGCTTAGCCACCCGGACACCGCTTTTTTCCCGGAGGGCTGGGAAAAGCCCGTAAAGGGTTTTAATTTTGTGGTGCACCCCCTTTTCACGGAGGAAACCTCCCATCTCCAAGTTTTCTTCGACGGTGAGGTTGGGGAAGATGTTATCCGATTGAGGAACGTAGGACAGGCCTCTGGCCGTGATGCGGTGTGGGGGCAACCCGGAGATCTCTTCGCCTTCAAAGACCAGCCGCCCCTCACGTGCCTTTAGTAGTCCGGCAATGGTCTTCATCAATGTTGACTTTCCTGAACCGTTGGGGCCAATAATGCACACTATCTCATCAGGAAAGACTTCTACCGTCACGCTGTGCAAGATATCCGCGTCTCCATAACCGGCCACAATGTTTTCGGCGATTAGAATCGGCTCTTTTCTCATGTTACCGACCCTCCAAGATAGGCACTCAGGACGCTTTCATTGGAACGGATTTCCTCAGGAGTTCCTTCCGCCAGTTTAGCCCCGTTGTCCATGACGATGATGGGGTTGCAAATGCCCATCACGAGGTCCATATCATGTTCGATAAGGAATATGGTCACCCCTTGCTCGGCGACCATACGCTGAATGGTATCCACAATTTGTTTAAGGAGAGTAGGGTTGACCCCGGCCCCGGGCTCATCCAAAAGCACCAGTCTTGGCGAAGTCATCATCATCCTTGCCAGCCCGAGGAGTTTTTTCTGACCCGCCGAAAGATGGCCGGCCGGCTCATCCCTAAGATGGTCGAGATGAATCCAGTTCAGGATTTGCAAAGCCTTTTCCTTAAGCTTGCGTTCCTGACGAAGCACCGCCCATGGTCTCAAGGTGGTGTACCAGAAAGCTTCCCCTCTCTGGCCCAGCGGAGTAAGCAGTAAATTTTCCAGCACTGTCATTGAAGCTAAGTCACGGGTCACCTGGAAGGTGCGAGCGATACCGGTTCGGAAAATAGCGTAAGAAGGCACTCGGTCAATCCGTTTACTGTCGAAGAAGATGGTGCCTTCATCGGGACGATAGATTCCGCTGATAAGGTTAAATAGCGTGGTCTTACCCGCTCCATTGGGCCCAATCAGGCCGGTAATAGTGCCGCGGCGAACCGCGAGGGAACAACGGTCTACCGCCCTGACCCCACCGAACCACTTGCTTACGGAACGGGTTTCCAAAATGATTTCCGGAGGATTGGTCATTTTATTTCCCACATTGCTCTTGGCATTCCCAAGTCGTTAATCTATTATAGAGAAACCAAGTCCTTTTCACAAACGTTTTGTTACGGTATGGTACAAAAGAAGTCCAGAAATTGCTTCTGCTTAGGAGACGGTCAAGTATGGATGCCAAAGCCTTGATATGATTGGAAAGTGGAACAGACGGTAGTTATTAGGCTGGTATTAGTGAAGCGGGATCGGTAGCTGCCCCCTCAGTCCAGAGAAAGGGGGTACTGGCCGAATTCTCTGATTGCCTTGACCAGGGCCACATAGTTCTCCGGCTTGACCCCGGAGTGAATCGAATTGCTGGACATGCAGATAAGTCCCCCTCCCTTACCCGCCTTCCTGATGACCTCTCTGGTTTCCTGGCGTACTTCTTCGACTGTCCCGGAAACCAGGCTGAAAGCACAGCTAACGTTACCACACAAACAGACCTTATCCCCAAATTTGGCTTTGGCCTCACCGATATCCATACCCGCCATCGGGTCAATGGGGTGGAGACCATCAATTCCGGTATCCAGGATGACATCATAGATAGGCCAGATATTGCCGTCGGTGTGCTTGATGCATGGTA
>JBHIDQ010000098.1:0-5369 GCA_046760155.1 Dehalococcoidales bacterium | reverse complement strand
AGCTCCACCAGAAAGCTGAAATGATTTCAACAGACCCTCAAAGTCATTCTCCATTTGGCAAAAAATTGTATTCAATACCCAGCTACACATTATGTCCCCACAAGGAAATCGGACACATCAATATTATCACAGACAGTCAGGGATTTGGTTAGTTTTGATTGTTGAAGTAGCACTACCCAGTGGATATTGACACACAAAAGGACTATTTTAGTATAATTAAGATATGCTCGAGGGTAGATGTTCTAAGTGTGGTCGTCGTTACGTTGGATGGGCATTACGATTTCCCCGCAATCAAACATGCTCAAATTGTGGCGCTGCACTGGTGATTTTCAAGGATGGCCAACCTATCTCCGAAGGGTACTCACCCTTTGCCGCCGATGAATATACTCTCGATCAGCCCACTGATGCCCCGCCTTCCCGGCATAAGGTGAGAAAAAGTCGCGCCTAAGGCCGGCACCAGCACTCTTATTATTGCTTTCCAACCCGATGGACTACGCATTGGGACTGGTTCAGCTCACCTCACACACGCTTCCCAAATCTTTAAGCAACAGCGCTTAAATTGGGGTATATTTGCCGTTTTAACGCCGAGAGGGATTTTGTTGAGCTTTAGATATACATTAAACCAGTTATCGGCACTCTAGGTATTGACAATCACTCAAATATGACTATAATTAACTTGCTTGATATTGAAATCAAATATATTCAAATAGTGTCAATAGGAGTAAAAAGATGCCACTCACAATCAAAAGGAAAAAATATTACCGAACGGCTGAAGTATGCCAAATAGTCGGCATAAGTAGAAGTACTTTTTTCCGATGGCTGAAGAGTGGGGTGTTCGAAGACGTGGAGAACGTCGATAGGAGAGGTTGGAGACTGTTTACCGTGCAAGACTTAAAAAGACTGGTCACAGAAGCTAATAAAGTAAGACCCAAAACGGCGAGGACAAGTGTTAGAACCGTGTCTAAAAATCAACCCGAGTGAATTCATTGCCTCAGCGCAATACGGAACTTAAGGCGGATATTAACATGTCACGTCTATTAAAACGACATCGTTTGCTGGTAGGCATAGCCGTTGCTGCGGTTATTGGTGCCGCATTCTGTTTCGCTTTCACGTTCAATTGGCTTTACCGCCTGCAGCAACAAAGTAGCGACCTGTTTTTCCAAGCCGCAAATCTATACCAAGCAAAAGAAACAGAAGAGAAAATTGTCATCGTTGGTATTGATAATAAAAGCTTGGCACAATTGGGAAATTTCGCAAAGTGGCCCAGGTCACATTATAGCCGACTAATAGATACGCTTGTTGAAGCTGAGGCGAGAGTGATTATTTTTGACATTCTTTTCTCTGAACCAGCGTCGGGTGATGAAGAATTGGCAGCGTCTATCAAAAATGCGGGCAATGTGATTCTACCGGTTATCTTCACACCGACCGTGACCGATTCAACAATAATGCGTCAAACAACACAATCTAAAGACTTTGTCAGACCACGGAAAATCTTTGCCGAAGGAGCCGCCGCTCTCGGGCATGCCAATGTAATGCCTGATGTTGATGGCGTGTTGAGAAGGTTATCCCTTCAAATAGGTAATGATGATGACCATGAGCCAGCACTGGCCTTATCTGCGGTTGCCAAATATCTTCGACGTCCTGAAGTGATTGAATTTCCCATCCGAGACAATGTATTACCTTTTGCTGGTCGCTCAATTCCGCTAAGTGACAACGGGGAAATGCTTATCAACTACATTAGTAACCCGCAAGGGACCGGGGAAATAGTGAATTTTCCGACTATATCCTTGGTTGATGTCCTAAATGGCGAGATTGACCTCGGTATTTTTAAGGACAGGATCGTTCTTATTGGTTCCATGGCTAGCGGTCTTGGTGATACTTTCTGGACACCAATAGGACTAATGATGAACGGTGTTGAAATCCACGCCAGTGCCATTCATACCATTTTGTCGGCTAATTTTCTAAGGCCAATACCTTCCGTAGTTACCATTGCACTGATATTAGTCTTGGCGCTTTTTTGTGGTCTGTTAATGTTACGCCTGCCGGTATTGAAGGCTATCTTGTCATCTGTTCTCCTTATTATCACTTACTTTCTTTTTGCCTTCTATTTCTTTGACAACGGTGTACTGCTGAATATGTTGTACCCGCCTCTAACGTTAGTCGGTACATTTGTGGGAGTGACTCTTTATAACGTCATCGTTGAAAGGTCGGAGAAAAGGGAAATAACTGAAACTTTTGGCCGTTATATTTCCCCATCAGTAGTAGACAAAATACTGCTGACCCTGAGAGAAGGCGAGCTGGAGTTAGGCGGCAAGGAGCATGAAGTAACGGTCGCCTTTGCTGATATTCGTGGTTTCACCGGCATCTCCGAGAAAATGGCGCCCGAAGAACTGGTAACGACATTGAATATTTATCTGTCTACCGTCATCAAAGCCGTTCTTAGATACGGAGGTATGATAAATAAATTTGGTGGTGATAGCGTGATGGCAGTTTGGAATGTACCAACGGAATGTGAACAGCACAGCTTATTAGCCATTAAAGCAGCAGTCAGTATTCAACGTGCTATTCGAGAGTGGCAAGAGAAAGAGATAACTATAGCCAAAATGGAGTTTGGTATTGGTATCAATACGGGTAAAGCACTAACCGGCAATCTGGGTGCCGAAGACCGCTTAGAATACTCTGTTATTGGTGATACGGTGAATACTGCCGCCAGACTAGCCAGCGCTACACCCGGTGGCAAGGTATGGATTGGGGCTAATACTTTCTCCCTAGTAAGAGATTTCATCACGGCAGAGTCATTAGAACCACTGACCGTAAAAGGAAAACAAGAGCCAATCCAAGCCTATGAGGTGACTGATATTCATAACTGGCCATCCGGAGCACCAGAAAATTGAGGTATTAATGAAGTAGTAATGGAATATTAATGAAGCCTTAATGAAGTGAGTGTAACAAATGGCAAAACAAACTCGTAATAAGATTGTCGGGGAAAATGAAGCTCAAGCAACTACCAGAACGGTAATCCCTGACCAGTCTGAAATTATCAGGCTAATAAGAAGAGCTACTGGTGGCGACTTTGAAGCATTTGGTGAACTCTATAGTATCTATCTGGATAGGATTTACCGGTACGTGTTTTATCAGGTCAAGGATAAGATGACTGCCGAGGATATTACCGAAGATGTATTCATCAAAGCTTGGAGGGCAATCAGTTCTTGTAAGGGAAAGGAAAAGACATTTTCATCATGGCTCTATCGTATCGCCCACAACCATGTAATCGATGTCTTCCGAGGTCAAAAAAAGGAGTTTTCAACCGAAATGGAAACCGTGGCCGAGCTTAGTGACCCCAAACTAAAGGTGGAAACAGAGCTAGAACGACAGGAATTGTTAAATGGGATAGATTGCCTACCTCAAAATCAGAAGCAGGTCATTATTTTGAAATTTATCGAAGGTCTGGATAACCGCGAGATTGGACAGATAATGGACAAAAACCAAGGAGCAATAAGAATACTGCAGATGCGGGCCCTGGCTAAACTAAGAGAGAAATTGAGTAGTGAGCAGTAGAGGAAATGAATGCCAAGCTATTAGAAATCCTGGATGAATGTCTTGAGCAGATACAAAGTGGGGAAAGGATCGAATCTTGCCTAGCTGAATACCCACACCTGTGGGAACAGCTGGAGCCATTATTGACCACCGCCTGGTCAATTTCGGCCCTGCCTAAAGTTTCACCCTCAGATGAATTCAGGAGGATAGCAAAAGCTCGTTTGCTGGCACGAATCCGTCAAGAGTCTATTCAAGCCAAAGTGGAAAAATCAGTACCGAGAATGCCGCTGCTCGGCGAGTTAACCATCTCTTGGCAAAGAATTTGGCACACTATTATTGGCGCGAGAAGAGTCGCTATTCCAGTTACAATAGCTTTATTCCTTTTACTTGGCGTAAGCCTTTCCGGAGCGCCCAATTATCTATTTTCATCCCCTGCTCTGGCTTCCCAGTGCACCTTGAGCATACTATCTGGCAGCGTTGAAGTTCAAAAACCGGGGACTGATAATAGTCGGCCGGGTAACAATGGTATGACCTTAACGGTTGGCACACGGATAAAAACAGCTCCAGATTCCCACGCACTACTCACTTTCTTTGAGGGGAGTACCCTCAAACTTGAGCCTAATAGTGATGTGGAAATTCAGCAAGTCGAATCTACTGGCGAGCAATCGACCACCATTATTCTGAAGCAATGGCTAGGCAGAACCTGGAGTCGAGTGGTAAAAATGGCCGACCCTGGTTCGCATTACCAGATTGAGACACCGTCCGCCACGGCCATAGTTCGCGGCACTCTGTTTGCTACCGAAGTGGATGAAAACGGATTTACAAAGGTATCGACCATAGAAGGATTAGTCAGTGTTGTCACTATGGACAAAGAGGTACAACTACCAGCCAATAAGCAGGCTCAAGTGGAAACCGGGACCGCGCCTGCCCAATCGTTAGCTTTACCCAACCCCAAGTCCGAGATTCTCATCATGACTAATATGCCTGCGCTTGGTTCGGTAACCGACCCAACCGGGTCCAGCACCGGGAATTTGCCAAGTGGTTTATCGTTCAATCAAATTCTAGGTTCTCAATCCTTATCACCGTCCGAAGATAGCCAACTTATAACTATTGTGGAACCCGTGACCGGTGAATATATTATTTCCCTGCGCTACTTGGCGGAAGGGATAGCGCCCTTCAGTATTCAGGGTATTTCTGATGGTGAAGTAGTCTTTGCGTACACTGGTACTTGGGGTGCAGTAAAGGAAGGCGGGTGGCTGATACACCTTAATTTACAAGTTAAAGATGGTCAGATTGTTGGTAGTGAGATAAGCTCGGTAGAACCACTCGGACAAGAGGGCCCAGAGGAGATAGTAGAGACAGAAATGCCCATAGAGAAAGTAGCGCCAACCAAGCTAGCGGCAGAGGATAGTGATGACGCGGATGAATCCGTTGGTGTAGAGGTCAGTAGCCACGATAGAACTGTCCCTAGTGATACGGAGCCCGACCACGATGAAGGCACCCCCGGTGATACGGAGCCCGGCCACGATGAAGGCACCCCCGGTGATACGGAGCCCGGCAGCGATGAAGGTACCCCCGGTGATACGGAGCCCGGCAGCGATGAAGGTACCCCCGGTGACATAGAGCCCGGCCACGATGAAGGTACCCCCGGTGATACGGAGCCCGGCCACGATGAAGGCACTCCCGGTGATACAGAGCCCGGCCACGATAAAGGCACCCCCGGTGACAAAGGCCCCGGCCACGATAAAGGTACCCCCGATAACAAAGGCCCCGGCAGCGATAAAGGTACCCCCGGTAACAAGGGTGGTAAGCCGGATAAGGACAAAAACAAA
>JBHIDQ010000097.1:0-5375 GCA_046760155.1 Dehalococcoidales bacterium | reverse complement strand
AAAAGGAGACCCGCCAATGCCATCATACGCCTTTTTCAAAAATCAGTTTGTTCCTCTAGCCGAAGCCAAGATAGGAGTGATGACCCAAGCCCTTCATTACGGCACTGCTATCTTTGAGGGTATCAGGGGTAACTGGAATGCCAAGCAACAACAGATTTACCTCTTCCGTCTTAAAGAGCACTATCAACGTCTACTCAATGGCTGCCAAGTGTTGAGGATTAGACTGCCCTATAGCGTAGATGAGTTATGCCAGATAACGGTAGAACTAGCCCAAAAGTGTGGCTTTGAGGAGGATATTTACGTACGCCCCTTAGCTTATAAGAGCAGTGAAGCTTTAGGTGTCCGATTGCATGACATCAGCGATGATTACGTGGTGTTTATTATTCCCTGGGGGCGGTATATCGACGTGGATAAAGCCAAGTGTTGCGTCTCTTCCTGGCAGCGTCCTACGGATAATGCCGCTCCGCCACAAGTTAAAATCATGGGTAATTATGCCAGTAATGCTCTGGCTAAATCAGACGCGGTGGAGAGCGGTTTTGATGAGGCGATTATGCTCTCCCCGGATGGTTACGTCTCCGAGGGCAGTGGTGAGAATATTTTCCTGGTTATCGATGGCAAATTAGTTACCCCGGCCACCTATAATAATATTCTACCCGGCATTACCCGCGATAGTGTCATCAAACTGGCCAAAAACGAGTTAGGTATCGAAACGATAGAGAGATCGGTTGACCGTGGCGAGCTTTACGTTGCCGAAGAGGTCTTCCTTACCGGTACTGCCGCCCATGTCACCCCGGTAGCCGAAATAGACCATCGGCAGGTGGGCAATGGTGAGATTGGTGAGGTAACCAAGAAGCTACAAAAAATTTACGCCGAGGTAATATGTGGCAACAATTCTAAATACCTCGACTGGTGTACGCCTGTTTTCAAGAAATAGGCTATTCTTTAATCGGACTAACCTGCAATGACCTCATTAGGCAAAGAACCTGGCTGCTTTGTTCCAGCGCGGTAGTGAAATTATAAGCTTCCTCAAGTAATTGACCAGTAGCAAAGCTGCCATGATTATGAACCATAATAATCCGGTGCTGCTTTAAGGCCTGAGCAACGATATCTGCCAGGCTTTTTATTTTCGTATCCACATTCCACCCCACCACCGGAACCGTGCCGATTAGCGAAAAGTCCTCAACACCGGGCACAATTTCCGCATCGGTCATTGATAGCGCCACCGCGTGAGGTGGATGGGCATGGACAATGGCTAATGCCTGAGTTTCTCGATAAATAGCACGATGAATAGCTAAATCCGTTGAGGCCAGTGGCGTCGAGCGGCTATTTTTACTTATCCCAGTCTCGATCAAATCATGTTCCTGCAAACAGTTAAGCATGCTGCCACGGCGGGTAATAATGATACGCTCACCGAGCCTGATACTCAGATTGCCACTGTGCGATGATACAAGCCCTCGGGTAAAAAGATCACGACCCACCGTCTGAAACTGCGATAGAATCATAGCTCCCTTTTCAATTATTCATCTATTGACAGCATCCGCCTCAACCACAACTACCACTAATTTATATCCGCTGCCAACCAAAAATCAAATCAAGTTTATAACTACTGTCAATAAAAAATCAAATCAAGCTATGATTATTTAGGTTTTTTACTGTTTATCCCGGTCTAGACTAACTGCCTGATGACGGCAATGACCCTCCCTTGAATCTCAACATTGTTCGGCTCAGTAAATATCGGCGGCATCTGACTATTGGCCGGTTGAAGCCGGACACGACCCGGCTCAACATAGACTTTCTTCAACGTCGCCTCCTTTTCCGTCCTGAGCCATACGGCGGCCATTTCCCCATTCTCCACCACATTGACGTACTGCAGCAACACAATATCTCCATCGTTAATCAGAGCGTCCACCATTGACGAACCCTTCACTTTCAAAGCATAAATCCCTTCCCTGCCCTGGGTCAAGTCTGGTGCTATCTCAATGGTCTCAGCAGCGGCGGTAACATCCCAGGTATCTGGAGTTGGTACTGGTATCGGCTCACCGGCGGCTATCTGTCCAATAACTGGAACCTGCACTCGAGACAAGGAAGTGATGGATCTAGTGAGTAATTCGATGCCGCGTGATACCTCAGGATGGCGACGAATATACCCCTCCTTCCCCAGTATTCTCAGATGATAATCGACAACCGAAGTCGAGCTGATGCCACAGCCACCTTGGATATCTCTAACCGTAGGTGGATAGCCATTAGCCACCAGAAAACGGTGAATAAAATCAATGATACCCTGTTGTTTCGCTGACAAGACTCTCATCCCGCTCACCAAAAACTAACTTTTGCGACCAAGGCGAACACCTGTTCTATAACTCTAAAATAAATAAGGGTTTTTGTCAACCCTAAAGATTTTGCGAAAAAAAGACAAATAGCGGAATGGTTTACGATTAGCGTCGCCCGATACCAGAAAGAGCGTGGCGATTAACCTGTGCCGTCTCCAGTGCCAGTTTATCCATCTCAAGCTGGACCGGTATGGGGTAATTACCAGTGAAACAAGCCAAGCAAAAGGTTTCCTTGGGCAAAGCCACTGCTTCAAGCAGGCCTTCAATGCTCATATAGCCTAAAGAATCAGCACCGATGAAATGACAAATTTCAGGTATTGATTTCTGAGCGGCGATTAGCTCCTGGCGGGTAGCCATATCCACACCAAAGAAACAAGGGTAACGTATGGGTGGGGCACAGATGCGCATATGCACTTCCTTGGCCCCGGCCCTTCTCAGCATCTTCACCACGCTGGGGGTGGTTGTGCCACGAACGATACTATCATCAACCACGACTAATCGCTCATTCTGCAACATATGGGGCAAGGGGTTAAATTTCAGTTTAACGCCAAGGTCTCTAATGCGCTGGTCAGGTTCAATAAAAGTGCGCCCCACATAGCGGTTCTTAATCAATCCTTCACCTATCGGGATACCTGACTGGCGAGAATAGCCGATGCCAGCGCTGGTCGCTGAATCAGGCACCCCAATAACCAAATCGGCAGCCACGGAATGTTCTTGTGCCAGTCTGGCTCCCATCGCCTGGCGGGCCGTAGAAAGCAGTCGGCCGTTAATCACGCTATCCGGACGAGCAAAGTAGATATACTCAAAGATGCACAGCGCCCTTCTCCCTACCTTTTCCCGGTAACTATCAACGCCATTTTCCGTAATCGAAACTATCTCACCCGGCTCAATCTCTCGGATAAAGCTGGCACCAATATGGTCAAGGGCACAGCTCTCTGAGGCGATAACCCAGCCACTATCAATACTCCCCAGACAAAGCGGACGCACACCGAACGGGTCACGGACCCCAAACAAAGAGTCCTTGGTTAGTATGGTCAAAGAGTATGCCCCCTGAAGCCGATGCATGGCATATCTTATCTTGTCTACCCAATTCTTCTCAGGGGAGGAGAGGATGAGATTAGCGATAACTTCGGTATCGGTGGAACTGTGGAAGTTGTAGCCCTGTTCATCGAGTTCCTCATACAGGTGCTCGGCGTTAATAATATTACCGTTATGAGCGATGGCAATAGCATGGGAACCCTTGCCAACCAGAATCGGCTGAACGTTAAACTCCCGACTGGAACCGGCAGTGGAATAGCGATTATGACCAATGGCGATGTTCCCGACCAGCTGGCTTAGCGATTCCTCGCTGAAAACCTGTGACGCCAGTCCCATCTTGGCGTAAATGTTGAGCTTCTTGCCATCGGCAGTGGCAATACCACTACTTTCCTGACCGCGGTGTTGCAGAGCAAAGAGAGCAAAAAAGGTAAGACGGGCTACATCCTCATTAGGAGCATAGACACCAAAAACGCCGCAACTTTCGTGCAACTTTTCCCGCCTTCTTAAAATCGTCCCGAGTAACCCTACCAAATTTGATTATAGTCTATTTTATACGTACCGGTCAACTTACTTTAACCTGCCACTAATCTCAGCACTGAGATTTCAGCCAGTCGATAACGATACCTATTGCCCGATCATCCTGCCGCAGCTGGTGCCCAGCGCCTTCAATTATAATCATTTGTTTTGGTTCCTTAGCTCTATCATATAGCCTATAAGCGTGACTTACATCCACGGTCTCATCCTGGTTACCATGCACCAGTAGTAAAGGCCTAGGGGTAATTCCGGCCACATATTTAATCGGGCGTACCCGTCTGAAGCCATTAAGCCACTTTTCTGCCGACCGGGGAAAATTTTTATCCCTAATGGTACCAATATGACGAAAGTGGTCAACCACCGCCTGTGGTTCATCAACCTCAGTAACGAAGGTAAACTCAGCCGGGCAGGCACAGGAGGCAAGGTATGATATTCGGCTATCCTGAGCCGCCACATATACCGAAACCGCCGCTCCACCACTAAAGCCAAGGAGCGACAGATGAGATTTATCTATTTCAGATAAAGACCACAAATAGTCAATGGCTGCCTTCAAATCTCTGGTCCAGCCCAGAATATCAAGGTTACCACCACTAGCCCCGGTTCCCCGGAAGTTAAAAATCAACACGGCAAAACCTTCCCGACAAATCCTTTCTGCCAGCCGAGGATAACCATTTTCCTTATCTTCGGGAGTACCCACCGGAATACCATGACAAACGCAAACGGCGGGATATGGAGCTTTGCCCTCGGGCAGGTATAGCTGTCCCGAAATGGTTATGCCCTCAACATTAAGAACAACCTGTTTTATCATTATGTCAACTTCAGTAGAACGAAAAATTCTTTGTTTCCCTCAGCGCCGAGGATGGGTGACGCCACTAACCCTTTCAATCTGAAATTATGCTCCACCACCCAGGCAATAAAACGACCCAAAACTGTGGCGTGAAGCTGTGGCTCTTTAATCACGCCCCCCTTACCCACCTCCCTCCTCTCGGCCTCAAACTGCGGCTTGAACAGCACCAGCAAATAACCGTTGTCTTTGAGCAGTTTAGCTACCGATGGTATCACCTTCTTTACCGAGATAAAGGATAAATCGATGGTCACTAAGTCAACCTTCTCTGGCAACGGGACGGGATAGCGGGCATTTGTCCGCTCCATGACCACCACCCGCGAGTCCCGCCGCAGGCGATAGTCCAGCTGACCGTAGCCAACGTCTATGGCATAGACTTTATTTGTCCCGCGCTGGAGCAAACAATCGGTAAAGCCGCCAGTTGACGCTCCGATGTCAGCCGCTACCTTGTCAGAAACATCAAGTTGAAACTGGTCAAGCGCGTATTCCAGCTTAATGCCGCCGCGACTAACAAAAGGAGGCGGCTCAAGGATGGTAATTTCCGCCTCTTCACTAATTAAAGTCCCCGGTTTGGTAACCGTTTTCTCATCCACCACCACCTCCCCGGCCATAAGCAGAGCCTGCGCCTT
>JBHIDQ010000096.1:0-5444 GCA_046760155.1 Dehalococcoidales bacterium | reverse complement strand
GAAAATGCCGATATATGAGTATGTTTGCTCCGATTGTGACCTGAAGTTTGAATTGTTACGGCCGTTCCGCGAAGCCGATAACAAGGCTTCCTGTCCCCGTTGCCATAATAGCGCCAAACGCATCGTCTCTGCTTGTGCCTCCTTCGCCAAGAACGAGAGCGGCGAAATTACCTCCCTAGTCGGCACCGGCAGTTCCTGTGCCAGTTGTAGTGCTTCCAGTTGCGACACCTGTAGCCTCTAATCAGGAGGCATTTAAGTCATGACTGTCCCCGCCAGAACCGGTATTGCCAACTTACCCCTCCATTATGGTAAGGCACCACCCTGGCTATTTCAGCGTATGGTGAAGTTAGCCCGCGAAATCACTTTAGCCATCATCACTGACTTTGGCCCGGAAGAAATGCTGCGGCGGTTATCACACCCTTACTGGTTTCAGGCTTTTGGCTGTATCTTGGGCTTTGACTGGCACAGCAGTGGGGTTACCACCACCCTTTGCGGCGCGCTCAAAGAAGCGCTAAAAGGGATGGAACGGGACCTCGACCTGTTTGTCGCTGGCGGCAAGGGCAAAACTTCACGCCAGACACCCGCCGAAATCGAAAATTGGGCTGACTTAACTTCAATGAATCCAGCACCACTGGTCTATGCCAGTCGTATGTCCGCCAAGGTAGACAGCTCGGCGGTTCAGGATGGCTACCAGCTTTACCACCATACCTTTCTCTTCACCGACAAGGGCTCGTGGGCGGTTATTCAGCAGGGTATGAATGAGACCAACCGCTATGCCCGCCGCTACCACTGGCTGAGCGAAGCCGTTAACAGTTTTGTCAACGAGCCCCACTCTGCCGTCCTGTCTGAGGCAAGAGGACAAGCCCTCAATCTGGTCGCCCAAGAAAGTGACCCGGCACGAACCACCATCACTGGTATTGCCACTGAGGAAAAGCCAGAAAAAAACCTGGCCGAACTGAAGAGACTGAAGACCCTGACCCTGCCTCCCCGCCACCAAATCGTCGTTAGTGACCTGCACCCCGAGAGCCTGAGTAAGATTATCCTGAGCACCTATGAGCGCCAGCCCCAGGACTTCGAGCAGCTACTGGGACTGTCCGGCGTCGGCGCCAAGACCATCCGCGCTTTAAGCCTGATTTCAGAACTGGTCTATGGGGTTGCCCCCAGCTACCGCGACCCCGCCCGCTACAGCTTCGCCCACGGCGGTAAGGACGGCATCCCCTACCCGGTGGACCGAAAAACCTACGACCAGAGTATTGAGTTGCTCTCCCGAGCCATCCACAAAACCAGGCTGGCGCTGAGTGAAAAGAGGGAGACTTTGAATCGGTTAAACCGGGTAAGGATTAAAGATTAAATATAAAGTTCGAATCTGGCTCGGGGAGCGGATTGGCTTTCCGCTGAATCTACGTGAACGTAAAATAGTCCGAACTTTCAGAATGAGCCTTATCTTTCGGAGGATTTCCACATAAGGGCGTGAGTGATATAATGTCGTTAATGACTTCATACGGGAGGTAAGCAAAATGAAGATCGCTAAAGTGGTTGATGCCAGGGAAGCATGCTGTGTCGAT
The DNA here is from genome assembly GCA_046760155.1 of Dehalococcoidales bacterium. GTDB lineage: Bacteria > Chloroflexota > Dehalococcoidia > Dehalococcoidales > RBG-16-60-22 > JBHIDQ01. The sequence continues at coordinate 3,879 of JBHIDQ010000096.1, read as the reverse complement.
ACTTTATCAAGGCCTATCGAAGAAGCCATGGCCTTGGTAGAGTCAAGCGCCGTGGTTGAGGTTCTGGTACGCCCAAGTTTTGAGAAGATGGTGCACCGCTTCGCTCAAGACAAAGGTTACACTGTTTTAGAGCAGATTAAAGGAGAAGACGAAATCCTTTTCAGGATAGAAAAAACGGAGGCAGAAAGGAAGAAGGAGAACTGCATGGTCTGCGGGGGGCCTCTGGAGTATTTGACTGAGCCCGTAAGCGTCACTTGCATCTACTGCGGTAAGGAGGAAAAGGGCTACATCAGGTGCCCCCGAGGCCACTACGTTTGCGAAGTCTGTCATGGTAAGGAAGCTTACGAGGCGGTCAGGGATCTTTCCCTGTCTGCGAGGGAAACAGACCCTCTGGCCCTGGCAAGCCTCTTGATGACTCATCCCAATATTCCAATGCTCGGCTGCGAAAATGCGCTGGTCGCCGCCGGGGCTTTCATGACCTCATTAAGAAACCGAAAGTATCAAGGCATCAAAGATAAGCAGATTATTGAGGCTATGGATCGAACTCAGCGACAATCAATTTCCGCTTACTGCGGACTTACGGGGGTGTGTGGGGTTCCCATTGCCATCGGGGCAGCGTTCAGCGTGATGTTAGGTGCAGAGTGTCCTAAGGACAGGGAGAGTGCCATCACGATGCACGTCGTTGCAAGGGTGGTTGACGCCATTGCCAACGACACTGGGCCTTGTTGCTGCAAGAGCTATGTGTGGACTGGCCTAACGGTCGGGAGTAACCTGGCGAAGGAGTATCTCAACGTTAAGCTGCCTATCCACAGGGAGCGAGTGGTTTGCTCCTACTTCAAAAGGCACCCTCATGGCTGCCACGGCGCAAGATGTGGCTACTTCCCGAAAAGAGCCAAAAGCTGAAGGTGTTATGCAGGGGAGAAGATCTGGTCTTTGACACGGCTTACAGGAAGCAGAGACTCCACGACTCATAGACTCCCGCAAGAGATAGGATAACCCAGACTTCAATAAAAGTTCGGATTTCCTCCCACGGGGGGAGCGGATTTGCTCTTTCTAAAACCACTATTTCGGCGCTAAAACCCCCAGCCCCCTCACCACATCATTGAGGTCATTGAAAGGGCACAATTAGGGAAACCTTAAATCGACTTAATCGTATGAGGATTAAAGATTAAAATCCGCACGCTATTCCCGCAATATCCCGCTCAGAGTCTCTTCTGCCTGTTTCCTGGCTTCCTCCGCTCCCTTCGAAGCAGCCATCCCCAGATACTTTTTAAAGTCAATGAACTTCCCCACGCCACCAATCACCATGCCAGGTACCTTTGAATCTTTGAGAAGAAAGCCGTATAACTCTTCGCCTAACTTTTCCCCTATTTCTTCATGAGGGATTGCTCCGGCTAACGTGGTAATCGCTGTTTTCAGCTGGTCATAGTCTCCTCTCAACTGTGCCAGGTCACTGGTGACCGTTCTTTTTTCTGATTCTAACCCTTTTATTTTGGCATCCAGCTTAGCGATTTGCGCTCTTAAGTTGGCTACCTCTTCATTATGCTCATTTTTTAGCGCCGTTATTTCTGATTCATGGCTTTCCTTTAATTGTTCTTTTTCTTTATTTAGGGTCTTTATTTGCGACCTTAAACCATCTATATCCGCCAATTTCACCGCCAGCGCTTCGCGGTCAATCCTTGACTCCTTAAGGTCTTCGCCTAATACTGCCGTCATCCTCTCCATAAATTCTTTGGAATCAGTTCTTAAATCCTTATACTCGTCTCCCAATATGCCAATTACCCTTCCCATAAGCTCATCATACCTGGTGTTTGCCCGGTCACGTTCGTCTTCCAGTGTCATTAGGTATGACCTTAGGTCTCCCATTTTCCCGCCATACTGCTTATTTAGTAGTGCATATACGGCAAGAGCTACTCTCTTGGCCACAGCCTCCCCGTAGCCCCTTATATCACTTCCGCGTGGACCAAGCACCTTTCTCATCAACTTATCCTCTTGTTGCAGGCGTTTATCGTAATCTTTCAGCCCGGCCTCAACCACCGGGTCCAGTCCGGCACTGTGGTATAATTGTTCTGCCATTTGTGTTTCGTCCAGACTCGGTTCCTCGATTTCTACAAGGTGCTTTTCTTCCGGAGCTTTTTCTTTCTTCCCCATTTTTCACCTCCCATCTAGGTATCCATTCAAAGGCAGGGGCTCTCCATATTTTGTCAACCAGGACCAATAACCATAGTCAATAATCCAACGGGAATGACCACAAATAACTATACTTAATCTAATTATATATCATTTTGGAAACAACTTATATATCGTTTTCTCAACAATGAGGAACGTGGTGCGGTAATTGTTGTATCGCTATTGAAGCACTGGGGAGTAGCCACCAGCTTTTTATTACTATGACAAAAGTTCTAACCCTTTTACCACGTCATTGAGGTCATTAAAAGGCGTGCAGTCAATGTTCTTCTCCCGGCAGTGGGCTAACAGGTCATCCCGGGCGAAAACATAATCGGCCAGACCTGCCGGTGAGCGGTCAGACTTACCGTCGCCAATATAGACCACGCGATAACCCCGACTCAGAAATAATTTGGTATAGGCGTCCTTGAAGCCACTCACCAGCTCGCTACCATCCGGCCCGATATATTTGACCCGCAGACCTTCCGCATTGAACTCAGTCTGCGAGGCAAACACCTCAATATTATCGACGCCAATATCCTTTAGGATGGCTTCGATATAGAAGCTCAGACCGTTGCTGACGATGACAAACTTGAAGCCCTTTTTCGCGCAGTAAGTCAGCAGCTCGTTAAAGCCGGGGCGAATTCTTATTTTGTTCTGCACCAGAATAAAGTCGAGCAGGGTTTGCTTATCCGCTTTCACCATGGCAAATGATTTGGCATTAAAAACCCCGACCGGTATTCTGTCCTCTCTATACTCCTTTAATAGCTGTCGCCAGTCCCCATCGGCAAAGGCGTCCAGCAACATGAAACTCACGTCATCCGTAGCGATGGTACTGTCAAAATCACACTGAACCAGAGTTTTCCCTTCAGTAGGAGGCATATTACCTTTAACTCCTCTTTACATTACTGCTTCCAGAGCTGATCGTCATTTTAGGTAGCCAGTTCCGCTTTTCAATATACAGGATACCCTTCAAAATGGTCAAACTAACGAAATTTCTAAGAAACCTATCCCCCTACCCCCTTCCCTTTTGACTGATTAAGGGAAGGGGGAGTTTAGTAAGAGAGGGGGTAATACCCCCTCTCAAAATCTCTTCCCCCTCTCCTTTGAAGGAGAGATATACTAAAGGAGCGTCAAAGAGAGGCGAAGCCTCTCTTACATAAAGATTCCCCCTTCCCCTTCTGAAGGGGAAGGGGGACAAAGGGGGATAGGGTTACTAGATAAAACTAAAAGGGGGTGAGGTTTATAAAGAATCTCTATTTTATTGGTTTGGAAGTCTATATCTATTGATGCTAGAATAAAGTCGGGCAAGAGAGTAATGACATTTCACTACCATATTGGCACTTCCGGCTGGCATTACGACCACTGGCGGGATATATTCTATCCAGCGAAACTAGCCAAAGCAGAATGGCTCGCATTTTACGCCCGCCATTTTGATACCGTGGAACTGAATAATAGCTTTTACCGGCTGCCTTCCGAGGCTGCCTTTGCTACCTGGCATGATTCGTCCCCGCCCGGTTTTACTTTTGCCGTCAAGGTGAGCCGATTTATCACTCATATCAAGCGACTCAAAAACAGCCAAGAACCATTGCAGACATTTATTACCAGAGCTAAAATCTTGGGCGAGAAACTGGGTCCGCTTTTGTATCAGCTTCCGCCCAATCTGCATCGTAACGATGAGAGGCTGGCATCATTCCTGTCAAATTTACCCCG